>DATNFM010000239.1:0-20825 GCA_035606435.1 Streptosporangiaceae bacterium | reverse complement strand
GATCATGCACCCGCAGCGGAACCGCCAGCGCAAGGCCATGGCGACGCAGAGCCAGGTCATGCCCGGGCAGCGGATCCGCACCACGGCCGGCATGTACGGCACCGTGGTCTCCGGCGATGACCGGGACATCGTGATCGAGATCGCGCCAGGCGTCGAGGTGACGATGCTGCGCCGGGCCGTCATGGAGGTCATCTCCGACGACCAGCCGATGCCAGAGACGATCGATGAGCCCGAGCCGGCCGACGACACCCCCGCCGATGACTGGGACATCAAGGACGACGCTCCTGCGGATGACGTGGAGACCAAGGACCGCAACGCTTAAATGTCGCAACGCTTTTGCGACTTAAGACGTTATGCCGGGTAGCGGAGAAATCTAGCCGCGCATCTGCCCGATCGAAACCAAGGGACAGCACAGGTGACCTCCCCAAGCAAGCCGTCACGGCCGCGCAGCAGTGGGCCAGGCGGTAGCACCAACTCCCGGCAGAGCGGCGGACCACCGTCCCGGCCCGGGACGCACCTCGCCTCACTGGTCGTGCTTCTGCTCGTCATGTTCGCCACGATCATCGGCGGCACCGTCTTGCACCCAGGCGAGTGGCACGACAAGTTCAAGATCGGGCTAGGGCTTGACCTGCACGGTGGCACGCAGGTGACGCTCAAGGCCGTCGCCGCCCACGGCGGCGTACCGTCGAAGTCCGACATGACCGAGGCGATCTCGATCCTGGAGAGCCGGGTCAACGGCCTGGGCATCAACAACACGTCGGTCGTGCAGCAGGGCAACCAGCTCATCAACGTCTCAATCCCGGGCGCGAGCGTCGGCCAGGTCGCGCCGCTGCTGAAATCCGCCCAGTTGAGGTTCAGGCAGGTGCTGCTGTGCACCTCAGAGAGCACCACGCAGTGCGCCCAGGTGGGCGTCAAGGCCGGCAAGGGACTGCCGCCTTCGGCGCCGTCCACGGTGCCGACGCCACTGCCAACCCCGCTGCCGACCGGTTCGCCGGCCCCGCTGCCTACGGGATCCAGTTCGCCCAAGTCTTCGTCGGCCCCGAAGTCCACCCCCAAGCCGTCGGCCAGCAAGTCGGGCGGGAACGGGCAGGTAGCGGGCGCCAAGCCGCTCGCCAACGCCTCCTCCTCACCGTCGCCATCGACCTCGCCGAAGGCGTCCTCGACGCCGAAGCCGACCGGGACGGCCACGCCTTCGGGATCTGCCTCGCCGGCGCCGAGCGGATCGGCTTCGCCAACGCCGACGCCAAGCACGACGCCGTCAAGCCCGCTGATCGTCACGGGCGATCAGAGCAAGGTCACGCCGGCCGCGCTCGCCTTGTTCAAGAAGCTGAGCTGCAAGGACACGAAGTGGCAGCTGACCATCTACAAGGGGCAGTCGTTCAAGTACAACGGGGACAGCCAGATCGTCGCCTGCGATGGCCAGGGAGTTAAGTACGTGCTCGGCCCGCCGATCGTGCTCGGCCAGGACCTGCGGTCGCCCAAGGCGCAGCTGGACCCGACCAACAACCAGTACGTGGTGACGTTCAACCTCGACGGCAAGGCCTCCAAGGCGTTCGGCACTCAGTCGACCGCGATGTACAACGCCTACTACAACGCCCAGACGCAGAGCCAGACCTCGGTGCTCGACCAGTTCGCGATCGTGCTCGATGGCCGGGTCGTCTCGGCGCCCACGATCCAGCAGCCGATCACCGGCGGCTCGGGCCAGATCACCGGCAACTTCACCCAGAAGTCGTCCACCGACCTGGCCAACGTGCTGAAGTACGGCGCGCTGCCGCTGAGCTTCTCCAACCAGACGGTCCAGTCGGTGTCGGCCCAGCTTGGCTCTGAACAGCTCGACGCCGGCCTGATCGCGGCCGCCGTCGGCATGCTGCTGGTCATCTTGTACTCGGTGTTCTATTACCGGGGCCTGGCGATCGTGTCGGTCTTCAGCCTGGCCACCGCGGCCCTGCTGTCCTGGCTCGCGGTCATCTTGCTCACGAAATTCCAGGGTTACTCGCTGACGCTGGCGGGCGTGGCCGGACTCATCGTCGCGATCGGAATCACCGCCGACTCGTTCATCATCTACTTCGAGCGATTGCGCGACGAGGTGCGGGAAGGCAGATCGCTGCGGGCGGCGGTCGAGCGAGGCTGGACCCGGGCCCGGCGGACGGTCCTGGTGTCCGACACGGTCTCGTTCCTGGCCGCGTTGCTGCTGTATATCTTCGCCATCGGTGACGTTAAGGGATTCGCGTTTACGCTAGGACTGACGACTCTGATCGACATCGTGGTGGTCTTCTTGTTCACCAAGCCGATGGTCACGCTGCTGGCCAGGCTGAAGTTCTTCAGCTCGGGCAGGCCGATGTCCGGACTCGACCCGGCCCGGCTGGGAGCTAAGTCACCGTGGCGGGGCTCGCGCCCGGCTACGGCCAGGCCAGCCACCGGCGGCGCGGCCGCCTCGGCCCGGACCACCCCTAAGGAGGCGTGATGTCCCGGCTCGGCACCCTCGGCGGCCGGCTCTACCGCGGCGAAGTATCGATCGACTTCGTCGGCCGCCAGAAGCTCTGGTACATGATCTCGGGTGCGATCGTGCTCATCAGCCTGGGCGCGCTGCTGGTCCGTGGGCTGCACTACAGCGTCGACTTCCAGGGCGGGAGCATCTACAAGTTCACCACCTCGGCCGGCGTGCACCTGACGCAGACGGACGTGGCTAACACCGCGGTCTCGGGCGGATCGCCTACGTCAGTCATTGTCGAGCAGGTCGGCAAGTCCGGATGGAACGTCCAGACTCCGGCGCTGGGCGGCCCAACCCAGCTCAAGATCCTGGCTGCGCTGGCCAAAGAGGCTCACCTGCCGAAGGGGCAGGTGAGCCTGACGTCGGTCGGACCGAGCTGGGGCAGCCAGATCTCGGGCAAGGCCCTGGAAGCGCTGATCGCCTTCCTGATCGTCATCGTGCTCTATCTGTCGGTCGCCTTTGAGTGGCGGATGGCGGTATCGGCGCTGATCGCGCTGGCCCACGACATCATGATCACGGTCGGCGTCTACGCGCTGACCGGGTTCGAGGTCAGCCCGGCGACGGTGATCGGCTTGCTGACCATCCTCGGTTACTCGCTGTACGACACCGTGGTGGTGTTCGACAAGGTCAGGGAGAATACCGCCGGCTTGCTGGCAACCAGGCGAACTAGGTATAGCGAGGCGGCCAACCTCGCGCTGAACCAGACCCTGGTGCGCTCGATCAACACCTCCCTCATCGCCTTGCTGCCGGTCGTCTCGATCCTCGCGATCAGTGTCTCCCTGCTCGGCAATGGCGAGCTGAAGGACCTGTCGCTGGTGCTGTTCGTCGGAATGCTGTCCGGCACCTACTCCTCGATCTGCATCGCCACCCCGGTGCTGGCCGACCTCAAGGAGCGCCAGTCCGAGTTCAAGCAGCTCACCAAGCAGATCGCGCAGCGGGCCTCGAGCACCAAGCGCCAGACCAAGGTGGCTGTCGCCGGTGCGGCGGCCAAGGCGGCTGGTGGCAGCGCTCAGACCGGTGGCGGGGTCGCCGTCGACGAGGATGTCCCGCCCGATGAGAGTGTCGTTGCCGCTGAGGAGGAAGTGAGCTCGGCGACCGTCGTCGCCGGACGGGTCCCGTCGACGAGCCAGGGCCGCGCAGCAGCCCAGGTGCGTACGACCGCGGGGCCCAGGCAGCAGCCTCGCCGCACTACTTCCGCCCAGCGAAAGAAGCGGAAGTAGCTGCCGGTGCCTGACGGTCCTGCGCTCGCCGCGCCGGAGTACGCGAGCCTGCTCGCGCTAATCAGGGACGTGCCCGACTACCCGCAGCCCGGGGTGATGTTCAAGGACATCACCCCGCTGCTGGCGGACGGCCCGGCGTTCGCGGCGACGATTGAGGCGCTCGCCAAGGGCTACTGTGCTAGCCGGAGGGGGGCGACCTCCTTGAACCCCCGCGATGGCATCGACAAGGTCGCCGGGATCGAGGCGCGCGGGTTCATCCTGGCGGCTCCGGTAGCTTGCCGCCTGGGCGTCGGCTTCGTGCCGGTGCGCAAGGTCGGCAAGCTGCCCGCGCCTACTCACTCGCAGACCTACGAGCTTGAGTACGGCACCGCGACCGTCGAGGTAAAGACCGATGCCTTCGCGCCGGGGGATCGGGTGCTGCTGATCGATGACGTGCTGGCCACCGGGGGCACGGCGGCCGCGACCGCCGCACTGATCAGGCGGTGCGGAGCCGAGGTCGCCTCGCTGGGCGTGCTGCTGGAACTCGGTTTCCTCGGCGGCCGGGCCAACCTGCCCGATCTGGACCTCCGGCCGCTGATCATTTTGTGAGACGCCGCCTCGAATATTCGCCCTCAGGTGGGCGGAACAATGCGGGACCGTCCGTTGGTTACTCCTGCCTAGATACACTAGATACTTCGACTGACGCGAGGAGCGGCAGTGGCAGGTGACGTAGCTACGGCCGGGACGGCCGGCAGCGGGGTCACCCAGGACGCCGCCGGGCACGGCCCTGAAGTCCAAGACCTGCCCGCAACTGGCAATGGGGTGGCGCCGCCCGCGACCGCGCCCGCAGAGGGCTCGGGCCAGAACGGGCCAGCCCAGAACGGTGCTGCCCAGAACGGTGCCGGCCAGAACGGTGCCGGCCAGAACGGTGCGGCGAGCACCAGCAGCTTGCCCACGGTCAGGCGCAGGCTGGCCCGTTTCGGATCATCGCGCGGCAGCGGCGTCAACCCGGTGCTCGAGCCGCTGATCAAGACCGCGCGGACTACTCATCCCAAGGCCGACATCAGGCTGATCGAGCGGGCCTACGAGGTCGCCGCCAAGTGGCACGCGGGCACGCTGCGCAAGAGCGGCGACCCCTACATCACGCACCCGCTCGCGGTGGCCACGATCTTGGCCGAGCTCGGCATGAACCACGACACGCTGGCCGCCGCGCTGCTGCACGACACCATCGAGGACACCGACTACACGCTCGATGAGCTGCGCCGGGAGTTCGGCGATGAGGTGGCCGCCCTGGTGGACGGCGTGACCAAGCTCGACAAGGTCAAGTACGGCGAGGCGGCGCAGGCCGAGACCGTCCGCAAGATGGTCGTCGCGATGTCGCGCGACATCCGGGTCCTGGTGATCAAGCTCGCCGACCGGCTGCACAACATGCGGACATTGCGGTACCTGCCCCGGCCCAAGCAGGAGCAGAAGTCACGCGAGACGCTGGAGATCTACGCGCCGCTCGCGCACCGGCTCGGCATGAACACGGTCAAGTGGGAGCTTGAGGACCTGTCGTTCGCGACGCTATTCCCCAAGCGCTACGACGAGATCGCCCGCCTGGTCTCCGAGCGGGCGCCGCGCCGCGAGGCCTTCCTGCAAGAGGTGATCGAAGAGGTCTCCGCTGACCTGCGTGAAGGCAAGATCAAGGCACGGGTTACCGGGCGGCCGAAGCACCTGTACTCGGTGTACCAGAAGATGATCGCGAAGAATAAGAGCTTCGACGACATCTACGACTTGGTCGGCATCCGCATCCTGGTAGATAGCGTCAGGGACTGCTACGCGGTGCTCGGGGCGGCGCACGCGCGCTGGAACCCGGTGCCAGGGCGGTTCAAGGACTACATCGCGATGCCGAAGTTCAACATGTACCAGTCGCTGCACACGACCGTGATCGGCCCAGGCGGCAAGCCGGTCGAGCTGCAGATCAGGACCTGGGGCATGCACCGCCGGTCGGAATACGGGGTCGCGGCGCACTGGAAGTACCGCGAGGAGATGACCACCGGGAACACCCCGGCCGACCTGGCCTGGCTGCGCCAGTTGGTGGACTGGCAGCGGGAGACCGCGGACCCGGCCGAGTTCCTCGAGTCACTGCGCTTCGAGGTCGGCAGCGGCGAGGTGTACGTGTTCACCCCGCGCGGCGAGGTCATCGCCCTGCCGGACGGTGCCACTCCCGTGGACTTCGCCTACGCGATTCACACCGAGGTCGGGCATCGCACCGTGGGCGCCAAGGTGGACGGCCGGCTGGTACCGCTGGAGTCCACGCTGGGCAACGGCGAGACCGTCGAGATCCTCACTTCCAAGGCCGTGGACGCGGGCCCGAGCCAGGACTGGCTGGGCTTCGTCAAGAGCGCCCGCGCCCGCAACAAGATCAAGCACTGGTTCTCCAAGGAGCGCCGCGAAGCCTCGGCCGATACCGGCAAGGCGATGATCGCGCGGACCATGCGCAAGCAGGGCCTGCCGCTGCAGCGGCTAGCCTCCGCGCACGCCCTGCAGGAGATCGCCAGGGAGCTGCGCTACCAGGACCTGGCGACGCTGTACGCGGCCATCGGCGACGGTCATGTCAGCGCGCAGTCGGTCGTCAGCAAGCTGGTGAGCGCGGCTGGCGGCCTGGACGGCGCCACCGAGGACATGGCCGAGGCGACGATGCTCACCCGGCCGCAGAGCCCGCAGGCGGCTCCTGGGGACTCTGGCGTGTCGGTGGAAGGCGCGGCCGATGTGTGGGCGCGGCTGTCCAAGTGCTGCACGCCGGTGCCCGGGGACAACATCACCGGGTTCGTGACCAGGGGTAACGGAGTCTCCGTTCACCGGGTGGACTGCGTTAACGTGCAGCACCTGGTCACTTCGCAGCCCGAGCGCGTGGTCAGCGTGCACTGGGCGCCGAAGGAGAGCTCCAGGTTCCTCGCCGCGATCCAGGTCGAGGCGCTCGACCGGACCGGCCTGCTGTCGGACGTGACCAGGTCGATCTCCGAGCAGCACGTCAACATCTTGTCGGCGGCGGTCAGCACCAGCAGGGACCGGGTCGCGCTCAGCAAGTTCACGTTCGAGATGGGCGACCCTGAGCACCTCCGCCACGTGCTCAAGGCCGTCCGCAGCGTCGACGGCGTGTATGACGCCAGGCGCGTCGTCAGCTGACGCTATAAGCCGGTCAGGTCGGCTAGGGTCTTTTCGGCTTCGGTGAGCCAGGACTGCCTGGTGGCTATCGCTGACCGGTGGCGCTCGCAGGCGGCCTCGTCGCCGCGCTCGGTCGCCTGGACCAGCTGGCGCTCGAGCTGGCCGATCGTCTTGCGGATCTGCTCGACCGTGTCCCGTGCCCTGGACAGCGCCTCGGGGTTAGTACGGCGCCACTGGATGTCCTCGGCCTTGCGCACGGCCTCGTCGATCCGGCGCAGGCCGCCCTCCAGCCGCTCCTGGGCCTCCTTGGCCACCGCGCCGATCTTGTCCCAGCGCTGGTGAATCGCGCGCAGCGCCGAACGGGCCCCCTTGGGGTCGGTGATCGGCAGCAGCCGCTCGGCCTCGGCGAGCAACTGCTCCTTGGCCGTGGCCCGCTCCTTGAGCTGGTTGTCCTTCGCCGACATCGTCGCCGAGCGGGCGTCGAAGAACGAGCTCTGCGCGGTCCTGAACCGCTTCCACAGCTCGTCTTCCGTGGCCCGGTCAGCCCGGCCAGCTTCCTTCCACGACGCCATCAGATCGCGGTAGGCGGCCGCGGTCGCGGCCCAGTCGGTGGACGAGGCGAGTTCCTCGGCCCGGGTGACCAGTTGCTGCTTGCGGTCCTTGACTTCCTCGCGCTCCTCTTCGAGGGCGGCGAAGTAGATCTTACGGCGCTTGGCGAACATGGTCCTGGCCGACGACATGCGCTTCCACAGCCCTGCCTCGGCGGTGCGGTCGCCGTGCGGCGCGGCCTTCCACTCATCGAGCAGTTCCTTCAGCCGCTCACCGCTCGACTTCCAGTGCGTCGCCTCGGCCGCGATGTGCTCGGCCTCGGTGACGATCCGCTCCTTGAGCTCGATCGCCTCGACCCTGGCCCGGTCCCTGGCCGCCTTGTGCTCCTCGCGGCGATGATCGGCCTGCGAGGTCAGCGCCTCGAGGCGGCGCTTGAGGCCGTCAAGGTCACCGATCGCCTTGGCTTCGTCGATGGAGGCCTGCAGCCGGGCGATCGTCGACTTCGCCTGACCCGGAGCCAGGTCGGTCGTGTTGATCCGCCGCTCCAGCAGGTTTACCTCGGTCGCCAGCGAGTCGTACCGGCGGGTGTAGAACTCCAGGGCCTCATCCGGGCTCCCGGCCTGCCAGATCCCTACGACGCGCTCCCCGTCGGCGGTGCGCACGTAGACGGTTCCGTCCTCGGCTACCCGGCCCCACGGCTGGTTTTCCGCGCTCACATTTTCCGCGCTCACCGATTACCTCCCGCCTAGTACCTGACAGCCCGACCAGCCCAGCTGCGTTGTCAACTGTGCTCGTACGTCAGGTCTTCTTGATCGTGATGCTTTCGATGGTGACACTCTCCTTCGGGTGGCCACCGCCCGCCGGGTTGAGCGGTGGCTTAACACCGGCCTTCGCCACGGCCGTCAGGATATTTAGTCCAGAGCTGACCGTGCCAAAGGGGGTGTAGGAGGGTGGTAGGGGCGTGTTCTTATACACGATGAAAAACTGGCTGCCGTTCGAATTTGGCGTGCCGCTGTTTGCCATCGCCAGCGTGCCGGACTGATACGTGGCCCCGGCCAGGTTCTCGCTCTCGAACTCATAGCCAGGGCCGCCGGCTCCGGTGCCGGTCGGGTCGCCGCATTGCAGCACGAAGATGCCGGTCGTCACCAGCCTCGGGCAGGGCGTGCTGTTGAAGAAGCCTTTTTGAGCCAGGAATACGAACGAATTGACCGTGCAAGTCGCCTTGCTGTTCAGCAGGTCAATGACGATCGCGCCCCGATTGGTGTTGATCGTCGCCTGGTACGTGGCCTTAAAGTCCGGAGTGGCCGGCGGGACGCCGACCTTGCGCGCGGCCTGCCCGGCCGGCGTGTAGGTGCAGTGCGTCGCCGGCTCCTTGACCTCAGTCGGGGTCGGAGTCGGCGTAGGCGTCGGCGTCGGCGTCACCGACGGCGACGATGACGGCGACGACAGCGCCTTGGCGCTTGAGTTGTTGGAGTGCGTCAGCGCGAGCACGCCGACCACTACGACCGCCACTATGACGAGCACCACAACGCCGCCGGTGGTCCACCTCGTGGTCCGGCGAATGCTCTCCTGACGCTGCGCTTCCCTTGCTAGCCGCCGTTCGTACCGCTCCCTGGCAAGCTTGCGCTGGCGCTCTTGCTTACCCGCCACCCGCCCAGCCCTCCCGTTATCAACCGGTAGTGGTGCTCTTCCAAAACTTCGCGCATGGTATCCGGGCGAAGCAAGTGTGTAGGCACTCCGTTATCGGTTCGACGCACCAACCGCAGCCGACCTGTAACTCCTCTGTAGCCTGATGAACGTTACAAGCGGCCGGTTAGGAGTGCTCGTGCTGATCGAGGGATTCCCCGCAGGTTCGTTCGCAGCGAACTGCTTCGTCATCGCGCCCGGCCCCGGCGAGGACTGCCTCATCATCGATCCGGGCGAGGACGCGGCGCCCGGCATCGAGGAGATCGTGGCCAGGCACAAGCTGCGGCCGGTGGCGGCGCTGGCGACCCACGGCCACATCGATCACATCTGGTCGATCGCACCGGTGTGCGACAACGCCGGCATCCCCGCTTACATTCATCCGGCCGACCGGGAACTGCTCACCGACCCGGCCAAGGGACTGTCGCTGGGGCCCGGCCAGCAGATGTTCGGCGGGCTGACGCTGAGCGAGCCCGCCGACGTGCTCGAGCTGGCCGACGGGATGGAGCTGGAACTGGCCGGGGTCAAGCTGGTCGTGGACCACGCTCCTGGGCACACGCCGGGGTCGGTGACGTTCCGGCTGGACGCCGAGTTGGTCGTCCAGGACGCTGACGGGGACGGCGCCGGGGCGCTGTTCACCGGTGATCTGCTGTTCGCCGGGTCAATCGGGCGAACTGACCTGCCTGGCGGCGACTACCAGACCATCCTCGATAGTCTGGCCAGAGTTTGCCTGCCGCTGCCTGATGCGACAGTCGTCCTGGCCGGCCACGGGCCGCTGACGACGATCGGCGCCGAGCGGGCGAGCAATCCGTTCCTCGCCGGCCTCGCGCCGAAGGCTGGTCCGGTTCGCGGACTGTGACACCGGCCTCGCGCGACTAGGCGGCAGGGCGGCGCAAAGCTTTATGCCTAAAAGAATTTGATCTTGAATTTTTCAGAAAGGCTGTGGTGGTTTTGATCCGCACCCATGAGGCGGGCGCGCTGCGCGCGGCGGAAGCTGGCCAGCAGGTCACGCTGGCCGGCTGGGTAGCGCGGCGGCGGGACCACGGCGGCGTGGTCTTCATTGACCTGCGGGACGCGAGCGGTGTCGTTCAGGTGGTGCTTCGGCAGGAGGACGTCGCGCATGAGCTGCGCGCCGAGTTCTGCGTGCTGGTAACCGGCGAGGTCAGGCGGCGGCCCGAGGGCAACGAGAACCCCGAGTTGCCCACCGGCGAGATCGAGGTGGTCGCGAGCGCGGTCGAGGTGCTGTCCGAAGCCGACCCGCTGCCCTTCCCGATCGAGGGCGGCGGTGACCTCAACGAGGAAGTACGGCTGCGGTACCGGTACCTGGACATTCGCCGGGCCGAGATGGCGGCCGCGCTGCGGGCCCGGTCCAAGGCGGGCTACCTGCTGGCCGAGATCATGGCCGAGCGCGGGTTCGTCAACGTGGAGACTCCGTTCCTGACCAGGTCGACTCCGGAGGGGGCCAGGGACTTCCTGGTGCCGGTGCGGCTGCAGCCGGGCAGCTGGTACGCGCTCCCGCAGTCGCCGCAGCTGTTCAAGCAACTGCTGATGATCTCCGGGCTTGAGCGCTACTTCCAGCTCGTCCGCTGCTTCCGCGACGAGGACTTCCGGGCCGACCGGCAGCCGGAGTTCACCCAGATCGACATCGAGATGTCGTTCGTGACCAGGGCCGACATCGTGGAGGTGGCCGAGGTCATCGTGAAGACGCTGTGGCGGGAGATCGCCGGGTTCGAGGTGAGCTTGCCGATCCCGCACATGACGTACGCCGATGCGATGGCGCGGTTCGGGTCCGACAAGCCGGACCTGCGGTTCGGATGCGAGCTGGCGGATCTGACGGCGTTCTTCGCCGGGACCGGGTTCCGGGTGTTCCAGGCTCAGCATGTGGGGGCCGTGGTGATGCCTGGCGGCGCTGAGCAGTCCCGTAAGGAACTGGACGGGTGGCAGGACTGGGCCAAGTCGCGGGGGGCGCGAGGGCTGGCCTACGTGCTCGTGGGCGCCGATGGCGCGGTCACTGACGCCGGGCCTGTGGTCAAGCACCTGTCGGAGGAGGAGCGTTCCGGGCTGCCTGCGGCCGTCGGGGCGTCGGCTGGGGATTGCGTGTTCTTCGCGGCCGGGACGCCGGCGGCGGCTCGTTCCCTGCTTGGAGCGGCCCGGCTGGAAATCGGCGCGCGGTGCGGGCTGATCGATCCCAAGGCGTGGGCGTTCACCTGGGTGGTCGACGCGCCGATGTTCGAAGACGACGGTGACGGGGGCTGGACCGCGGTGCATCACCCGTTCACCTCGCCGCTGCCGGAATGGACAGACAAATTCGCGGACTCGCCGGACGGGGCGCTGGCGGACGCCTACGACATCGTGTGCAACGGCACCGAGATCGGCGGCGGGTCGATCCGGATCCACAAGCAGTCGGTTCAGCAGCAGGTGTTCGACGTGATCGGGCTGTCGCGGGCCGAGGCGGAGTCGCAGTTCGGATTCCTGCTCGACGCGCTGCGGTTCGGGCCGCCGCCGCACGGCGGGATCGCCTTCGGCTGGGACCGGCTGCTGATGCTGCTCACCGGGCGGGACTCGATCAGGGACGTGATCGCGTTCCCGAAGGCGGCGTCCGGGCACGACCCGCTGACCGGGGCGCCGACGCCGATTACGGCGGCGCAGCGCAAGGAGGCGGGCATCGACGCGGTCGTTGCGGCTGGTTCTGGCTCTGGCGCGGCTGGTTCTGGCTCTGGCGGTTCTGGCTCTGGCGGGGCTGGTTCTGGCTCTGGCGGGGCTGGTGGTACCGCCTAGAGGGGCCGGCCGGGATCGCGGGGACCGGTCCGGCGGCCCGAGCTTGTTTGACGCCGCTGCCGATGAGGCGGCAGCCGGGGTCGCGCCGCTCGCGGTCCGGATGCGGCCGCAGACCCTGGACGAGGTCGTCGGCCAGCCGAAGCTGACCGCCGCCGGGTCGCCGCTGCGCAAGCTCGCCGAGAACGACGCGCCGATGTCGGTCCTGCTGTGGGGGCCGCCGGGAACCGGCAAGACGACGCTGGCCTACGTGCTGGCATCGGTCACCAGCCGGAAGTTCGTCGAGGTTTCCGCCGTGTCGGCCGGGGTGGCCCAGGTCCGGGCGGCGATCGAGGCGGCCCGGGCCGAGCTGGGGCTGACCGGCAAGCAGACGCTGCTGTTCGTCGACGAGGTGCACCGATTCAACAAGGCGCAGCAGGACGCGCTGCTGCCCGCGGTGGAGAACCGGTGGGTTTCGTTCATCGGGGCGACTACCGAGAATCCGTCGTTCTCCGTGGTGGCGCCGCTGATGTCGCGGTCGCTGCTGCTGAGGCTTCACCCGCTGGCCGATACCGACCTGCGGCTGCTGCTCGATCGGGCGCTGGGCGACGAGCGCGGTCTTGGCGGTTCTGTGCGGCTGGATGAGGCCGCCTTGGAGCAGTTGCTGCGGCTGGCCGGGGGTGATGCCCGGCGGGCGCTGACCTATCTGGAGGCGGCGGCGCTTGGACTGGGCCCCGGCGACGTAATCGACGAGGCGGTGCTCGAGCGGGCGGTCGACCGGGCGGCGGTGCGCTATGACCGGGCCGGGGACCAGCACTACGACGTAATCAGCGCGTTCATCAAGTCGATCAGGGGTTCTGACGCGGACGCTGCCCTGCACTATCTGGCGCTGATGATCGAGGCGGGAGAGGATGCCCGGTTCATTGCCCGGCGGATCATCGTGCACGCCAGCGAGGATGTCGGAATGGCCGATCCTTCGGCTTTGCTGACGGCGGTCGCCGCGGCGCAGGCGGTGGAGTTCGTCGGACTGCCCGAGGCGCGGATCAACCTGGCCCAGGCCGTGATCCACCTGGCGCTCGCGCCGAAGTCGAACGCTGTGGTGCGCGCGATTAACGCGGCCGGCGAGGATGTGCGGGCCGGGCGGACCGGGACGGTGCCCGCGCATCTCCGGGACGCCAGCTATCGAGGTGCGGCCCGGCTCGGGCACGGCAAGGGCTACCTGTACCCGCACGACTACCCGGAAGGGATCGTCCGGCAGACGTACTTGCCGGACGAGGTGGCCGGGCGCCGCTACTACGAGCCGACCCGGCACGGCGCCGAGGCTCGGTACGCCGACCGCACCGACCGCATCAAGTCCGTCCTGGACGGCACGCCGAGCGAGCGGGAGCGGGAGCGGGAGCCGGGCGACGAGTCCCCTCCGGCCCCACCAACCACGTAAGCCCCAGCCGTCACGCGCAGGTCGAGGGTGCTGGCACTACGGGGAAAGTTCGTGGTGGCGCAGAGCACTACGAACTTTCCCCGTAGTGGCTGGGTCGGGGGCGGATGATCTTGGGATTGGCGGGGATCGTGGGTGTTCGGGGGAGGAGTTAAGCGGGGGGCGATAGGGTCGGCGAAAGGGTGCTGGCCGTCAGCAACTTTGTCGTGGAAGGAGGCCTGGCTGATGAATGCCGGGCAATTGGCCGCGCTGATCGCTGCCGCCTTCTTCGCGATCGGGGTGTGTGCGGCGGTCTACGTGCTGCTGCGGCTCGCCAGGCTGATCACTCAGGCGAGCACGGTGCTGACCGGGTACTCCGATGCCTCCCAGGCGCTGATCGACCGGGCGCAGGCGGCCGTAGACCGGGCCGATGAGCAGTTGGCTCGGACGGGTGCGCTGACGGAGAGCGTCGAGGCGGTTTCGGCGAGCATGTCCGACCTGTCGGAGCAAGTGTCGGCCGTGGCCGGTTCGGCTCGGATGATCGCCAACGGGCTTGGCGCGCCGGTGCTGCGGTTCGCGGCGGCCGGTTACGGGGTGCGACGGGCATTTGCCCTGCGCCGGGGTAGCCGGACCGGGGTAGCCGACCGGGCTGTCCGCCGAGAGTTGCCGGGCCGGGATCGGGTGCGGTCGTGATGCGCAGGATGATGTGGCTTGGTGTCGGCGCGGTGCTGGGCGTCGCGGGATACCGGCGGCTCGATCGGGCCGCGAAGTCGCTCACCGGTCAGCTCGGGTCCGGTCAACTCGGGCCGGGGCAGGTGACACGGCAGGCGGTGCGGGTGAGCCGGCCGCAGGAGCAGGGTGCGGTATCGAGCGGGCTGCGGACCTCGGCTGGGCTGGCGCTGAGCCTCGCGACCGGAATCGTGCGCCAGGCCGGGGCCTACCGCGCTCGGAGGGCGGCCAGGGCCGGGCTCGGCGGCGAACGGCGGGCGAGCATCGGCGCGTTCCTCGGCGACGTGCGCGAGGGCATGGATGAGTACCTGGACGCGCACGCGAGCCAGGTGCAGGCGCCGGCCCGCCGGGAGATCGGCTGATCGCAAATATGAATCGGCAATACCCCGGGGCAGGCAATACCCTGATAGATCAGCGCGCCAGCGACCGTGGCGACATCCGGTCCGACTGCGAGCGCGCATTGACCAGGCGCGCCTGAACCTGAATCTGGCCCGGGCGCAAATCGACAAGACGAAGGATGGCCGTTGATGGAGTCGGCTGAGATTGCCCGCCGTTTCCTTGAGTACTTCTCCCAGCGCGGGCACACGGTGGTGCCTTCTGCCAGCCTGGTCGCCGAGGACCCAACCCTGCTGCTCGTGCCCGCCGGAATGGTGCCGTTCAAGCCGTACTTCCTCGGCCAGCGGGTGCCGCCGTGGCCGCGTGCGGTCACCGTGCAGAAGTGCGTGCGCACCCCCGACATCGACGAGGTCGGCAAGACCACCAGGCACGCGACGTTCTTCCAGATGCTCGGGAACTTCTCGTTCGGCGATTACTTCAAGGAGCAGGCGATCCCGCTCGCCTGGGAACTGCTGACCAGGTCGGAGTCGGACGGCGGGTTCGGTTTTCCGGAGAGCAAGCTCTGGGCGACGGTCTACACCGGCGACGACGAGGCGTTCGGGATCTGGCGGGACCAGGTCGGCGTGCCGGAAAGCCGGATCCAGCGGCGCGGGCTGGCCGACAACTACTGGCACATGGGCGTCGCCGGACCGGGCGGACCTTGCTCTGAGATCTACTACGACCGCGGCCCCGAGTACGGACGCGAGGGCGGCCCCGAGGTCGACGAGGACCGCTTCCTTGAGGTCTGGAACCTGGTCTTCATGCAAGACCAGCTCAGCGCGGTGCGGAGCAAGGTCGACTTCGACATTCAGGGTTCGCTGCCGTCGCGCAACATCGATACCGGCATGGGTCTGGAGCGGATGGCGATCCTGCTCCAGGGCGTCGACAACATCTACGAGATCGACACCACCTGGAAGGTCCTGGACCGGGCGGCCGAGCTGACCGACCAGAAATACGGGCGAGACCAGCGCACCGATGTCTCGCTCAGGATCGTCGCGGACCATATCAAGGCGGCGGTCATGATCGTGGCCGACGGCGTGATCCCGTCGAACGAGGGACGCGGCTACGTGCTTCGCCGCATCGTCCGGCGCAGTATCAGGGACCTGCGCTTGCTCGCGGGCAGCCAGCGCGGCGGTGACGGCGGTCAGGGCGGCCATGGCCGGCACAGCGGCCAGAACGAGCGCTACCTGCATGAGCTGGTCTCCGTGGCGATCGGAGCGCTCGGCGATCAGTACCCCGACTTGCTCAGGGACGCGCCGAACATCCACACCGTGCTCGACGCGGAAGAGGGCGCGTTCCTCGGCACGCTGCGTACCGGCACCGCGATGTTCGACGCGGCCGTGTCCGAGGCGGAGCGGCGTGGCGAGAAGGCGATCAGCGGGACGCAGGCGTTCCAGCTGCACGACACCTACGGGTTCCCGATCGACCTGACCCTGGAAATGGCGGCCGAGCAGGGACTGGCGGTCGATGAGACCGAGTTCCGGCGGCTGATGGCCGAGCAGCGGAAGCGGGCCAAGGACGACGCCGCGTCGAAGAAGACCGGCAACGCCGACATCTCTGTGTTCGCGCAGCTGCTTGAGCGGTCCGGCAAGGTGGTCTTCACCGGCTACGACGAGATCTCAGGAGAAGCGACCGTCATCGGCCTGCTGACCGGCGGGGTCTCGGTCCCGGCGGCGGGTGCGGGGACCGAGGTCGACGTGGTGCTTGACCGGACACCCTGCTACGCGGAAGGCGGCGGCCAGCTCGCCGACGCCGGAACCATGCGCCTCGTCGGAAGCGGCGCGGGCTCCGAGGCGTCCGTGGAGATCCTCGACGTCCAGGCACCGGTGCCTGGCCTGATCGTGCACCGGAGCCGGATCACCTCGGGTGAGATCACCGTGGGCGACCAGGTGCTGGTCGAGATCGACGTGGAACGGCGACGCGCCATCTCCAGGTCGCACACCGCGACGCACCTGGTCCACCGGGCGTTCCGCGGCGCGCTCGGCGAGTCGGCGGCGCAGGCAGGTTCTGAGAACTCGCCCGGGCGGTTCAGGTTTGACTTCACCGCGATCGGAGCGGTGCCGGCGCCCGTGCTCGCCGAGGCGGAGGACGAGGTCAACTCGGTTCTGATCAGCGACCTCGATGTTCGGGCGTTCTACACCTCGATCGGCGAGGCCAGGGCGATGGGCGCGCTGGCGCTGTTCGGCGAGAAGTACGGCGACGAGGTGCGCGTCGTCGAGGTCGGGGAGTATTCACGCGAGCTGTGCGGTGGCACGCACGTCGCGCGGTCCGGCCAGCTCGGCCTGGTCAAGATCCTGGGCGAGTCGTCGATCGGCTCTGGCGTCCGGCGGGTTGAGGCCCTGGTCGGCATGGACGCGTTCAGGTACCTGGCCAAGGAGAGCGTGCTGGTGAGCCAGCTTTCTGAGCAGCTGAGGGCGCCTAAGGCCGAACTCGCGGACCGGGTGGCCGCAATAGTCGGCCGGCTCCGCGACGCCGAGCGCGAACTGCAGCGGATGCAGTCCGCTCAGCTGGCGAACGCCGCGGCGAAGCTGGCCGGAGAGGCGATCGACCTCGGCGGTGTGGCCTACGTCTCGCACCGGCTTCCTGACGGCACCGCGGCGGACGGGATAAGGAAGCTGGCGCTGGACATCCGGGGCCAGATTCCCTCGAGCCGTCCTGGTGTTGTGGTGACGGCGGGCATGCCGAATGACCGTCCGGCCGTCGTCGTCACGGTCAACGAGGCGGCGAAGGCCAAGGGCCTGCGCGCGGGCTCCCTAATCGGCCCGGCGACGGGTGCGCTCGGCGGGCGCGGTGGCGGAAAAGACGACATTGCCCAAGGTGGCGGGGCTATGCTCGGCGAACGGACTGGACGCGCGATCCAGGAGGCGTTTGATGCGGTTCAAGGCGTTATTGCCGGCATCGGTCCGTCGGGTGGCGTAACGTGAAACCATGTCGCTGCCAGGTTGTGTCGATTCTGAGACCAAACCCGGTAGGAATTGTGCCTTGAGACCGGGTATTAGGCTCGCCATCGACGTGGGATCGGTTCGAATCGGAGTGGCCGGCTGTGACCCAGGCGGCGTTCTGGCGACCCCTTTGGTTACCGTGCGCCGTGGCGAAGGCGATCTTGCCGAGATCGCCCGGCTGAGCGCGGAGCGAGAAGTGATCGAGGTCATTGTCGGCCTGCCGACCAGCCTGTCCGGACAGGCTGGCCGGGCGGCGGCCGACGCAAGGGCCTTTGCCATTCAGCTGGCCGACCGGATCGCCCCGGTCGAGGTACGGCTGGTAGACGAGCGGTTCACGACCACGCTCGCACATTCGGCGCTTCGCGCCGGAGGTCGTGATTCAAAGCAACGGCGATTCACGGTGGACAAGGCCGCAGCGGCCTTGCTATTGCAAAGCGCGCTCGATTCCGAGCGGCTAACCGGCAGCCCGCCGGGAGAACTGGTGGGCGCGGAGCGAGGCGGCATCCGATGAGTAGCGGTGGCTTTGACTGGCCGTCGGGCGGAAGGTCCGGCCACGACGAAAACGGTTCCTATTCCGAGGAATATCGAGGCGGTAGCAGCCTGGCCCGCCGCGATGATTCCGATCGGTATCGAGGATCCGACTACGACTGGGGCGGGCAGCTGAGCCCGGCGTCCGGCTACGGCCAGGATCCCTACGGGCACGACGGTTACGGCGGCAGCTACCCGAGCGGCGGTCCTTACGGCGGCGGTTACGGTCAGGACCCGTACGGTGGCCAGTACGCACAGGAAGGGTACGGTCAGGCCGGAGGTTACGGCCATCCCGGCTACGGTCAGGACGGTTACGGCGGCGAGGCCTACGGACCCAACGGCTATGGCGCCGACCCGTACGATCCGGCCGGACAGGGCGGCTACCCCGGTGCCGTAGACCACGGTGGCTACGGCAGTTCTGTCGACCACGGGGGCTACGGCCAGTATGGATATGGTCAGCCCGGTTATGGCGGGGGCGACCCCGCACAGGACCCCTATGGCCAGGGCGGCTACGACCGCAGCGTTCCCGACCACCGTGTTCCCGAGCACCGTGTTCCTGACCACCAGGCCATCGACCAGGGGGGCTACGGCCCCGGCGCGCACGCGGGCGACGGCTATGGCGGGCAGGACCACGGCCGCGACATTTCCGATTCTTTTGGCCGCGACCTTTACGGCCAGGATGGCCGCAGCCCAGCTCGCAACGGCTCAGATCCCTACGCGGCATCGGGGGCAACGGGCTCCTACGGCCAACCCGACTCCTACGCCCAACCCGACTCCTACGGTTCGTCGAACCGGCAGCCTGGTCGGCACGGCCGGTCCGGGCAGGGCGCGGACGCTGACCGGGAGGCAACGGCCAGCTATCAGCGGCCCGGCTCGCAGTCTGGCCAGGGCCCGGCGGACAGCTACGCGGCGGACAGCTACGCGGCAGCCCCGGAAGCGCGGTCCGACGCCGGTTCGTACGCCGGCGAAGACACCGGCTCGCAGAATAGCGGCAGTTGGTTCGCAGGCTCAGACGCCGGCTCTTTCGACGGCCCGGTTACCGGTGCGTTCAGCCGTCCCGACACCGGCTCGTTCGGTCGTCCGGACACTGGCTCGTTCGGCCGTCCGGACACTGGCTCGTTCGGTCGTCCGGACACTGGCTCTTTCGGTCGTCCGGACACCGGCTCTTTCGGTCGTCCGGACACTGGCTCTTTCGGTCGTCCGGACACCGGCTCTTTCGGTCGTCCCGATACTGGCTCGTCTGGCCGTCCAGACACCGGCTCATTCAACGGACCCGTCACGGGCGCCTTTATCCGTCCGGACACCGGCTCGTTTGGCCGCCCTGACACAGGTTCTTTCGGTCGTCCGGACACCGGCTCGTTCGGCGATCCCGATACGGGCTCGTTCAACGGTCCCGTCACGGGCGCGTTTATCCGGCCGGACACGGGTTCGTTTGGCCGCCCGGACACGGGTACGGGGTCATTCGACCAAGCCGGTGGTTACTGGAGCAATGGCCAGGGCACCGACGCCGACGATGACTCTTCACTGGCCCCGCTGCCCGCCTCCTCGCGCGCCGGCAGCTACGGCCAGTGGCAGCCAGGCACCGATGATTCCTGGGACAACGAGGACAACGACGACCTGGGCAGGCGCGACGACGGCGACGAGGACTGGCCAGAGACGGGCGGAGATGACCTGCTCTCGCGGCGCTTCGGCGTCGGAGCCGACGACGATGGCGGCGGAGGCGGTCGCCGTGGCCGAGGCGGGCGGGGCGGCCGGTCCAAGCGGCCACGTCGCGGGCGCAGCAAGGTCGCGTTCGTCGGGGCCATACTCGCCGCGGCGCTGGTGCTCGGCGCCGTCGCCGACTACGGTTACCAGGCCTACCAGAACTGGCACAACAGCCGCTACGGCGACTACGTCGGGGCCGGATTCGGCACAGTGCATTTCAAGGTAGCTGCGGGCGCCTCGCTCGGCGCGCTCGGCCCGCAGTTGATGAAGGCGGGCGTGATCAAGGAGGTCCGGCCGTACGACTCCGCGGCCAACGCGGCGTCGAACGCCGGCACCTTGCAACCCGGCATTTACCTGCTGCATCGCCACATGAGCGCCGCGAAGGCGGTGACCTATCTGCTGAACGTGAAGAACCGGATCAAGGACCAGGTCACGATCATCGAGGGCATGCGGGCCTCGGCCATCGCCAAGCTCCTGGCCAAGCAGGCCAACCTGCCGGTCAGCCAGTTCACCTCGATCATCGAGCACCCGCCGGCCTCGCTCGGGATACCGTCCTGGGCGCAGGGCAAGACCGCCGAGGGCTTCCTGTTCCCTGACACCTACACGCTGCTGCCGCACGAGTCCGCGCTGCAGATCCTGAAGATGATGGTGTCGGAGTTCAACACCCAGATCGCCAAGATCAACCTGACCGGTGAGGCGAAGAAGGTCTTCACCACCCCGTGGCACGCCCTGATCGTGGCGAGCCTGGTCCAGGCTGAGGCAGGCAGCCCTCAGGACTTCGGCAAGATTTCCCGGGTGGCCTGGAACCGGCTCGGCAAGAACATGTTGCTTGAGTTCGATAGCACCATCTTCTACGCGATGGGTACGTACGGCACCGCTGCGACGGGGGCTCAAACCCACTTCAAGTCGCCGTATAACACCTATCTGCATGCTGGGCTGCCGCCCGGTCCGATCGGCAACCCGGGTATCGCCGCCATCCAGGCTGCGGTGCATCCGACCAAGGGTCCCTGGCTATATTTCATTACTGATACTAGGAAAAAGCCGTATCAGACCTACTTCACTCCTTATCTATCGCAGCTCCAAAAGTGGCAGCACGAGTTCCAGAACTAGGCGGCGAGGCGGATCGGCGCAGCGTCAGGGCCGCTGTGCTCGGCTCGCCGATCAGCCACTCGCTCTCGCCGGTGCTGCATCGCGCCGCCTACGACGCGCTCGGCCTGACCTGGTGGATCTACGACGCGATCGAATGCGATGAAGCCGGCCTCCCGGCGCTGCTCGACAGTTGCGGCCCGGACTGGGCCGGCCTGTCG
>DATNFM010000238.1:0-11090 GCA_035606435.1 Streptosporangiaceae bacterium | reverse complement strand
CTCTACTGAGGCGGCCAGATCATCGTTGGTGACGATCTTGGCTGGCTGATATCCGCCGAAAGCCAGCACTCGCGCGCCTGCGGCGCCTTGGTGCGTTCGCATCCCGTGTTGCCCTTTCAGTCCTGGCTGCCTGGTTGTAGTCGGACTAGCGGCTGGCCCTGGCTGATCGGATCGCCGTCCTCGACCAGCCACTCAAGCACCATGGCCGGGAAGTCGGCAGCTATCGGCTTGGCGCCACCGCGGGCATCGATCTGCCCCAGTTCAGTGCCGATATCCACCGGCGTGCCGACGGACATCGAGGAGGTGGCGCGGAAGGTGCCGCCGGTTGCCGCGACGATCAGCCGCCATTCTGGGGCGTGGTGGTCGGAATGACTGCTCGCGTGCTCGGCGAGCAGGGCCCGGGCCGAGTCGAGGTCGGCCGGGGTCTTCAGCGCGAGAATCGCGACGCCCGGCATCGCTCTGCGGGCCAGCCCGGTCAGGGTACCGGCGGGCGGCAGCTCGATGAACGCCGTCGCGCGCATGGCCCGCATCGTCGCCATGCACTTATCCCACCGGACCGGAGCGCTGACCTGGTTCACGATGCGCTCGAGCCAGTCGGTGCCGGACCGGACGGCGGCGCCGTCGCGGTTCGACAGCACGGTCAGGATCGGGTCGCGGGGGGTCACCGTCGCCGCGACTTCGGTCAGCGACTCGACGGCCGAGGCCATGTGGCTGGTGTGGAACGCACCCGCCACCTGGAGCGCTCGCAGCCTGGCACCGGCCGGCGGGTCGGCAGCGAACGCCTCGAGCTGGGTGAGCGTGCCCGCCGCGACGATCTGGCCGGTGGCGTTCATGTTGGCGGCGGTGAGCCCGTGCCGCTCGATCGCGGCGAGTACCTCGGCCTCGTCGCCGCCGAGCACCGCGGTCATCGAGGTCGATTCGGCCGCGGCCGCCTTGGCCATCGCGCGGGCGCGGACGCCGATCAACCGCATGGCGTCGTCGCTGGCCACGACGCCGCCGATCGCGCCGGCCGCAAGCTCGCCGACGCTGTGCCCGGCGACGATACCGTCGGGCACCCGGGCGGCTACGCCGAGCACGCCGGCGGCAGCCAGTGCGGCAGCGACTAGCAGCGGCTGCGCGACGGCCGTGTCCCTGATCTCGTCGGCGTCACCAGTCGTGCCGTACTTGATCAGGTCGCATTCAACGAGCTCGGACCAGGCGCCGATTCGCTCGGCGACGCCCGGGAACTCTAGCCAGGGGGCGAGAAATCCAGGAGTCTGAGCGCCCTGTCCGGGCGCGGCGATGACGAGCATCTCTTAACCTTGCCCTGTAGGAGTCCACCATATGAATAGAAAAGTCTACGAACTTGCGGGCCACGAGACTGTAGGTATCCCACAAACTACGTTCGCTTGTGCGCCAGCCGACCGTACACGACCGCGAGCCAGAGCGCGAAGCCGCCGCGACCATCACCGGGATTGAAACCGGTCAGAACGGTCGCTCGCCGAAGGCGGTAACGGACCGTGTTGGGGTGCACGAATAGCATTCTCGCGGTCGCTTCGAGCGAGTGTCCTTGCTCGAGATACGTGGTGACCGTGTCGAGCAGCGCGGCGCCGCCTCGGTGCAGCGG
This sequence comes from Streptosporangiaceae bacterium, assembly GCA_035606435.1. Taxonomy (GTDB): domain Bacteria; phylum Actinomycetota; class Actinomycetes; order Streptosporangiales; family Streptosporangiaceae; genus Chersky-822. The sequence goes on along the minus strand of DATNFM010000238.1, from coordinate 9,484 downwards.
CTCGTAGATGTGCTCGATCAGTTCGGCGCGCGCGCCCTCGTCGCCGTCCAGCGCGCGCTCAGGCAGCAGATGCGAGGCGAGAACCGGTCTGGGCGCGTCCGGCCACGCGGACGCGGAGCGAAGGCCAGCAAGCGCGGCGCGGGCCGATCCGGCGGCGGCCTCGATGTTCTCGGCGGCCGGGCCGACGACGACCGGGCCAGTGCCGAACCTGGAGGCCAGCTGGCGGGCGACCGGCATCGGGTCGCCGGTCCCGCCCAGCACGACGACCAGCCGGTGCCCGTGCACCCCGGCCAGCAGGTCGAACTTGGCCCGCCTCGCGAGCAGACGCAACTCGTCGATCAGGCCCTCCGGCTCGTTGCCGTCGGCGTGACCGGCCAGCACGGTCACCGGTGCGGGCGGCCAGTTCAGCGCCGAGGCCCAGGACGGCAGCGACTCGTCTATCTCGCCGCGGACCAGCGAATCGACGACCAGCGCCTCCAGCCGGGCATCCCAGGCGCCGCGCGCCTCGGCCGACCGCGCGTAGACCTGGGCGGCGGCGAAGGCGACCTCGCGGGTGTACCTGAGCACGGCCTCGCGCAACTCGGTCTCCGTGCCGGGGACGGCCAGCTCATCGACCCGGCTCTCCACCACATCGACGATGATCCGCACCATCTCCACGGCCTGCTGCAGGCTGACCGCCCTGGCCAGCTCGCGCGGCGCGGTGCCGAACACCTCGCCGGCCACCGCCGGCCTGCTGCGCTCCGGATGCTTCACCCAGTCCACGAACGCCGCCACGCCGGCCTGGGCCACCAGGCCGAGCCAGGACCGGTTCTCCGCCGACAGGGCGCGGAACCAGGGCAGCCGCTCGTCCATCGATGTCATCGCGGCCGTGCCGAGCGCGCTCATGGACTGCTCGAGCCGGGCGATGGTCTCCGCCCTGACTCGGCTCTTGTTCCTAGAAGCCTGCCGCACTGCCTTCGCGCTCACCTGATCAGAGTGTCATGCCAGGCTGGACGGTGTGCGCGCGAGGCTGCCAGCGTTGTATCTAGCTGCAGTTTGCCGCACAGTGTGTGAATGCGGTCGTCGGCAGCGGGCGGCCGCACCTTTGCCTGGCGCGCCGGGAACCAGAGGAACCCCTCTGGTTCCGGCGCTCACCCTCCGCCAGGTCGGTCCGACAGCGGGCTCCGGCACCCGCCAACAGAGAGGAATTCTCGAAGATGATCCGGAAGAACGGAGTCCGGAAGTACGGCGTTCTCGCTGTCATGGCGGGCCTTCTTACCGTTGGGCTGTCGGCCGCTGTTGTCCCGGCGGCCGTAGCCGGGCCAAAGGTCCCGGCCGCCTATTCGTTCCGCAAGATCGACAACGGCGGTGACCGGTCGTTCAATCAGCTGCTCGCGATCAACAGCAGCGGCAGGATCGCCGGCTATTTCGGCTCCGGGGTCCACGGCCACCCGAATAAGGGCTACCTGGTGTCGCGGCCGTACGGCTCCCACTCTTATCGCGCCGTGAACTTCCCAGGGTCAGCGCAGACCCAGGTAACGGGCATCAACGACAAAGGGGTCGCCGTCGGCTTCTTCTCCCGGACGAACAAGTCGAACCCGGGCCTTAACGCCAACGTCGGCTTCTACCTCAAGGGCGGCAAGTTCCACCAGGTGAAGTTCCCGACCGGGAACGTCTCGAACCCGTCGGTCAACCAGCTGCTCGGCATCAACAACGCCGGCATCGCGGTCGGATTCTTCTTCGACGCGCTCGGCCAGGCGCACGCCTACCGGTACAACATCTCGAACCACAAGTTCGCGATGCTCAACATCAAGGGCTCGGGTAATGCCACCGCGACGTCCATCAATGCCGGCGGCAGCATCGCGGGCTTCTTCATCAACTCCAGCGGCCGGGTGGTGGGATTCCTGCGGCATCCGAACGGTCAGATCGCGACGCTGTCGCGGCCAGGGGCCGACCTGACGCAGGCGTTCGGCGTGAATAAGGCGGGCCTGGTCGTGGGGGCGTACACGATCGGCAACAGCACGTTCGGATTCACCTGGCAGGCCGGCCGGGGCTTCCGCACGGTCAATGATCCCAATGGCGTGGGCAGCACGTTCGTCAATGGCGTGAACAACGCCGGGGACCTGGTCGGCTTCTACACCGACCGCAATGGCAATACCAACGGGATGCTCGCGATCCCGTAAGTAGGTAGCTGGTGCGGGCGGGCGCCGTGCGGCAAACACCGGCCGCCCGTACCAGCCTCCCGCTACAGCGCCTGGCTGACCTCCAGGTTGAGCTGGTACTTGGCGATGGCCTCGTCGAGTACCTCCGGCTTGAGCTCGCCCGCGTGCACGAGTTCGCTGAGCACGGCCAGCGTGATCGACTGGGCGTCCACGTGGAAGAACCGGCGGGCGGCCTGCCTCGTGTCGGAGAACCCGAAGCCGTCCGTGCCGAGCGAGGTGTACGGCGCGGGCACCCAGCGGGCGATCTGGTCCGGCACTGCCTTGATCCAGTCGCTGACGGCTACCACCGGCGCGCTGGTCTCGTTGAGCGCCGAGGTGACGTACGGGACGCGGGCCGGCAGATCGGGATGCAGCAGGTTCCACTCCTCGCAGGACAAGCCGTCCCGGCGCAGTTCGGTCCAGGAGGTCGCGGACCACACCTCGGCGCTGACTCCCCAGTCATCGGAGAGCAGACGCTGGGCATCGAGCGCCCACCGCATGGCCACCCCTGAGGCGACGATGCGGGCCCGCAAATTTTTCTCCTTAATGCTTGTGTTGTTTTGGGTGTTTTCGGGGTTTTCTTCGCTGGAGTCATCGCCGGACGGACCAGCTGAGTAGCGGTACAGCCCGCGCAGGATGGCTTGTTCGAGTGCCTCGGGGCCGCCCGGGTAGTCCGGCTGCCTGGGCTGCACGTACGGCTCGTTGTAGACGGTGAGGTAATAGAAGATGTCCTCGCCGTGCGGATGCTCGAGCGAGGACCCGTACATCCGGCGCAGGCCGTCCTTGACGATGTAGGTGAGCTCGTAGGCCCAGGCGGCGTCGTAGGCGACGCAGGCCGGGCTGACCGAGGCGAGCAGCACCGAGTGCCCGTCGTTGTGCTGCAGGCCCTCTCCGGTGAGCGTGGTGCGGCCGGCCGTCGCACCGAGCAGGAAGCCGCGGCCGAGCTGGTCGCCGAGCGCCCACATCATGTCGCCGGTCCGCTGGAACCCGAACATCGAGTAGAAGATGTAGATCGGGATCATCGGGGTGCCGTGCGTGGCGTAGGCGGTCCCTGAGGCCATCACCGAGGCCATCGCGCCGGCCTCGCTGATGCCCTCGTGCAGGATCTGGCCCTGCTGCGATTCCTTATAGGAAAGCAGCAGCGCGCGGTCGACGGCCTCGTAGGTCTGGCCGTGCGGGTTGTAGATCCGGGCGGTCGGGAATAGCGAGTCCATGCCGAACGTCCGCGCCTCGTCCGGGATGATCGGGACGAACCGGTCGCCGATCTCGGGATCCTTCATCAGGTCCTTGAGCAGCCGGACGAACGCCATCGTGGTCGCGACGGCCTGCCGGCCCGAGCCATTCTTCAGCTCCTCGAACACGCTGTCGGCGGGCGGGTTAAGCGGCTTGGCCCGCAGGACCCGCTTGGGCAGGTAGCCGCCGAGTGCCTGGCGGCGTTCCTGCATGTAGGAGATCTCTTCTGAGTCCTGCCCGGGGTGGTAGTACGGCGGAAGGTCGGCTTCCAGCGCCGAGTCCGGAATGTCCAGGTAGAGACGGTCCCTGAACTCCTTCAGCTCGGCGACCGTGAGCTTCTTCATCTGGTGGGTCGCGTTCCTGGCCTCGAAGTCCGGCCCGAGCGTCCAGCCCTTGATGGTGTGCGCCAGGATCACGGTGGGCTGGCCGACGTGCTCGGTCGCGGCCTTGAACGCGGCGTAGACCTTGCGGTAGTCGTGACCGCCGCGCGAGAGGTTCCTGACTTGCTGGTCCGACAGGTGCGAGACGATCGCCCGCAGCCTCGGGTCCCCGCCGAAGAAGTGCTCCCTGGTGTAAGCGCCTGACTCGACGGCGTACGTCTGGAACTGCCCGTCCGGAGTCGTGTTCATCTTGTTCACCAGCACGCCGTCGACGTCCTGAGCGAGCAGCGGGTCCCAGTCCCGGCCCCAGATCACCTTGATGACGTTCCAGCCCGCGCCGCGGAAGAACGACTCCAGCTCCTGGATGATCTTGCCGTTGCCGCGGACCGGGCCGTCCAGGCGCTGCAGGTTGCAGTTGATCACGAAGATCAGGTTGTCGAGTTCCTCGCGCGCGGCCAGGCCGATCGAGCCGAGCACCTCGGGCTCGTCGGTCTCGCCGTCGCCAAGGAACGCCCATACTCGCGACCGGCTGGTGTCCTTGATCTGCCGGGCCAGCAGGTAGCGGTTGAACCTGGCCTGGTAGATCGCGTCGATGGCGCCTAGGCCCATCGAGACGGTCGGGAACTCCCAGAAGTCCGGCATCAGCCGGGGATGGGGGTAGGAGGGAAGACCGCCGCCGGGGGACGACAGTTCCTGGCGGAAGCCGTTCAGCTGATCCTCGGTCAGCCGTCCCTCCAGGAACGCCCGCGCGTAGATGCCCGGCGCGGCGTGACCCTGGATGAACACCTGGTCGCCGGACTCGCCGTGGTCCTTGCCCCGGAAGAAGTGGTTGAACCCGACTTCATACAGGCTCGCCGCGGACGCGTAGGTCGCGATGTGCCCGCCGACCCCAAGTCCGGCCCGGTTGCCGCGAGAGACCATGACGGCGGCGTTCCACCGGATGTACGCCCTGATCCGGCGCTCGACGTACTCATCGCCGGGGAACCAGGGCTCGCGCTCGGGCGGGATCGTGTTGATGTAGTCGGTGCTGCGCAGGCCGGGCACGCCGACCTGCTGCTCGCGGGCGCGTTCGAGGAGTCGCAGCATCACGTACCGGGCGCGCGACCGGCCTCTGGTCCGCACCACGGTGTCGAACGACTCAAGCCACTCCTTAGTCTCCTCTGGGTCGATGTCGGGAAGCTGGTTGGGCAGGCCGTCGGTGATGATCGGGTAGGGCTGGCGTCCTGAAGCCACGGGGCGATCCTCGTATGAGTTCGGCTGATGGTTACAGGTCCCATCCTGATACGTGCCGGGGAGTTGTGCATCCATGGCCCCGCCGTGCCACCGGAGTTACCGGCGAGTCACCTTCGGTTGACCCCCCGCTTATCGGGTCAAATCCGCAATAACCCGGCGGGAATGCTGTGCTGAGTAAGCTAACGGCAGACGGGGCAAGATCGAATGATGACCTTGGTTAACTGGCTCTGCACGAATTGTGACTTGCGCAAGACGCGTCCGGCGTGTGGACTGTCCCAGCAAGAGCTACAGACGACCGTGGGACAGGGAGGAAGTTAGTGAGCGCGACCGCTGGCCAGGCGCAGGGTCAGCATGACCTGGCCGAGCGGCTCGGCATTAAGCCGGGCCATGTAGTCCAGGAAATCGGCTACGACGACGACTGCGATGAGTTGCTTCGCGAGCAAGTCGCCTCAGGCGACGGCGTCGAGCTGGTTGACGAGGACTACGAGGATGTAGTTGACGGGGTGCTGCTGTGGTGGCGGGAAGAGGACGGGGATCTAGTCGATGCCCTCGTCGATGCCAAGACACCGCTGGCAGACGGCGGCTACATCGTGTTGCTGACCCCGAAAGCCGGCCGTGATGGCCACATCGAGCCGAGCGAGATCGGGGAAGCGGCACCAACCGCCGGACTGTCACAGACATCCACGGTGAGCGCGGGGAAGAATTGGTCGGCCAGTCGCATGGTCGCGCCAAAGACCCTGAAGAGGTAGCACCCGGCTAGCCGCCCGGGGATTGCCTGCCCTGGGGTTTGCTAGCACCGTGCGGCAGCATGCGCATGGGCGTGGCAGACTCGGAGTATCCCTGCGCGCGCGGGCGCCGCAGCGCACGTCTGCGCCTGTACCGACGCGCTCGTGACAGCGTAAGTCATCCCTTGCGGGCTGTCGTGTAGCAGTTATGTGGCCGCACGCGATCGCCCTGCTGACTAGCTAGCACTGAAAGGACCTCGAATGGCGGTAGAGATCGGTGACCTGGCACCGGACTTCGTCCTCAAGGACCAGCACGGCTCGGACATCAAGCTGTCCGAGCTGCGCGGCAAGAAGAACGTCGTGCTCGTGTTCTATCCGCTGGCCTTCAGCGGCATCTGCAGCAACGAGCTGTGCGAGATGCGCGACTCGTTCCCCGAGGCTGAGGGGGACGACGTGGAACTGCTGACGGTGTCGGTCGACTCGGTGTACGTGCACCGGACCTGGGCCGAGACCGAAGGTTACGAATTCGCACTGCTGTCCGATTTCTGGCCGCACGGCGACGTGGCCACGGCGTACGGTGTGTTCGATGACGAGAAGGGCCTCGCGACTCGCGGCACCTTCATCATCGACAAGTCCGGTGTGGTCCGCTGGAAGGTCGTCAACGCGATCCCGCAGGCCCGTGACCTCGCCGAGTACCGCAAGGCGCTGGCCGAGCTCGACTAGGTTGATCGGCCAGCTTGTGATCGACCGGCTCTTGATCGACCGGGGACGGGCGGCGGATGCCCTGTTATCGCTGTGGCACTAGGCAGGTCGATCCTGACCGTGGCAGCAGCCCATGGTTGCGCGGGGTCAGGGCCGACCGCCAGGTGCTGATCTGCCCCGGCTGCCAGTCCGGCGGGGAGTGGGTTACCGACCTCGACCGTTGCGCCCTGTGCGCGAGCGTCCACCTGGTCAGGCGACTAGGCGAGGTGGAGTGCCGGGACTGCGGTGCGGCTGGCTCCGATGCCGCGGGCGGTTCTGAGGGCTCGGTCGTGGTTGACGCCGGGCCCACCGTCGTGGCGCCGCCCGCGTCGGCGCCGTTGCCGGGGCTGGCGGAGGAGGTCGAGCAGGCGCTCGCAAGGGTGCTGCGGCGGTCGGCCAGTCCGGCCTGAAACCAGTCGATGGCGGAAAGCGGTACGCTTGGGCCGGGTCGCGTCGGTCAGGCTCTTGAGTATCGCGACGTTTGGGTGCATAGCTCAGCGGTAGAGCACTCGCCTTACAAGCGAGGGGTCACAGGTTCGAAACCTGTTGCGCCCACCAGCCAGTCGAGATCTGCCTGACTTAACTGTTTCTGACTTAACTGGGAAGTGGCATGACCGCCCCGCCGCCGGGCCGGGACCGCTACCAGCCGCTGTTCCAGCTCGCTGACGGGCACCGTCGGCTGGGTTACCAGGCGGCGGCAGCCAGCGATCAGGTCACCGTTCACCGCGAGTACCAGGCCGCGCTCGGCCTGCTAAGGCAACTCGCCGAGGTCGTCCCGGTCGAACAGGATCTGCTGCGTGACCTAGCCGCCGGGCACCACCGCGAGGGCAATCACGCCGCGGTCATGGGGTACGGCCTAGCCGCCCGCTACGAATACCAGGCTGACTTGGTAACGGTCCTGCGCCAGCTCGCACTGGCCGACCCGGTAACCGGCGAACTGTTGCGGCCTTGGACAGCGCGGGCGAGGCGGCGCCGTTTAGTGCCAGGTCGACGTCCCCGCAGGCGGGCGGTGGCTGGCCCGGGCCGTCGGAGCCGTCGGAGCCGGAGCAGCAGTGCCAGGACCTGGGCGACCTCGCGGAGCGGGCGCTGGCCGCGGGCGACCGGGATACGGCCGCTGCGAGTTATCTTGCCCTGGTAGGACTGCGCGAGCGACTGGTCGCGGTCACTCCTGGCCGGGCGCAGGTCTAGCTGAACCTCGCGGAATCGCCCAGGAAGCTGGGCGACTGTTACCTCGCGGCGGGGCAACTTCAGGCGGCCCGCGCCAGCTGCCTGGCCGAGTTGGCCGTACGAGCCACTCTAGCCGTGGCGTTCCGGCTGACAGGGCCCGGCAAGAGGCGCTGGCCGGTGGCTACCGTCGGCTAGCCAACCCGGCCGAGGCGACGAGCGACCTAACCGCCGCGCGCGCCGCCATGCAGTCCGAGGTGATCATCCGCGGCTGGCTGGCCGCGGCTCTCCTGGAACCCATGCGCCTAGACGAGCTCGCGGAAGCGCAAGCCCGGCTGGCTGAACTGACCGACCCAGACGTAGCGGCCGACGATTGGCTCTGATGGCAGCACCGGCGCGGGGGACGGGTTGTGTTCTGGTAGAACAGACCTCCTCCGTGAGCGCCGCCTTCTCAGAGATCAGCGGAACAGGTTGGTCAGCAGCCAGTAGTGCCGGAATGCGGCCCCGTACCTCTCGTCGTCGGAATCGACCGTCAGCGGTTGGTTCTGCCGGTCAGTGCCGTGACCGTGTTTGTCGGACTAGGCGTCTTAGTGATGTCTACCCGGTACAGACGGTTGCCGGTGGCGGTTGCGCCGCGTCACCCGACGAAGGTCAGCAACCTCAACGACGTATCGTGCCCGGCCGCCAATGACTGCCGCGGGTCGATTATTGTCAGTGGTGGTTGTTAGTATTCGAGTAGGTGTTTGAGAGAGATCGCATCACCGGGACGATTGTGGGTTTGGCCGCTGTCTGGGCGGCTTTGATCTCCTGTTTCGGCGGGAGCTGAGGTCCCGGTTGAGAGGCACTCCGTTTCTTCTGGTTCTGTGCGCGGCTTGTGCCGGTGTCCTGAGCGTCTTGCTTCTGGCGTGGTCGGGGCGGCCTGCCGCTACCTGATCGCTGCGCTCTTCTTGGGCGTCTGTGGGTTGGCGGGAGGCTGACGGGAGGAGGTGCCCCGATGCGTGATGACGATCATGGCGATGCTGTCGCGTCTGCGGGTGCTTGCCTGCCTGGCGCTGATCCTGGCCTTAGCGCGTCTGCGGGCGTTCCCGGGCGTGGTCTGGGTTCGGTGACGGAGGCGGTGCGTGTTGCGGTTGAGGCGCTGCGCTGGCTCGCTCACGCGGACGTGGCGTCGGTGCCGGTTGGGGTGCAGGCTGAGTGCCTCCGGGAACTGGAGCGTGCTGCCTCGGTTCATGCCGCTGCCCGGGCGTCGGTCCTGTCCGCCTTCGATTCTGCTCGCGGCTACGAAGACGACGGCCAGGGGTCACCTCGCACGTGGCTGCGGTGGCAGACCCGGGTCACCACCGCGGCAGCGTCCTCCTCCGTGAAATGGATGCGGCGGTTGCGCGCTCACCGCTGCGTCGCGGCCGCGCTTGCTGCCGGGAGCATCTCCACGTCGTGGGCGCGGCAGGTCTGTGACTGGACCGATGAGCTGCCCGGGGAGGCTCGCGATGACGCGGACCAGATCCTGCTGGCGGCCGCGGCGGGCAGTGCCCGGCTGGAGGATCTGGCCCGGCTGGCGGAGGAGATGCGCAGGCGGCTCGCTGCGCCGGACGATAATGATGACGGGTTCGGGGACCGGTACCTGCGGTTGCAGACCACTTTGGGTGGTGCGGGCCGGGTCGACGGTGATCTGTCGCCGCGGTGCGCGGAGGCGGTCCAGGCGGTGCTGGATGCGCTGGGGAAGAAGGCCGGTCCTGAGGATTCCCGGACTCAGCGGCAGCGTCATCATGATGCGCTGGAGGAGGCGTGCCGGCGGCTGATCGCGGCCGGGGGGCTGCCGGACCGGGCC
>DATNFM010000237.1:0-3127 GCA_035606435.1 Streptosporangiaceae bacterium | reverse complement strand
GACGAAGAGGACCTGCTGAACCAGAGCAGGCTGCGCGCGATCATCGCCAAGTACTCCGACCACATCAGCGTCCCGATCCTGATGCCCGCCGAGCCGGCGCAGACCAGCGAGGGCGACGAGAACGAAGCCAGCGAGGAAGAGACCCCGGGCGAGCTTTATACAACCGTAAACAGAGCTTCGGCACTGTGGACCAGGTCACAGAGCGAGATCACGCCGCAGGACTACAACGAGTTCTACCGGCATATCTCCAACGACTACACCGACCCGCTGGCCTATGTGCATCGCAAGATCGAGGGCCGGTACGAGTACACGCTGCTGCTGTTCATCCCTGCCCACGCTCCGTATGACCTGTGGCTGACCCAGTCCAGGCACGGCATCCGGCTGCACGTGCGTCGCGTGTTCATCATGGAAGACGACGGCCAGCTGATGCCGAGATACCTGCGGTTCGTGCGCGGCGTGCTCGACTCCGGCGATCTCCCGCTGAACGTCTCCCGCGAGCTGCTGCAGTCCAGCCAGCTCGTCGCCAGCATCCAGAGCCAGGCCGTCAAGACCGTGTTGCGGCTGCTCAAGGACACGGCCGAGAACGAGCCGGACAAGTACGCCACGTTCTGGAAGGAATTCGGCGCTCTGCTCAAGGAAGGCGTCGTCGAGGACTACTCCAACCGGGAGCAGATCGCCAAGCTGCTGCGATTCCGCTCCACCTCCTCGCCAGGCACCGACGCCGGCGTGTCGCTCACCGAGTACGCCGAGCGGATGAAGGACGGCCAGGACAAGATCTACTACCTGCTGGCTCCCACCCCGGACCTGGCCGCGAGCAGCCCGCACCTGGAGATGTTCGCCAAGAAGGGCATCGAGGTGCTGCTGCTCGGCGACGAGATCGACAGCTGGCTGGTGGGCAGCCTGCTTGACTTCGACGGTAAGCGTCTGCAGTCAGTGGCCCAGGGCGATTCCGACCTGTCCGCACTCGCCGACACCGAGGAGCAGGAAGCCCAGGCCAAGGCCAGCTCCGACTTCGCCGCGCTCGCGTCCAAGCTCAAGAACGCCCTGGACGGCAAGGCCCACGACGTCCGCGTGAGCAGCCGCCTCACCACCTCGCCGGCCTGCATCGTGGCCAGCGGCCCTGAGCTCCCGTTCAACCTGCCGGGAATGCCGGGCCGTTCTGGCGGCTCGGGTCTGCCGCTCCAGCCGGTGCTGGAGATCAACCCGACCCATCCGCTGGTGGCCAGGCTCAACGCCAATCCCGACGACCCCCGGCTGGCCGACTGGGCGAACGTGCTGTTCAACCAGGCGGTGCTGACTCTCGGTGCCCGCATCGATGACCCCGGTGCGTTCGTGAGCCAGCTCAACGACCTGCTCGTGGCGCTCGCGGGCAGCCAGTCCGTCAGCCAGCCGGAGGTTGAGCCGGAGAGCGACTTATAGGATCGCTGTATGCGATTCGGTGTATTTGTACCTCAGGGATGGCGACTAGATCTGGTGGGCGTGCCCGTTGCCGACCAGTGGACAACGATGAACGAGCTGGCCAGCGCAGCCGATGCGGGGCCGTTTGAATCGATCTGGGTGTACGACCATTTCCACACGGTCCCGCAGCCCACGGACGAGTCCACCTTCGAGGCGTGGTCTTTGATGGCGGCGTTCGCGGCCTCGACCAGCCGGGTGCGGCTCGGCCAGATGTGCACCTGCATGGCCTACCGGAACCCGGCCTACCTCGCGAAGGTGGCCGCCAGCATCGACGTGATCTCAGGCGGCCGGGTCGAGATGGGCATTGGCGGCGGCTGGTACGAGCACGAGTGGCGCGCCTACGGCTACGGCTTCCCGACCGCGGGCACCCGCCTCGGAATGCTCGACGAAGGCGTCCAGATCATGCGCCAGCTCTGGACCGACGGCAAGGCGAGCTTGGACGGCAAGCACTACCAGGTGGACGGCGCGATCAGCCGCCCGCTCCCGCTTCAAGATGGCGGCATCCCGCTGTGGATCGCGGGCGGCGGCGAGCAGAAGACGCTTCGGATCGCCGCGAAATACGCCCAGTACACGAACTTCGACTGGGCGCCGGAGACCTTCAAGCGCAAGTCGGACATCCTGGCCCAGCACTGCAAGGAAGTCGGCACGGACTTCGACGCGATCGTCCGCTCGTCCAACTTCAACGTGGTGATCGGCGAGACGGAAAAGGACGTCGCCGACAAGCTGGCCTGGATCAAGGCGCACTACGAGCCGCTGGTCGGCCCCGAGGCGGTCGAGCGCTACATGGGCCTGTACAGCAACGGCCTGGCCGGAACGCCAGAGCAGATCATCGAGAAGCTGACCGAACTGCGCGGCCTCGGGATGACCTACACGATCGGCTACTTCGTCGACGCGGCCTACGACCGCTCCAGCATCGATCTCTTCGCCCACAAGGTCATACCGGAACTGGCCGACTGACCTAATTCATTAGGCGAAAAGCATTGCGCCAGGGAGCGCAAGCGCTCCTGGTTTCCTGAGGCCGGTCCCGCGACACGAGACCGGCCTCAGGCGACCTCGGCCGCGACTCCGCCGGTGATCTTGATCAGCTCGTCGAACGACGTCGGGAACACCGTGTGGACGTGGCCGCCGGCGGCCCACACCACGTCGTACTTGTCCAGCCACGTGTCCACCAGCGTCCTGACCGGCTTCGGATGCCCGACCGGCGCGACTCCGCCGATGACCTGCCCGGTAGCCGCGCGCACGAAGTCAGGGCTGGCCCGCCGGACCTGCTCGGCCCCGATCAGCGCCGCCGCCTTTGCGGTGTCAACCCGATGCGCCCCGCTGGTCATGACCAGCAGCGGTGCACCGTCCGCGTCGAACAGCAGGCTGTTGGCGATCGCGCCCACCTCGCAACCAAGCTGGGCGGCGGCTGACGCGGCGGTCGGCGCGGGCTCGGGAAGCTCCCGTACCTGTCCGGCCACACCTTGTTCGCGCAGTACAGCGGCCACATGTTCGGCGATCGGATGCATGCCGTACAGCGTACAGTGACGGCCGGATTGCCCGAGCCCGCCAGCTCAGGACCCCGAACCTCCCCCTTTCCCCGCCCGGCCCCGCCGCCCCCGCCGCGCCCCCGCCGCGCGCCCGCCGCGCCCGCCAGGCCCCGCCGCGCCCCCGCCAGGCCCCGCCGCGC
>DATNFM010000236.1:0-20230 GCA_035606435.1 Streptosporangiaceae bacterium | reverse complement strand
TGAGGTAGAGCGAGTTGCTGATCGGGTTCGCGAGGTCGGTGAATAGGACCACCGACGCGGCGCCCTGATCAAGCACAAGCTTCGTCGCGGCTACGGTGACGGCGCCGCCGTAGCCGCGGCCGCGCCGATCCGGCGGAGTATAGACCTGACCGACCCGGGCGACGCCGCCGATCGTCTCGGTGACGCTAGCGATCGAGGTGGGCTCGCCATCGACGCATCGAGCCGGTACAGCCGCTGGCGCATCCGCACGCCGAATTGCTCTCCGGTCGCGGCCGACCAGGCCGCCGCGAGCGCGGCGGCATCTGGTTCGGCACCGATGATGCTGCCGATCTCGGTTTCGCCCGCATCCAGCAGGGCGGTGACCAGGGACGCAACGGCCGGCTCGGGAAGGCTGGTCAGGTGCATCGGGTGGGGCGGCGTCCGCAGCACTGCCGCTTCGGCGGGTCCCGCGTCCGCGCTGGCCGACTGCGTGCCGTCCGGCGACCACCAGGCCAGGACGGGCGGGTCGGCGCCGTAGACGTTCGGCCCGTGCTTGATCAGGCTTGCCAGGACCGTGATCAGCACCGTGTGACGCACCGGATCGGCGCCGAACAACTCGCTGACCGCGCTGGCGTAAGCCTCGATGTCGGGTGTCAGTGTCCAGGGCATGAGTCATAATTGCCGGCTAGGCCCCAAAGCCCCGACATGTTTTCTCGCTGATGAATCTTTTTCGGACCAGACCGGGCGTGACCGCCTATTCGCCACAACGTCGGCATGATCGTTGATAGCGTGCCTCCCACGCCCGAACGCAGGTCAGATCAAGGAGGCATTGGTGAAGGGCTTCAGGCAGTTCTTGCTTCGCGGCAATCTGGTTGACCTGGCGGTCGCGGTCGTGATCGGCGTGGCGTTCACCGCGGTGGTGACGGCGCTCGTCAGCGACATCATCACGCCGCTGATCGCCGCCATCGGCGGCCAGCCGGACTTCTCCAAACTGGTCGTGCACATCCACGGCTCGAAGTTCTCCTACGGTTTGTTCCTCAACGCGCTGATCTCCTTCGTGGTCATCGCCGCGGTCGTCTATTTCCTGGTCGTGATGCCGGTCGCCAAGGTCCTGGCGATGTTCGACCGCAAGAAGGAAGCGACCGAGCGGGAATGCCCCCAGTGCCTGAGCCAGATCCCGGTCAAGGCGAAGCGGTGCATGTACTGCACGTCGGAGGTCCCGCCGATCGCGGCGTCCGCGGTCTGAACTAGCTGTCTGAACTAGCTGGGCGGGGTCCAGATGTAGGGAGTGGTGACGGCCAGGCGGGTGAAGCCGACCCGTTCGAGTATCGGACGGCTGTCTTCCGACGCATCGACGGTCAGGTAGGTGTAGCCGCGCTTGGTGGCTAGCTCGGCCCGGTACCGCACGAGCGCACGATAGATGCCGCGCCCGCGCCATTCCTTGACTGTGCCCCCGCCCCACAGGCCCGCGAACTCCGTGCCGGGCACGTACTCGATCCTGCAGGCGCAGACCGGGACGTCCCCGGCCATGGCCAGTACCAGCGCGACCTGGTCGGGAGTGGCCTCGAGCTGGGCGAGGATTCCCTCCCGCACCCTGGCCTTGTCGCGACCGAAGGCCTGCTGCTCCACCTGTGCCATGAGGGCTAGCCCGGGCGCGTCGGTGACTGGCACGGCGACTACGCCCTCTGGCAGGTTCGCCGAGGACAGCGCTTGGAGCACCTCGGCGGTCTCAGCCACCATGAAGGACTCGGGATCCTCGGGTTCGAAGCCTGCGGCCAGCAGCCGTTCGGCCAGGTCGGATGGCTGGTCATAGTCGTAGAGCTTCCACTCGAACTCCTCGCCCCTGGCCCCGAAGATCGCGACCTGCTCGGCGATGACCGCGTCTGCGTTACCCGCGTCCAGGTCCGACCAGAAGACCCCCGACCCCTCCTGTCCGGGCGGCGCGAGGCGCCTGATGACCGGGCCGTCCACCTCGAACGTCACGCCGGTTCCTTCCGGGGCGGTGCTGTGCCGCACCTGCTGGTTGTACGCGGCTATCGCCGCCATGCGATCCATACGCCGAAGATCATCACGACGGTTGACGGGGCCGCAACCCGATTAACCCTGGCCGTCCGGGGCCGGGACCGGTCCTGAGCGCTTCGAACGCGACAGCCTCGGGATCGGGTAGGCGCGGGCAAGTCGGTTCCGCCTGGTCAAGGCCGCCGCCGAACCGTTGAGCTGATCGGCGCCAGGTATCTGATCGGCGGGTTCGATCTCGGCGGCCTCGATCTCGGCGGCCTCGAAGTCGTCGGCTTCGAAGTCGTCGGTGTGGTCATGGCCGACGTCCGGACCGGGGTGATCGGTGGGGGCGGCCAGGTAGGCGGCCGGGTCGAGGGCGGGGTCGAGGGCGGGGTCGGCCTGGTCAGCTGGGTAGGCCTGATCGGCTGGGTAGGTCTGATCGGCTGGGTCGGCCTGATCAGCTGGGTCGGCCTGATCAGCTGGGTCGGCGGCGGGCGAGAAGGCTCCGGAGGCGACTTCTGGGCGAGGCAGCGGTTCGAGCACATCGGTGGCGTAGATCTCGGGCATGACCATGCCGACCGGCGGGCTGGACTGCAGGCTGGACTGCAGGCTGGACTCCAGGCTGGACGACGTGCTGGACGCGGGATCCGAGCTAGACGCGGAGACTAGGTCTGACGCCGGGAACTCGGCGGACGCCTGCAGTCCCGTTTCCGGTCGCGGTTCCGACCCCGAGGCTAGACCCGACGCCGAGGACTCGGCCGTCGGCACCGCCCCGGACCCTGCCTCGGCGGACGACTGCCGCTCCGCCGACCCCTGCGGCTCCGACGCGGGGCCCGGGATGTCGGCCTCGTCGTTGTAGTCGGGATACGGATTCCCATTCCCAGCCCGGCTGCGGTACTCGGTCAGCGCGGCCCTGATCCTGGCCTCCGCCGCCGCTCTGGCGGCCGTGGCGGCCTGGACGAGGGAGCCCATCGGCTCCTGGTCCTGATCCGTCGCCAGGTCGAAGAACTCCGTTGCGCCGACCGCTCGATCAGCCTCGTCCGCGATCGTCCGGCCTCGCTCTGGCGCCGCGTGTTCGTCTGCTCCTTGATCGAGCAACCCGACCAGGTTGCTTAGACCGTCCTGGTCACCCCGACCGCCGGGACCATCCTGGCCGCTGGCCCGGCCGTCGGTGTCGCTCACCTGCCCGTCCCGGCCGCCAGAGCCGCCCTTCCCGTTTGGGTCACCATGACCGCCAGAACCGGCCTGCTCGCCTAGGCCAGGATGACCGCCTGGGCCGCTCTGGCCGCTCTGGTCGCTCTGGCCGCCCTGAGCGTTCTGGCCACTCTGAGCGTTCTGGCCACTCTGAGCGTTCTGGCCACTCTGGCCACTAAATCCGCTCTGGTCGCCCTGGCCGCTCTGGCCGCCCTGGTCGCTCTGGCCGTTGGCGACGTACGGGTCCTCAACCTTGCCGTTGCTGGCCGCCTTACGCTTCAGCGCTGCCTCTCGCATCGCCGCGGCCGCCTGCCGGAACAACGGTTCGTCGTAGCCGCTGGCGGCGCCCGGCCGGTCGGCCCGGTCGCGTTCTTCGCTGTGGTCACCACGCCGGATCGCACCGATTTCCGCCGTGTCGTCAAACTCGTCGGCTGCCGCCGGCGGGGCCTGACGCGGCACCGGCAGTGGCGCCACCCGGCCCGATCGGGATGGCATGTCCCTGCCCCCGGGCAAGGTCGCAACGGCCGCATAGACCGGACCGACGCAATCGTGTCGTTCGAGCAGGCCGGCGAGCTGCTCGGCATCCTCGGCGGCCAAGCCGAAGACCACCCTCGGCTGCCCCCACGGCTCCTCAAGCGAATAGCCCACGTAGCTAGAGACCGTCGGCATCGGATCGGCTGCCAGGCCATGCACGACTCGCCACCGGTGCCACGCGCTTTCAAGCGATGCCGCCGCTAGCTGAGCCCTGAAAACCAAATCCGGATCCCGCATGGCGATCCCTCCCTCACCCCGCAACGGCACGCTGCCACCAAGTGGCGGACCCCCCAGGCGTGCACGCCGCACCCATCCCCTGTCGTGTTCCACGCCATGCGCAGTTGCGCGGAGGCGCACAGACACCCACAGACACTTGGTGCCGCAACTGCATCCAGCGTCGGCACCGCGACAAGTATGGTCCGGCTACACCATCGAACAGGCGCGATTACTTAAAGTCGCTGATCGACTGCGATACGCAAGGACGGCGCGTCGGACCTGCCGGTGCAGTTGGCGGGCCGCGACGGCATCCACCCCGCCGACCCGTTCGCCCGAATCGGTCATTAACCACAATTTCTGACCGGATCCCGTAAAGCG
Organism: Streptosporangiaceae bacterium; assembly: GCA_035606435.1. Taxonomy (GTDB): domain Bacteria; phylum Actinomycetota; class Actinomycetes; order Streptosporangiales; family Streptosporangiaceae; genus Chersky-822. The sequence goes on along the minus strand of DATNFM010000236.1, from coordinate 15,931 downwards.
GGCTTCCGCTTCCCCATGATTAGGGCTCACTTATACTTGCTTACGACGACTTTTACCGGGTTAGGGCGGAATTTTGTCCGATATAAGAACGTCTGCGAAGCCACAACCCGGGAAAAGTGGTTCTAATCCGGTATAAGTGAGCCCTAACCCGGGATAAGTGGCAGTTAAGCTGAGTCTTCCCGAGGCGCTGGAACCTCGCTCGCCAATCTGGCCACATACGCACCGTTGACCAGGTGCTGCGTCTGCGATTGGGCTCTGCGGCGGCTTGCGCTAACGCGACTTGGCGCTGGCGACTTTGCGGCACGGCGCGCTATGTGCGTCGCGAGACGTTCGGGTCGCGCGTGGCCAGAGTGCAAGGCGCTCGCGCGGCCCTTGATCACACGGACCCCACCGGCCACGTGCGCTCGCTGCGATGGCTCGACGACGTGCGCGCGGGGCATGAGACATCTCGCGCGCTTACGCGGCTCTCCATTGAAATAGGGCCTAATTTTGCCAAATATGAACTGGCCCGTCCCCGCGTTCTATGAATTTGCCCTCTCGGGCTCGGGTCGTCTTTTGCGCTTGTCTCAGCGCGCCTAATCGCGACCCGCTTCCCCCTGGCACTAAATTATGTAGTGGATCGACTCCAGCGGCTCCGCCGGATTGCCTTGCTCAGAGCTCCACCGCTCTTCGCGCCTACGGCTCCCGGTCTTCTTTGTGACCACTGGAGCCGACCCCCCTGATTATTACGTCGAGCCGCGCGAGGCATGCACCTACGCGTGCCCGCCCCCTTCGTCTGGGCGCCGGGCGGCGGCCGGACGCTACTCCGAGCGCTGCTGCGGTATACCCGCGAGCAGGGCACGAACCTCCGTTTCGCGGTAGCGGCGATGACCGCCAAGCGTCCTGATGGACGTCAGCTTTCCGGCCTTCGCCCAGCGGGTGACCGTCTTCGGGTCAACCCGGAACATGGTTGCCACCTCGGCCGGCGTAAGCAGTGGCTCGGCCTCTGGGGTACGTGCAGACATTTTGACGGCCTCTCCTCCTGGACCCAATTTAGATCCTGCGTCTGTTGTGTTTCATGGCTCCATTCGGAGCCCGGCCCCGTTTCCGGAACCTGCCGTGGATGTCCAATATGGTCTACTGTTACCATATTGCCATCACCAGCGGTGACAATGCGACCACCAAGAGCAGAAGTTTTTGAACGTGTCCCCGTTGCCCCCGTTGATCGTAGTCACGTTGCGTGATCCTACAGACACGCATCGTCGCAACGGGCGGATTCGGAAAAGTCATCTCCGCCTCCTGCTGACTACTGGCCGTAGCCGGTCTAGTGATCTCGAACTGGTCAGACGGACTTCGCGGTGTTCGCTAATCAGTGCACTGTCCGCTAATCAAGGAACCTTCCGGCGAAGGCCCGTCCGCCAGATCCAGTGCGATAGGAGCCTGAAGCCCGAAGACTCACTCGCCACTGGCTCGTTCACCGCTCACCTCCCTGTGACCGGAGGTCAACGCACCGTAACTTCGCGAGTGCGTCGGCCGGTCGGTGCGCGCGTGCCGTCTAGATACCCCCCAGTATCGGACCAGCCCGACTCTTACCAGAACTATCAGCAGCGCCGGGATAATCCTCCGTAGTTCTACGGCATGCTCTGTCACGAGGTATTTGCCCCGCACAGGCGGCTTCATGCATTGCGCGTCGTCAATACTCCCCTGACCGGCCGGCATACTCTTGGGTGATGGATCCCCGGTCAACGAGGATGCGGGGACTGAAACCCGGGAGTTGCTGCCGTGGTGACTATAAGTGGGACGCAGTCAGGCAAGGTCGGCGCCGACGACGAGGGTGACGCAGCCCCGATAACTGTTAGTAAAGGGATTACCGGGGCATCAGAAAACACGAGACCCGGGCCGAACCGGGCGCTTACCGAAGCCGCGCACGAGCAGGTCGTGCTCTGCCACGACGCGCCTACCGGTTTGCGCGCGATCATCGCGATCTACTCCACCCAACTTGGGCCCGGTCTTGGCGGGACGCGCTTCTACCCCTACGCGAGCGACGAGGCGGCGGTCACCGACGCGCTGAATCTCAGCAGGGCGATGGCCTACAAAAACGCCCTAGCCGGACTCGACTTCGGCGGCGGCAAGGCGGTCATTATCGGCGACCCCGCCACGCTCAAGTCCGAAGCCCTGCTGCGCGCCTACGGCCGGTTCGTGCAGTCGCTGAACGGCCGCTACGTCACCGCCTGCGATGTCGGCACCTACAGCCAGGACATGGACATCGTGGCCAGGGAGTGCAGGTACGTAACCGGCCGCACCGAGGCGAACGGCGGAGCCGGCGACTCCTCGGTACTCACCGCGCTCGGGGTATTCGAGGGCATGCGGGCGGCCGCCGAGCACCTGTGGGGCTCGCCGAGTCTGGCCGGGCGCACCGTGGCCGTCGAAGGCGTGGGCAAGGTTGGGAGTCACCTGGTCGAGCACCTGATCTCGGACGGCGCGAGCGTCATGATCTACGACGTCAGCGCCTCCGCCATCGACCGCATCGTCGCCCGCTATCCGGAGCTCAGGGCCGTGACCAGCCGCGATGACCTGATCAGCACGCAAATGGACATATATTCTCCCTGCGCCCTCGGTGGCTCGCTCGACGATCGCACGGTCACGACGCTGCAGGCGAGCATCGTCTGTGGCGGAGCTAACAACCAGCTGGCCCATCCGGGCGTAGAGAAACTGCTGACCGAGCGTGACATCCTGTACGCGCCCGATTACGTGGTGAACGCCGGAGGCGTCATCCAAGTCGCCGACGAGATCGGCGGATTCAGCTTCAAGCGAGCAAAGCTGCGAACCGAGCAGATCTTCCACACGACGAAGCGAATTCTGGATATCGCCAAGCAGGACAACGTGCCGACGGCGGTCGCGGCCGATCGACTGGCCGAGCGAAGAATGTCGGATATAGGTAGACTCAAGGCTGTCTGGCTGCCCTGACGGACGGTTCGATCTGACCTGATGGTCAGCTCAGGCTCACCTGAGAACCAGCTCCGGCTGAGTTACTCGCACGGTCAACAGGGGCGGCGGCTCAGATTTGACTAGGCGCCAGAGCATCTGGGGAGTACCGCCGGAAGCGCGAGCCGCCCAAAACAGGTACGGTTGTCTATGTACGAAGGCACTAGCCGGGCTGCGGGCCATGAGATGGAGCCGAAGCGGGCAGTCTGCCGTGCAAGAAATCCGACATACTGTCGGATCGGGATCGAGTAGGCATCTAACGCGATGACTAGGAACCTTGCAGGTTCCGTACGTTCGAGGGGGTCGAGCCAATGGGGCGCGGCCGAGCCAAGGCCAAGCAGGTGAAGGTGGCACGCCAGCTGAAGTACAGCGGGGGCGGCACTGACCTTGACCGGCTGCGGGCAGAGCTGGGCGTCGGCATGGATCAGCGGGACACCGGCGGGCACGACGCATACGCAGACGGCGACCGCTATGGGTCAGACGACGATGCCGACGACGATCTTTATGCCGAAGACGACGAGGACGAAGACGAAGACGATCCTCGCGCACGTTAGAACGGGCTAGAGAGTCTCTGCGGGCTAGCCAGGCTGGCTGGCCCGTAGTCAATGTCTGTGCTGGGTGCTGGTTTCGGCCTGCGCTAGGTTCGAGTGCGGAGCGCCCGCGTCAGTTCGGTGCTCGTGGTTTCATTGCCCACGCAACTCGATGCCAGTGCCGGCTCGATGCCAGTGCCGGCTCGGTGCTCGTGACCTCAGCACCCGCGTCGGCTCGGCGCTTCTGGCTTCAGGCTTGCGTCATTTCACTGGTCGCGGCGACCACAACGGCAGATAGCCGGTGAGGTCGGCCCTTGGCCCGCTAGCTTGCAGCGAACCGGTCTCGGCGGCCTCGGCCCAGGATTCTCGCCCGGCCGCGAGCAGGATCCAGGTGCGGCTGTCGACCTCGACCACGTTCGGCGGGGTTCCTCTGGTATGCCGCGGGCCTTCGACACACTGGATCGCCCCGAACGGCGGCACCCGCACTTCTACGGCGCGTCCCGGCACCCGGTTGGCCAGCAGGTCGAGCGTGTAGATCACCGCTCCCCGCAGAGCCTCGCGCTGAGGTTCTTCCCCGGCGTCTATCGCCGCGATCACCGCATGGGCGCAGGCCGCGCCGAGCGCGCTTACCGTGTCAAGACCTACCGGCGGCGGCAGTCCGAGAGCGCTTCGCTGGGAAGTAACGGCCGCGAGCAGCCGACCAGGGTCAAGTTTTCGTGCTGGCATCGTCCAAGACGGTAGCCCACCGCACCGACAAGCCAGCATGGGCACATGAACGTGAAGTGCTCCAAGCTCCAGTGCCTCATCTGACTGGCCAACCAGGACCCCGGTTGTTGCTCGCCGGTAGCTTGCTGATATCGGTGGCCCCAATCCCCCGGTTAGCGGGATAATTTCGCGCTATGCCAGGGTCGCGCGCAGCACCGTCGCACCGGGCCGAAGGGTCATGGACTCCTCGGCTCGCCGGTGTGGCGGTCGTTGTCGTTCTCGCTGGTGGCGTGCTCGCCATTTACCTCGCAACGGCCCGGCAGCAGTCGCCCGCTCCGGCGCCCAAGCCGTCGCCTCATCATGGGCAGGCACTGAAGGTCGTGAAGGTCCAGACGATCGGAGTGATCGACTTCGGGCCGGACGATAACGGTGATCCAGGCCAGGCAAATTCGAGTAGCCACGCGCTGATGTTGCTGCCAAAGGGACATGAGATCGATTTCGTGTCCATCCCGCCGGCCGTGGTCATCTCAGGCAAGGCCGTGTGGACCGCGAACCAGATGTCGGACGATAGCGAGATCTTCATCTACGTTCCTTCTGGCAAATGCCTGGCCGGCACGGCCGCCGGGCACCTCAACCTCACCCGCTGCAAACCCGCGGCCGACCAGCGCTGGCGACCCGTGAATTCGCGGATCGTCAAAGGTCAAGCGATCAACCAGTACAAGAACGTCGAGACGGGCGAGTGCCTGACCGCTCCCGGATCTAGTCCCGGGCAGGCCTTCACAACCTCGTGCGGTCCGACGGGCTCCAAGACCCAGGAAATCGCATTCTGGTGGAGCGCCTAGCCAAAGCCAGAGGGCCCGGGCACCCGCGGCTAGCCAGCGTCCTTCAGGGCCCAGCCGCTGAGATTGGCCAGCGGTGCGTCATCGCGCAGCGCGATCCGCTTGCGCAGTTGCACGACCGTGCCCTGGCCGCGGCCGCTGCGCAGCGATACATCGTCCACGCATGCGCGCATGATGGCCATGCCCCGGCCGGACTCCGGCAGCTGGGCTACATCGGTCGACGCCGAGTTAGCGCGGCGCTTGAGCAACGGCACTGGCCGGACCGGCGGACGCCGCAGCTGGGTCCGCCTGGTGGTGCGGAGCCTGGCCGGCTCGATACCACGCCCGTTATCGAGTACCTGGAGCACGCACCGGTTCCGTCCGACCTTGACCACTACCTCGTACTTGCGGCCAGGACCAGCGTGCCGCAGCACGTTAGTACAGGCTTCGGTGACGGCAAGCAACAGGTCAGAGACGGAGTTCTCGTCTACGCCCAGCCGGTTAAGCGTGTCGCCGAGTACACGGCGCATAACGGGAATGCTGAGTGATTCGCGAGGAAAGACCAGGCAGAACCGGACATCTCTGGCCGGTCCCTGTGAGTGCAACACCCGCGTTCGCATTCGCTCCTGCACTTCCTGAGGCTAGCGATCCACTCTGATCTCATTGTGAGCGTTTCCCGCGCTGGGCCTTGGTAATCATGAACTCGGGCGATCTTCGGACGAACAGTAGCGTTCTGCCAGCTCAACAAAGGATTGCGGCGACGAGTTGATGACAAGATTCTCCGTGCCGGCCGGCGAAAATCGGGCCTTCCGCCGAGCGTCGCCAAAAATTTCTGGCCGAAGCGATCACGGAACCGATCACCGGCCCGATCGCCGGTCCGATCACTGATCATGCGACATGGACCGACCAGCGGCGATCCGCGAGAGTACCCGGCACTTGACCGGGAAGCAGGATTCCCGAGTACTGTCACTGCGGGACATACGACTGGCCGGGTCGCCGGAGATCGCGGCGGACGGCATGGACATGCAAGGAGTGGCGCGTGGCCGTCAAAGCTGCCGGGCGGGCTGCCTCCCGAACTCGTAATCACGATGGACCGGTGTCGGGGCCGGACAACAAGCCAGAGCTGATTCAGTTGCTCACCCCCGAGGGTGAGCGTGCCGAGCATCCCGACTATCCACTTGAACTGTCGGCCGACGAGGTCAAGGCCCTGTACCGGGATCTGGTGCTGGTCCGCCGGATCGACTTTGAGGCCATCGCCCTGCAGCGCCAGGGCGAGCTGGGCATCTGGGCCTCACTGCTCGGCCAGGAGGCCGCTCAGGTCGGATCAGGCCGCGCACTCGGCCCGCGCGACATGGCGTTCCCGACCTACCGGGAACACGGCGTCGCGTGGTGCCGCGGGCTTGACCCCGCCAAGCTGCTTGAGCTGTACCGAGGCGTGAGCCACGGCGGCTGGGATCCGAAGACGCACAACTTCCACCTCTACACGATCGTGATCGGCGCGCAGACCCTGCACGCGACCGGCTATGCGATGGGCATCCAGCGCGATGGGGCGCTGGGCGAAGACGGCGAAGCGGTCATCGCCTACTTCGGCGACGGCGCCACCAGCCAAGGCGACGTGAACGAGGCCTTCATCTGGGCCTCCGTGAACACCGCGCCGGTCGTGTTCTTCTGCCAGAACAACCAGTGGGCGATCTCCGAGCCCCTGGACCGGCAGACCAAGATCCCGCTTTACATGCGGGCACAGGGCTTCGGCTTCCCTGGCCTGCGGGTCGACGGCAACGACGTGTTCGCCTGCCTGGCGGTCACTCGCAAGGCTCTGCAGGCCGCCAGGGAAGGTCAGGGGCCGACGCTGATCGAGGCCTACACCTACCGGATGGGCGCGCACACCACGACCGACGACCCGACCAGGTACCGGCTGTCGGCCGAGCTTGAGTCGTGGAAACTGAAGGATCCGATCGAGCGCGTCAAGCAGTACCTGATCCGCTCTGGCCTGGCCCAGGAAGACTTCTTCACCTCGGTCTCCGACGAGGCCGACGAGGTCGGCGCGCGCCTGCGGAAAGCCTGCCTGGAGATGCCTGATCCCGAGCCGCTGTCGATGTTTGACAACATCTACGTCGACCGGAACGCGCTGGTGGCGCACGAGCGCGAGCAACTCGAAAGCTACCTCAGCTCGTTCGCCGAGGAGGACGCGCGATGACCGCATTGACGCTCTCCAGGGCGCTGAACGAGGGCCTGCGCAAGGCCATGGAAAACGACCCCAAGGTCCTCATCATGGGCGAGGACGTCGGCAAGCTCGGCGGCGTGTTCCGGGTCACCGACGGCTTGCAAAAGGACTTCGGCGAGGACCGGGTGATCGACACCCCGCTGGCCGAATCCGGGATCATCGGCACCGCGATCGGGCTCGCGCTGCGCGGCTACCGTCCGGTCTGCGAGATCCAGTTCGACGGCTTCGTCTTCCCGGCGTTCGACCAGATCGTGTCGCAGCTGGCCAAGATGGCCTATCGCTCACTGGGCAATGTCAGGCTGCCGATCACGGTGCGGATACCGTTCGGCGGCGGTATCGGCGCGGTCGAACACCACAGCGAGTCGCCCGAGGTGCTGTTCGTGCATACCCCTGGCCTGCGGATTGTCTCGTGCGGCGACCCGGCCGACGGCTACGCCCTGATCCAGCAGTCGATCAGCAGCGACGACCCGGTCATCTTCTTCGAGCCCAAGCGCAGGTACTGGGACAAGAGCGAGGTCGACCTGGCCGGAGCGGTCGCCGCCGCGCCCGCGCTGGACTCGGCCAGAACGCTCGCGCCCGGCGAGGACCTCACCCTGCTCTGCTACGGCCCGATGGTCAGGACGTGCGTGGAAGCCTCGGCGGCCGCTCGCGAGGAGGGAAAATCGATCGAGGTCATTGACTTGCGCTCGCTTTCACCGCTTGACGTCAGCACGATTGTTTCTTCGGTGAGAAAAACTGGCCGTTGCGTGGTCGTGCACGAAGCGCCGGTCACCGCGGGCATTGGTGCCGAGATCGCGGCCCGGGTGTCTGAGGAATGCTTCTACTCGCTCGAGGCGCCGGTACTCCGCGTCGGCGGATACTCCACGCCCTACCCGCCCTCGCGAATGGAGGAGCACTACCTGCCGGACCTCGATCGGGTGCTGGACACAGTCGACCGATCGCTCGCGTACTGAGAGGGCCTGCCCATGTCTGAGCTGAAGAACTTCAAGCTCCCCGACGTCGGCGAGGGCCTGACCGAGGCGGACATCGTCCGGTGGCACGTTCAGCCAGGGGACGAGATCAAGATCAACCAGATCATCGTCGAGATCGAGACGGCGAAGGCGGTCGTCGAGCTGCCGAGCCCGTACGCGGGCATCGTCGCCGACCTGCTTGTGCCTGAGGGCGCAACCGCCGACGTCGGCACCCCGATCATTTCCGTCCAGGTCGGCGGCGGCGGCAACGGCACCCCGGTGGCGACGCCCAAGGTCGAGCGGGTGGCGGCTCCCCCGCACGGCGAACCTGACCTGATCGTCGATCAGCCGCCTCAGGGCGGGGCCGAGCCGGGCGTCTACGGCACGCTGACGCCCAACGAAGCGCCGCAGGAGGCCGCTCCCAAGGAAGAGCGGCAAGCCGTCCTGGTCGGCTACGGCGTCAAACTCGGCTCAACCAAGCGGAGAGCCCGCAAGCCGGGCGCTCGGCCGACCGCACCCGCCCAGTCGAGCGCACCGGCCGCACCGGCCGCACCGACCGCACCGACCGCATCAGCCCCATCGAGTGCACCGGCTGCCCCTTCAGCCCCGGCGGCCGCTCCAGTCTCGGCTGGAGCGGGGGGCGTGCTGGCCAAGCCGCCCGTACGCAAGCTGGCCAAGGACCTCGGCGTCGACCTGGCCACGGTGACCGGCTCGGGCACGAACGGCGTGATCACCAGGGACGACGTACAGGCCGCCGCGTCCGGAGCGCCCTTGGCCCCAGCCGGCCAACTCGCCCGCTCGGTGCCCGCCCAACTGCGCGAGGAGCGGATCCCGATCAGGGGCGTGCGCAAGCACATGGCAGCCGCCATGGTGGCGAGCGCGTTCACGGCTCCGCACGTCACCGAGTTCCTGCAGATCGACATCACCGAGACGATGACCGCGACGGCCCGGCTGAAGCAGCTCGCGGACTTCGACGGCATCCGGGTCTCGCCACTGCTGCTAGTAGCCAAGGCCCTGCTCATCTCGATCGCCCGCAATCCGATCGTCAACTCGCACTGGGACGAGGCAGCGCAGGAAATCGTCGTCCGCCACTACGTCAACCTCGGCATCGCGGCGGCCACCGACCGCGGGCTCGTGGTTCCCACGGTGAAGGACGCGCATACCTTGTCGATGCCTCAGCTCGCCCGGGCGATGGGTGAGCTGACGGAAACGGCCAGGGCCGGCAAGTCGACTCCGGCCGACCTCAGCGGCGGAACGATCACGATCACGAACGTGGGCGTGTTCGGCGTGGACACCGGGACGCCGATCATTACCCCCGGCGAAGCGGCGATCCTGGCGTTCGGCCAGGTCAAGGACGCGCCCTGGGTGGTCGACGGCCAGCTGGCGGTGCGCAAGGTGTGCACGCTCTCGCTGTCGTTCGATCATCGGATCATCGACGGAGCCGTCGGTTCGGCCGTGCTGCGGGATGTGGGCGCGATGCTCGCCGATCCCCTGCACATGCTGGCCTGGTCCTAGGCCGCGAATCACGGGGAAAGTTCGTAGTGGCTCAGCCAACAACGAACTTTCCCCGTGGTATTCGCGTGCGAGTTCGGGATGAGCGGGGTTAGGGAGCGAGCATGATCAGGCATGTTGTGTTGCTGACCTGGAAGCCGGACGCGACGCCGGAGCAGTTGCAGCAGGTTGTCGCCGACCTGTCGACGCTGCCTACGCTCGTGCCCGGAATCCGGGATTACCGGTTCGGCACCGACGCTGGGCTGGCGGCGGGGAACGCTGACTTCGCGATCACCGCCGATTTCGACGACGCCGACGCCTATCTGGCGTACAGCACCCATCCGGCGCACGTCGGCGTGCTCAGCCGGACGATCAGGCCGGTCCTGGCCCAGCGGGTAGCCGCGCAGTACGAGATCTGACTAGAAGGCAGATTCCGGCAGGTCCATCAGGTCGGTGGAAGCGTTCTCGACGATCTCGCGCTCGGTGGCCAGCCTGGGCAGGACGTTCTCGGCGAAGAAACGCGCAGCGGCAATCTTGCCTGCGTAGAAGTCGGCGTCACCGCGATGCCCTGAGGGTCCGTCCGCGCGACCGTTGTCAAGCGCGGCGGTTGCCACCTCGGCTTGCCTGACCAGCAACCAGCCGATGATGAGGTCTCCCAGTGCCAGCAGCAGACGCGATGTGTTAAACCCAATCTTGTTTATTTCACTGGGCTGGCTGAGGCTCTCGGCCAGGTAGCCGTGCAAGACGCTGACCATCGCCTCAAAGTTGTCGCTGGCCCGCGATAGGGCCGCTCGCTCGCGCTTGAGCCGCCCGTTGCCCTCCTCGTTGGCCGCGGTGGCCCTGATCTCGCTGAGCAGGAAGGCGAGCGCCTGGCCCTGGTTGCGGACGATCTTGCGGAAGTACAGGTCCATGCCCTGGATCGCCGTGGTGCCCTCGTACAGGCTGTCGATCTTGGAGTCCCTGACGTACTGCTCGAGCGGGTAATCCTGCAGGTAGCCGGACCCGCCGAGGGTCTGCAGGGACAGGGCGAGCATTTCGTACGCCCGCTCGGACCCGACGCCCTTGACGACCGGGAGCAGCAGGTCGTTCATGGCGCTGGCGGCCGCGTCGTGACCGCCCTTGGCCTGGGCCACCTGCTCGGCGTCCTGGAAGGTCGCGGTGTAGTGGACGAGCGCGCGCATGCCCTCGGCATAGGCCTTCTGCAGCATCAGGATCCGGCGCACGTCCGGGTGGTGCGTGATCGTGACCCGGGGCGCGCTCTTGTTCGCCATCTGGCTGAGTTCGCCGCCCTGGACCCTGTTTTTCGCGTAGTCGAGCGCGTTCAGGTAGCCGGTCGACAGCGTGGCGATCGCCTTGGTGCCGACCATCATCCGCGCGTACTCGATGATCATGAACATCTGCTTGATGCCGTCGTGCGCGCCGCCGACCAGCGTGCCGACCGCCGGGTGCTCGGCGCCGAAGGTGAGCTCGCAGGTGGTGGAGACCTTCAGGCCCATCTTGTGCTCGACGTTGGTCGCGTAGACGCCGTTGCGCTCGCCGGGATTGCCGTCAGCGTCGACGAGGTATTTGGGGACGAGGAACATCGACAGGCCCTTGGTGCCGGGGCCCGCGCCTTCTGGCCGGGCGAGCACGAAGTGGAAGATGTTCTCGGACATGTCGTGTTCTGCGCTGGTGATGAACCGCTTGACGCCCTCGATGTGCCAGGTGCCGTCCGGCTGCTCGATCGCCTTGGTGCGGCCGGCGCCGACATCGGAGCCGGCGTCCGGCTCGGTCAGCACCATGGTGGCCGTCCACCGGCGCTCGACCGCCTGCCGCGCGAACTCCTGCTGCTCTTGTGTGCCAATCAGCCAGAGTGCCTTGGCGAAGGCCGGTCCGCTGGCATACATCCAGATGGCCGGATTCGCGCCCAGGATCAGCTCGGCGACGCCCCACCACAGCGATCGCGGCACGTCGCTGCCGCCCAGAGCGACCGGCAGTTCGAGCTTGTACCACTCGGCGTCGATGAAGGCCTTGAAAGACTTGGCGAAGGCCTCGGGCATCGTGACCGAGTGCGTGGCCGGGTCGAAGACCGGCGGGTTGCGGTCACCGGACGCGAACGACTCGGCGATCGGGCCGCTGGCGAGGCGGTTGACCTCGTCGAGAATCCCGCGCACGGTGTCCTCGTCCAGATCCTCGTGCGGCGCTGACCCAAGCAACTTCTGCCGGCCGAAGACCTCGAAGAGGTTGAACTCGATGTCGCGCAGGTTGCTCTTGTAGTGAGTCATCGTCCGTCCTCCCACCGCAGTGCTTCGTCGAATGCGCCTCGCCGAATGGGCCTCGTCGAATGCGGTTACCGAGCAGTAACTTAAGTCTACTACTCATGGGTAACTACGGGAAGACGTCGCGGCCCGAGAGGACGGACAAAATCTCCGAATTGCTATCTGAGCGGGAGAATGTTCACTGCTCGTGCAATAACCAGGACGCCGAGGACGAGCGAGAGAACCGACTGCACGAGCATCGTCAGCTTGGCCCAGCGGGCCAGCGGCAGCACGTCGGTCGGACTGAACGCGGTCGCGTTCGTGAACGAGAAGTACAGGTAATCGACGAACCTCGGACCCCAGCCGGGCGGAGTCAGTTCCGGTTCGCTCATCTGGGTGAACAGCAGGTCAGGGAACTCCCTGAGGCCCTGAAGGCGGCTAACCGGGCCGCCCCGGTCGAACTCCCAGTACCAGAGCGCAAAGGCGATCACGTTCGTGCCCCAGATCGCCGCGCCGGACAAGAACAGGTCGATCGCGGCGCCCTGTGGGGTGACATTAGTCGGCAGGTGGTTGGACACGATCTCATGCACCAAGGACACAGCCGAGGCCGCGTTCGCCGCCGTGATCAGGAAGATCAGCGTGATGCTCGCGGTCCTGATCGGCCGCGACATTCGCTCGATCCTGATCGGGTTGGCCGCGAACAAGATGATCATCAATGCGATTTCCAGGCCGAACAGCGCATAGTGCAGCTCGATTGGGTGCAGCGCGAGCGAGGACGGCAGCAGCCGCTGGAACACGATCGCCAGGATCACCGCGACCGACACGGGCCAGCGCGGTTCTGGCCGGTCCTGGCGGTGCAGCTTGCTCATGCCAGCGGCCTGGAGCCGGTTCGCCGCGTGCAGCAGATGAAGCATCTCGGCACGCCATGCCATGTCCGGCGACTCGGTGGAGGCGCCTTTCTCTTGGCTGTCGCCTTCGGCTCCGTGATGGTGGCCGCGCAAGTGGGGCAGGTGGCGGTGCGGCTCGCGGGAGTGTTCGGCGCCGGGCCCGGTCATGCCAGTGGCCTCGTGCTCAAGGGCATGCTCAAGTGCGTGCTCGAGGGCGTGCTCCTCGAGGGCGTGCTCCTCGAGGGCGTGCTCAATGGCCTGCTCGTGCTGATGCTCGTGTTCCGCCGCGGCGTCCTGGCCCGGGTGGACGACGTGTTCCGCGTGCTCGGCGAATTCCGCGAATTCCGCGCGCTCGGCGTGCTCAGCGAATTCCGCAAACTCGGCGTGCCCCGCGTGCCCGGCATGCCCGGCGTGCTCGGCGTGCTCGGCGTGCCCGGCGTGCCCGGCGTGCCCGGCGTGCCCGGCGTGCCCGGCGTGCCCGGCGTGCTCGGCGAATTCGAACTGCTCGCCTTGGCCCTGGCCCCGGCCTTCTACCCGGCCTTCGCTCTGGCCTTCGCCTCGGCCTTCGGTTTCGGATTCGGCCCGCTGGCCGGGGTCCTCAACCGGTGGATCTTGGTGGGTCATAGCGCCCATTGTGATCGTCTGACCAGTTCCGTGACGCATCTTCCCGATCTACAGTGGCGGCATCGACCCGAATTGACCACCGCAAATGAGGTAACTGATGGCACTCGGCCTTACTCCGGAGCACCTGGAACTGGTCAATGCGGTACGCGGCTGGGCTAGCCGCCATTGCGATCCGACGGTGATCAGGGCGGCCGCCGACAGCGCCGATTCGGGAGCGGCGGTCTATGCGGGCGAACTCCGGCAGGCCCTGGCTCAGCTTGGGCTTTTCGGCCTGCATCTGCCCGAGGCTGACGGCGGCCAAGGGTTCGGCCTGGCTGAGCTGGCGATGGCGACCGAGGAACTGGGGCGGGCGTTGCTGCCCGGGGCGTACTTGCCGACCGTGCTGGCTTCGGCCGTGCTCGACTCAGCCGTGCTCGACTCGGCTGCGCTGGCCGCGCCGGGCGAGGGCGAGCCGTCATCCTCGGTGGCGGCGCTGGCGGCGCTGGTCGGCAAGCTCGCCGATGGTTCGCTGACCGGGACCGTGTCGCTGGCCGGGGGCCTGATCGGGGAACGCAGCGTCGGGGAACGCAGCGTCGGCGAACGCGGTGTCGATAAAGGCTGGGACGGCGGCGCCCTGGTGGTGACCGGCGAGTCCTATCCCGTGCTCGCGGGCCCGATGGCCGACCTGATCATCGCGCCGGTCCGCGTGACCGACCAGGCCCGCCCAGCCGACCAGGCCCGCCCTGCCGACCAGGCCCGCCCTGCCGGTCAGGCCGACCGCGAGGTCTGGGTGGCGTTCGACGCCGCCGATCTGGAAGTCACCCCGCTGGACGCCGTCGACCTGACCAGGCCACTGGCCAAGATCGCCGCCGACCATGTCGTCGTGGCACCGGATCGCGTGCTCACCAGCCTCGACCGGACGGCCGTGGCCAGTCTGGCCGCGATCTTGTTCGGCGCCGAGGCCTGCGGTCTAGCCGGCTGGGCGGTCCGCACCGCCGCCGAATACGCCAAGATGAGGCATCAGTTCGGCCGCCCGATCGGGCAGTTCCAGGCGGTCAAGCACCGGTGCGCCCGCATGCTGACCCTGGCCGAGCAGGCCGAGGCCACGGTCTGGGACGCATCCAGGACCGAACCCGGCGAGGCGCGTACCTTCGCCGCCAGCGTGGCAGCGGTGGTGGCGCTGGACGCGGCGGTCGATGCCACCAACGACTGCATCCAGACTCTCGGGGGAATCGGCTACACCTGGGAGCACGACGCTCACCTGTACTACCGCCGGGCGCTCACGCTGCGATCACTGCTCGGCCCGTCCACTCGCTGGCGTACGCAGGTAGCGCAACTCGCTCTCGCGAATGGCATCAAGCCACCCACGGTCGAGTTGCCAGAGGGCGACGCCGAGTTCCGAGCCGAGGTCCGAGCTGAGCTCGCCGAGATAGGCGCGGAGACCAGCCGGGGCCAGGATCGGGCCAGGCGCCTGGCCGCCGGGGGCTGGGTGCTGCCGCACCTGCCCAAGCCGTGGGGGCGCGGGGCCAGTCCGCTCGAGCAACTCGTGATCGACGCCGAATTCCGCGCGGCCGGATTCACGCCGCACAACCTGGCGATCGGCGCCTGGGTTGCCCCGGCCCTGATTCAGTACGGCTCGGCCGAGCAGCAGGAACGGTTCCTGCCCGCCACCATGCGCCTGGACTATTTGTGGTGCCAGCTGTTCAGCGAGCCCGGGGCCGGCTCGGACCTGGCCGGGCTCACCACCAGGGCCGAACGCGTCGAAGGCGGCTGGCGGATCACCGGCCAGAAGATCTGGACTTCGCTGGCCAAAGAAGCCGCCTGGGGAATCTGCCTGGCCAGAACCGATCCCGCCGCCCCCAAGCACCAGGGGATCAGCTACTTCCTGGTCGACATGCGCTCCGACGGCGTGGAGGTGCGTCCGCTCCGGGAGATCACCGGCGACGCCTCGTTCAACCAGGTCTTCCTGGACAACGTCTTCGTGCCCGACGACCGCCTGGTCGGGGAGGTCAACAACGGCTGGCGGATCGCCAGGACCACCCTGGCCAACGAACGAGTGTCGCTTTCGTCCTCCTGGACCTTCGGCGCCGGGGTCACCGAGCTGCTCGAAGTCACCAAGGCCGCCGCCGAGCCGCCGCTAAGCGACGTCGGCAAGCTGGTGTGCGAGGGCCGCGCCGTTGACCTGCTCGGACTCCAGGTGACGCTCAAGCAACTGTCGGGCACCGAGCCGGGATCGACCGGCAGTGTCCGCAAGCTGCTCAGCATGCGCAGCGCGCAGCAGATCGCCGAATTGTGCTGGTCGATGGCCGGGGAAAACGGTGCTCTCGGGGTCGGTTCGACACCGAAGGTGGACCGGCACGGCGCGCCGGATGGAGCGCAGTTGGCGAGGCAGACCCTGGCAACCAGAGCGACCACGATCGGCGGCGGTACCAGCGACATCCAGCTCAACATCATCGCCGAGCGCATGCTGGGTCTCCCGCGAGACCCAGACCCGCCTGCCGACCGCTAGCCAGCAACAGCGC
>DATNFM010000235.1:0-68895 GCA_035606435.1 Streptosporangiaceae bacterium | reverse complement strand
GCTGGACCGTTTCAGCGCACCGACGTTCCCGGTGAGTTGCTTGCCGATCAGCGGGAACTGACCGGCGACCGCGTTGTCGACCGAATGCCGCAAGGCCGGGTGGCTGGCGGCCACCAGGCCGAGTACGGTCGTCAGCACGAGGAGCAGCGGGAAGAGCGTGAGAAATCCGGTGTGGGTCAGGCTGGCGGCGAGTTGCCCGGCGTTGTCGTCGCCGTACTTCTTGATGACGCCAAAAGTAAAGGCGACTGGCTTGTTGCGCTGCTGCCAACGGTCAACGCCGCGCAGTACCCGCTCAACCGGATTCATTGTCGGCCATTTCTGCTAGCTGCGCCTCTACTAGCTGCGCCGTTAGCGCAGGACGGCCATCGACTTGGATTGAGAAAGCATTTCGCGGGTTCTCTGCCTGATCGTCCAGAGGTTGGTCGAGCTCGGCGGCGGCAACGATCTACCAGCGGTACCAGCGGCGGCGGGAGCTGCCTACCCCTTCGCCCATGCGGAATACGAAACCGAGCAGCCAGACCGCCAGCGCGATAATCGCGATCCACCACAGTAGGTGGAGCGCGAATCCGGCGCCCGCCAGAATCAGAACAATCAAAAGTGCAAGCAACAGTATGAGCATGTCGTTCTCCCTATTTTCGGATCTGCCGATAGCTACCCGTGCAGGGCGCGTCAAACGTCACCGGTATAGCCCGGCGCAGGAGCGGCAGCGCCGCCAACCTCCGGTCGGAGCTAGGGCAGGACGGCGTCGACGGCCTTTTTCATGGCGGACGGCTGCGCTGGATTCCTGGGTGCTCGCTGCTTGGCGGCTTCGAGTTCGGTCCCTAGTTCTCTCAGCTGCTTACGGCGCAGGCCAGAGCGCACCTTGGGGAACCAGTCGTCTTCTTCCTCCTTGATGTGATGGGTGACGTTCTCGATCAGCACCGTGGTCTTGGCGTCGAACCGCTCATCCTCGGGCTTCATCGCGGCGAGCTCGGCACACAGGACGTCGGCCACGTGGTGTTCTTCGTAGGATTCGAGCACGTCGTCTTCGAGCTGCGGCAGCATCTCGCGCACTTGCGGGTACACCACTTCGTTCTCGACGTACGTGTGTACGGTCAGCAGCTCGATGATCTGGTTGACCAGCCTGGCCTTGGCCTTGACCGCCCTAGGGCCGGTCCGGTGATACTCCCGGAACAGCCGGCGGATCTCCCGGTGATCGGCCTTCAGCAAGGTAATCGCATCTGACGACACAGCCGCCTCCTAACGAACGCTCTGCGTGACGGAGTTCCGGACCTACCCGCCGGGCTGTCTCTAAACGACCCGGCCGGCGTCATGGCCTGGGAAAGAAGGCGCAGAGCAGGTTGCCTTCCGGGTCGGCCAGCACCGTCCACCGGCCGTCCGGATCGTCCCATTGCCTGGTCGCACGTCCAGGTGCGTCCGGCCCGGCGCCGGCTTCTCCGGCTTCGGCGAGCTTGGTGCGCACTGCTTCGGCTTCTGGGCGCGCCAGGTCCGTCATGATGGCCAGCGAAGGCTCATGCTCAAGGCAGACGGTGGGCCTGCTAGTTCATGCCGAGCCGGAAGACTCGCCCCTTGGGCCGTCCAGCGAGTGCCAGAGCGCATAGATCACACGATATCCGGCCTATCTCTCACTCATGCGGGCCTTGCTGATCACCCAGCGTGAGCCGGCCATACTGCTGCCATGAGCGAGCGGAACGTGCTCGGCGGCGAGCTCGAGTCGTGCGGCGATGATCCGGTGACTGGCTTCTACCGGGATGGCTGTTGCAACACCGGCCCAGAGGACCTGGGCAGCCACACGATCTGCGCCGTCGTGACGGCCGAATTCCTCGCGCACCAGCGCAGCATCGGCAATGACCTGATCACTCCCATGCCGCTCTACCAGTTCCCTGGCCTGGTGCCCGGCGACCGCTGGTGCGTCACGGCGGCGAACTGGCTGCGCGCCCATCGCGATGGCGCGGCGGCCTACGTCGTGCTGGCCTCGACCCACGAACGAGCACTCGAAATCGTCCCGCTAGAAGCCTTGCGCGAGCACGCGATCGACGTGCCAGCAAGCCCAGGCTCACTAGAAGAATGACGGGAAGCGGCCTGATCGCCTAGCCCCGGCATAGGCGATCAGGCCGCTTGCCTGATTAGAGCGCACTGATTAGAGCGCACTGATTAGAGCGCGCCTTTATCGATAAAGCCGCCCCCAAACCCGGTCTCGCTCAGGAGGTCGAGAAGCCTGGAATTCCGGTTCCTGCGTGCACCGCATCGACGTGCAGCGTCACGTTGTGCGGGCAGACGCTCGCCGAGAACTCCGTCAGATTGGCGTGGAAGGTGCCGGGCGCGAACACCTTCAGGACGTTGCCCTTGACCGGGTGGGCGCAGACGATGCCCGGATCGGTGACGGTCAGGACGAAGTGCGCGGTCCCGCCGCGCGCGATCACGACGGTCGACCTGGCTCCGCTGTGCCCGGCGGGCAGGCCAACCTGGTGGCCGTTCGCGTTCAGCAAGGAGACGCCGGGGTAGCCGAACAGCGAGCACGCGCTGTGTCCGACGTTGCTGAGCTCTACCTCGAAGAAGGCGTGACCCGCCGCCGCGTCACCGGGCTGTCCGGTCCACAGGGTCAGGTGCGACGGGGAACACTGTGCTGCCCTCGGGGCGGATGGCGCGGCCAGCGCACCGGTGGCGGCTAGGGTGCCGGTCGTGGCCAGCATCGCGGCCACCCCCAGGCCAACGGTGAGGCTAGCGGCGCGTCGGGTGAACTTCATGGTCTTTCTCCCCTGGTCTAAGCAGCTTGAGCTGGTGCGCCGGGATCGACGCACTTTGCTTGAGTCTCGTACCTTGTGACGCCACACCGGGCCGAACGGTTGTGGACGATCACCCCGGTTCGGGATATACCTGAGATGATCAACAACCGGTGTGATCGACGAGTAATGGCATGGCGGTGGCTGACATGACACAACGGTTGCGTCCGTACCTGATTGGGGCGGTACTGATCATTGCGGGAGTGATAGTGGGGTTCTCCCTGCCGTCGAACTCCGTTTCCCCGAAGAGCGAGATTGGCGTCGTTAAGGTCGTGGGCGGGAGCATGGGCGGCGAGGACGCGAACTTTACGTTTAAGCAAACGGGGGTCAAGGGCAAGCCGGTCCGTTATTTCATTGCCGACCCGACCCCCTGGCAGGCCAAGTCGGGCGGCCACTGGAACCATCACGGCCAGCCCCCCTGCCTGAAGCCCGGCGCCACGGTCACGATCGGTGTCGTCAACGTGAAGCCGGTCGGCGCCGCGCAGGGCAAGGCGATGGTCGTCTGGGTCGAGTGCTACAAGTAACGGCTACACCGTCCCCCCTGTCAGCTTGCTAGCTCTCCGTCGGCTCACCTTCTGTATAGATACCTTTGACAGGTGAAACGCATTGGCGCAGGTTTCTTCGCAGGCGCGATCACCAGCCTCGCCCTTCTCGCCTTCGGCGCCACCCAGTCCACCGCTGACGCCAGTCAAGTTCAGCCCAAGGCCGGCCACCAGCACGTGGTCGTGATCGGCGTGGGCGGCCTGCGCTGGAGCGACATCTCCGCCACCGCCACTCCCGCGATCTGGCGGCTCTCGCAGGCCGGCTCGGTCGGCTCACTGGCGACGACGACCGTGCACACCACGACCTGCCCGGCCGACGCCTGGCTCACCCTGAACTCCGGTTCCCGCGCCGCCGTCTCACCAGCCAACTCGAGATGCCTGCCGGTCCAGGTGAACGTCGAGCCGGGCTCGGCCGGCTACGACCGGGCACTGATCCCCGGCTGGTCCAAGATCGTGCAGGCGAACAAGTCGACTGGCTACCAGCCTCGCTGGGGGACGCTCGGCGCGGCTGACGCCGCGCCGAGCCTGGATCCCGGCCTGAATCCAGCCCTGCCCCCGTGCTCCATCGCGATCGGCCCCGGCGCGGCCCTCGCGCTGGCCAGCCGCTCCGGCCAGGTCGGCCGCTACCTGCCCGTCCCGCCGGCCGACCCGGCCGACTGGCCCGACTTGCTCTCAAGCTGCCCGCTGACCGTGGTTGATCTCGGCTCGCTGCCACCCAGCCCGGCTCCCCGCTCCGCCGCCGTGGCGGCCGATGATCGCCGGATCGCCGCGATCACCTCCGCCGCACCGGCCGGATCGATCGTCATGGTGGCCGGGATGGGCGACAGCGCCAGCACCCACGGCGGTCCGCACTTGCGGACGATCGTGGTCGACGGCCCCGGCTACCACGCCGGTCAGCTGACCTCGGCCGCCACCAGGCAGCCGGGCGTGGTCACGATCACCGACCTGACCCCCAGCATCTACGGCTGGCTCGATGTCCAGGCCCCGTCCGGGCTGGTCGGCTCGCCGATGACCTCCGTCGGGCGCGGACCGCTGCCTGTCGCCGCCAAGACGATGATCGGCCAGGACACCGCCAACCAGGTCTACCGGTCGGTCGTGGGCTGGTTCTTCCTCGCTCTCGGCGTCTCCGAGGCCGTCGTCTTCGCGATCATCGCGCTCGTGCTGCGGGGGGTTCCGGGGGGTCGCGCCCCCGGGTCAGCACTGCGCGGCCCGGAGGAGCGAACAACGCGCCGCCGGGTGGCCTGGTACACGACGATGGGCGCCTTCGGCGCCGCCGTCCCGGCCGGAACGTTCCTGGCCGGACTCGCGCCCTGGGGACAGTGGCCGCACCCGGCTCTGTGGCTCTACGGGCTGGGCCTGGCCTGGGCCGCGGTCATCGCGCTCGTCGCGGTCACCGGACCCTGGCGCCGGCAATCGTTCGGCCCGCCCGGGTTCGTCTGCGCGGTGACCGCCGCCGTGATCGGCATCGACGTGATCCTGGGTTCGCGGCTCCAGCTCGGCGCCCCGTTCGGCCTCTCGCTGGTCGAAGCCGGCCGCCTCTACGGCGTAGGCAACAACGCCCTGGGCGTCTATGCCGTAGCAGGAATGCTGACCGCCGCCTGGGCCGCCCATTGCTTCCAGGCCCGCAGGACCGCGGTGGCGGCGACAGCCCTGGTCGCTCTCGCCGTCGTGATCGCCTCCGGTTGGCCGGGCTTCGGGGCCAAGGTCGGCGGCACGATCGCGATGGTCCCCGCCTTCCTCGTGCTCCTCGCCGCGGTCGCCGGAATCAAGATCACGGTCAGGCGGGCCGTGCTGATCGCGGTCAGCGGCCTCGCGCTCGTCGCGTTGTTCGCCGTCGCCGACTACTTCATTCCGGCCATCGGCCCGTCGCACCTCAGCGACTTCGTCCGCTCGGTGCTGCACGGCGGCGCCGGCGGCACGCTGCACCGCAAGATCAGCTCGAACCTGCACTCCCTGGTCGAGACCTGGTACACCCCGGCGGTACCGCTCGTAGCACTCGGGACCGGCCTGATGCTGGCCTGGCCCGCGCGGCTGGGTTGGCACGCACTACGCCTGCGCCGGTTCACCGAGGCGATCAAGGCCGATCCGCTGCTGCGGCCGAGCCTGTTCGCGGTCTGGCTGGCTGTGTTGCTCGGCTGGCTGGTCGACGACTCCGGTGTGAGCCTGGCCGCAGCCGCGCTGCCGGTGGCCTTGCCGCTCGCAATCGTGCTGGTCGTAAGAACGGACAACCCTCATTACAAGCATGAGCCGGGGGTCGAAGGGGGTCGTCCCCCTTCAAGCAACACTGCGGGGGGACAGGCCGACGACCGGCGGGCTAATCTGTGGCCTGACCGGGCAATAGCCAAGTAAACCGAAGTCGTCTAATTCAGGTAGAACCATCTCGCGCGGCGCACACGGGAGGACTTGGTGAAATACCAGCTGTCGAGGGTGATCCTCGGCCCGGGGCTGACGCTGCTGGCAAGGACGACCGTGATCGGCGAGGAGAACGTGCCCGCCACGGGCGCCGCGATCATCGCCTCGAACCACCTGTCCATCCTCGACTCGTTCTACCTGCCGTTCATGCTCGAACGGCCGGTGACGTTCGCCGCCAAGTCCGAGTACTTCACCGGGACGCGCCCCACCGATCGGATCGTGGGTGCTTACCTGCGCGCCACCAAGCAGCTGTCGGTCGACCGGGCGGGTGCCCGGGCGGCCCAGGAGATGCTGGAGGCTGCGCTGGGCCTGCTGAAGGACGGCTCGCTGTTCGGCATCTACCCCGAGGGGACCAGGTCGCCGGACGGCCGCCTGTACCGGGGCCGGACCGGCGTCGGCTGGCTCGCACTGAACTCTGGCGCGCCGGTGATCCCGGTGGCGATGGTCGGAACAGAGAAGCTGCTGCCGCCGGGCGCCAAGATCCCGCATCCCGGCCGGATCGAGATCAGGATCGGCAAGCCGCTGCCGTTCGAGGAGTACAAAGAGGGCCCGCGCGGCGCGAAACAGCGCCGGGAGATTACCGATCGCATAGTCGCGGCCATCGGCGAACTGTCCGGCCAGGAGTACGCCCCGATCTACGCCTCAGTCCGCAAGGAGCAGCTCGCCGCCGAGAAGGCCGAGAAACAAGCCGCCGACACGAGGTCGTCCGGCAGCGCAGCCACGTCCGGCAGTGCAGCCTCGTCCGGCAGTGCAGACAAGGCGACCGGACCCGAGGGGGCCGAGCAAGCGAGCTAGCTAGCTAGTGCTTTCCCCGCCGGTTGTTGCGGCGGGGAAGGTCACCAATGCGGTCGTTCGCCGGGAACTCCTCCGATACCGGATTCCACACGAAGGCCTGCCCGAGATCGGACTGCGGCAGGTCCTCCCACGAGGTCGGCTGCGGCACTGGCGCGGGCATCGGCGCCGGTACCGGCGGCGTAGCCGAGCCACCCCGGCGAGACTGAGCCGAAACCCGCTTGGGCTGTCCCGGCGGCTGGGCTTGGCGCGGCTGGTTTTGGCGCGGCTGCTGCTGGCGCGGTTGGGGAGCCTGGCGCGGCTGGGTCTGGCGTCCCTGCGGCTGGCGTCCCTGCGGCTGGCGTCCAGGAGGCGGCTGCGTTGGGCCCTGGCGCGGCTGCCTGCCCTGCGACGGCTGCGGTGCAGCCTCGCGCGGCTCCCGTGACGGTGGCGGTTGCGTCGGACCCTGGCGCGATTGCCTGCCCTGCGGCAGCTGCGGCGGACCCTGGCGCGGTTGCCTGCCTTGCGGCGGCTGCGGCGGAGCCTGGCGCGGCGCGGCGTCAGCGTCGCGCGGCTGACTGGATCGGGGCGGTGGCGGGGGCGTGGGCTCGAACAGCGACCTCGGCGCCGAGGAACGCTGAGCCGGTGCCGACGAGGAGTCCCAGACCGAGTCCGGCGGCGGCGGGATTGTCGGCGAGGAGGACTCGGCCCCTGCTGTCCTGGCCGAGCCAGAGGCGGAGATCACCGCCCAAGGCAGTTCGGTGGTCGGCCGGCTGGCCGGCTCCCACGGCGGTGTCCCGGAGGTCTCAGTCCGCCGGACAGAGTCGGAGCCGATGCCGGCCACCTGGATCGTATGCGGACTTGACGCGGTCGGCTCACCGGCTGATGACGCGAGGATCGGCCGCTCCTGGCTCGACCGCTCTTTCTGAGCGCTCGGCTGCGGCGAGGGCGTGAACGCGGACCGGCCCGACAGCGGCGTCGACAACGTCGACCGGCCGGTCAGCCCCGGCCTCGGCTGGAATCGAGGCGGTGCGGACGGCCCGGCTGCGCTCGGCGGCTCCGCGGGCCTGGGCTGGAGCGGGGCGAAGAACTCGAGCAGCGGGTCGGGCGGCATGCCGCTGGCAGCAGCCTCACGCTCGCTCCGCTCGGCCGCTTCGGATTCCTCGCGGCGTTCCCGCTGCCTGATCAGCACGCCGTATCCGGTGATCGGCACGAGCAGCACGGCCAGCGTCGCCACCGAGAACATCGCGTCGCCGCCGAGCTGGTGCATGAGGATCGTCATGTTGTTCGGCGTCGGGGGGGTCACCGGCCGGCTCCTCGGCTGCGCCCCGTTCATCGCTGGCCGGGCGTTCGGCGGCTGGTCGGCGAACGCAGGCGCAGCAAAAGCGACAAGCGGCACCGATACCAAGCTAATCGCAGCGGCGGCCTTGGCGAACCGCGGAATACTCAACCGCAACAGTCGTGGCGACAAGAGACGTGGCCTTCCCTGTGAGCATACACATTCTGCCACGTCTGTTCTGATTCGTTGGGGAGTGCTCGCAGAAGGTAGTACGACCTGTTAACTTGCGACTTCGGCGGCGATCCTTACGCGCGCTCCAGGCGGCAGCGAGAGCCTTTCAGCGGCGCTGCCGCTCCTCACCGCGAGCGAGATGAGACCGGCACTGTCGGTGAACGCGATGAGCTCACCGGCCGCCGCCGCGCCGAACGTCAGCATGTAGGGCGCGGAGATTTCGCGCCGGTTGTACCTGATCGTCATCCAGGAGCCGATGGCGATCCCGAGCTCGGCCGCGGCCGCCGACGGGATGGACAGCTGCACGTTGCCGAACCGGTCCACCGACAGCACCTCGCCCTCGGCCTCGCCTTCGAGCATCCGCGCCGTCGGAGCCGAGAGCGTGACCAGATCGGCGATGTCGATCTCAGTTCCGGCCCGCGCGAGCGCGGTCCCCGTGACCAGGTGCGCGGCCACCGGCATGAAGATGTCCCGGCCGTGAAACGTCGGCGAAACCGGCTTGTTCCAAAGCTCGGAGTTGGTCAGCGCGAACGCGGTCGGCGTGCCGCCAAGCGCGTTCACGGCCCACGACAGCAACCCGTTGTCCGGCCCGACCAAGATGGCTTCTGCGGACTGGACCGCGATCGCCCGCCTGGTCGTACCCACGCCGGGATCGACGACCGCCACGTGCACGGCCGGCGGCATGGCCGGAACGGTCTGCGCCAGCACCGCCGCGCCCCGCCGGACATCGCCGGGCGGCACCAGGTGAGTGATGTCGATGATCCTCGCCTGGGGCGCGATTCGCGCCGCCACACCGTGACAAGCCGCGACGAACCCGTCCTCAAGTCCGAAATCGGTGAGGAAAGTCAGGCAGCTAGGCGACGTCACAACCCGTGAGCGTACGTGCTCACCGCGCTGGTGCGCTAGATCGGCCTGTGGCCTACGATGAAACGCAGGGGCGGGCAAGGGGCGGGCAGCGAGGAGGAAGGCCAAAGTCGCGGTGTCGTCGCTGACCGATCTCGAAATGCGCATCCTGGCATTTGAACGGAGCCAGTGGCGATCTCACGGCGCCAAGGAACGCGAGATTCTCGAAGTATTCGAACTGTCGCCGACGAGGTACTACCAGTTGCTCAACGAGCTGATCGACACTCCGGCCGCGGCCCAGTTCGACCCGGTTCTGGTCGCCCGCCTGCGCCGCCGCCGCGACGCCCGCGGTCAGTTCCGCTCAGCCGAATAACGCATCACACTTCCAGCCGAACGGGGGTCCGGCATTGGGATCTGACTCGCTGCCCGGGTTCCGGCCGGTCACGCAAGCCGGCCAGGCCGGCCTGGCTGCTCTGCTCGCCGATCCAGCCCGGGCGCTGATCGCGCTCGACTTCGACGGCACCCTGGCTCCGATCATCGAGGACCCGACCCAATCCAGGCCATTGCCGCAGTCCGCCGCGGCCCTGCGAGCGCTCGCCCCGGTCATCGGCACGCTCGCCGTCATCACCGGCCGCCCGGCCACCGCCGCCGTCGAGTACGGCTCTCTCGACCAGATCCCCGGCATCATCGTGCTCGGCCAGTACGGCCGCCAGCGCTGGCAGGACGGTGAGCTGAACAGCCCGCCGCCACCCCCGGGCCTGTCGGTCGCGCGCGGCCAGCTCCCCGAAGTGCTCGCGGCTGCCCGGGCACCGGCCGGCACCTGGGTCGAGGACAAGGGCGACGCGCTCGCCGTCCACACCCGCCGCACCGCCGACCCGCAAGGCACCCTCGAGCTGCTCAGGGCCCCGCTCCTGCGCCTAGCCGCGCGGACCGGCCTGCGGGCCGACCCAGGCCGCCTGGTCATCGAACTGCGTCCCGAGGGCGCCGACAAGGGCCAGACCCTGCACGACCTCGCAGCAGAAAGCTCCCGCTCAGCGGTCCTGTTCGCCGGGGACGATCTAGGCGACCGCCCAGCCTTCGAAGCCATCAGGCACCTGCAGTCAGCCGGCCAGCCGGCCCTGGCGGTATGCAGCCGCTCAGCCGAGGTCCCCGAACTAGCCGCAGAAGCCGACCTAGCCGTCGACGGCCCGGAAGGCATAGCGACCTTCCTCGCCGCCCTAGCCACCGCAGCCAGCGCAGCCAGCGCTCCGGACGGCTAGCTCTGCCCGTCAAGGGCGGCTAGCTGGCTGGCGAACCAGGCGGAGGGAGGCACGGCGCTGGCGGCTGCCGCTAGGGAACGACACCTCGCAATTCTTTCTTCCTCAGACATCATCAGCGCCTCATCCAGAGCCGTTGCTGTCTCGGCGACGTCGAACGGATTGATCATCAAAGCGTCGGCGCTGAGTTCGGCTGCGGCGCCTGCCTCGCGGGAAAGTACGAGCGCGCAGCTGCGGTCGGACAAGATCGGGCCCTCCTTGGCGACCAGGTTCATGCCATCCCTGATCGGGTTCACGAGCAGCACGTCGGCCAGACGGAAACCGGCCAGCGATCGCGGGTAGTCGTCGTCGGTCTGGAGCAGGACCGGGGTCCAGTCCGGCGACCCGAACTCGTCGTCGATCGCGCCCGCGAGGCGCTGCACCGTGGCGGTGTACTCGCGGTATTCGGGCAGATCATGCCGGGACGGGTAAGCCAGCGAGAGCATCATGACCCTTCCGCGCCAGTGCGGCCTGGTCAGCAGTAGCTCGCGGAAGGCGGCGAGGCCGCGGACGATGTTCTTTGATAGCTCGGTGCGGTCCACTCGCACGATCAGCTTCCGGTCGCCGATCACCTCGGTGAGGCTGGCCATCGCCAGCTCGACATCGGACTGGGAGGCGCGGTCGGTCAGTTCCCCGGCGTCGACGCCGAGCGGGTGAATGCCGATGCCCGTGACGTGTCCCTCGTGGCTGACCTGTTGCCGGCTGTGCTGCCCAGGGGGGACGGTCCCCCCGAACCCCCCGCGATCAACTTCAGCCCCGAGGATCTGCTCGCAGCAGTCCATGAACGCGTCGGCCCAGCGCTGGCACAGGAATCCCGCGTGGTCGGCGCCCAGGATGCCGTCGAGCACCTCAGCCCCGACGGAGTCGGGCAGCAGCCGGTAGTAGTCGACCGGCGCCCACGGGGTGTGCGAGAAGTGCGCGATCCTGGTGCGCGGCGCCAGCTTCCTGAGCATCCTCGGGGCCAGGGTCAGGTGATAGTCCTGGATGACCGCGCGGGACTGGGCCGATCCGGCGTCGGCGGCCAGGGCCTGGGCGAACGCCTGGTTGTACTGCCGGTAGGCGTCCCAGTCTCGTTCGAAGGCAAATCCGAACTGGGGGCGGTTCGGCGTGTCGTAGAGCATGTGGTGGATGAACCACAGCACCGAGTTGGCCACGGTGTTGTAGGCCCGGCTGAACGTGGCGGGCGCGATGTCGAGCATCTGCACCGCCGACCCGCCCGCGTGCCCATCGAGGTCGAACAGGCCGCCAGGGGATTCGCGCGCGGCCGCCCGGTCGGCCTCGCTGAGCGCTGCGCAGACCCACAGCATGTCTTCGCTGCTGGCGACCGACGATAGCCCGGAGACGACTCCGCCGCCGCCGCGCTTGGCCGTGAGCTGGCCGTCTTCGTCGCGGCTGAAGGAGACCGGTCCCCGGTTAGACGCCACTAGGATCCGGCGTCGCTGCGACCCCTCGACCGGCATGCTGCCCCTCTCTCCGGCACTGCGCTGGCGTTCGCCCGCTGGCGCCCGCTCCCCGAGTGAGGTTAACGCCGGGGGTGTCGGCGCCTGGGGACCGACCCGCGCGCCGCTGGCCACCCGGGACCTGCGTGATACTTTGTTTGTGACTGGCACCTCGGGCGAATGCCCGTTAGCCGGTCATACAACTTCATATTGCTCATCCAGAGGGGTGGAGGGAACGGCCCTGTGAAGCCCCGGCAACCATCACGTCGAATCTGAATTTGACCCATCGGGTCAGCCAGGCCCTGACGTGACTGGTGCCAACTCCGGCCTGCTGCCAACCGGTAGCAGGACAGATGAGGAGAGGCCTCACTTGTCATGACATCGGTAATCCCGTATCCACGCACGCCCGTGTCAGCCAGCACCGCCGTTAGCCCGCCGTCGTTCGGTCACGCTCGCTCGCTTACCTGCCGCGAGTGCGGCGCCAGCTTCGAACTCGGCGGCCAGCACGCCTGTACCGAGTGCTTCGGCCCGCTCGAAGTCAGCTATCACCTGCCGTCCGTCAGCCGAGAGTCCATCGAAGCCGGTCCCCGCAACATCTGGCGGTACGCCGACCTGCTCCCGGTGCCGGCCGACATCGCCTCGCGGCGGACGACCGAGCCCGGCTGCACGCCGCTGGTCAGGGCCGACAACCTGGCTCGCTCGCTGGGCATGCGGTGCCTGTGGGTCAAGGACGAACGCGCCAACCCCACGCACTCGTTCAAGGACCGCGTTGTCGCGGTCGCGCTGGCCTCGGCGATCGAGCTTGGCTACAAGGTGCTCGCCTGCCCGTCCACCGGCAACCTGGCCAACGCCGTGGCGGCGGCCGCCGCCCGGGCCGGGATCGAGTCGGTGGTGCTGGTCCCGGCCAACCTGGAGCCGGAGAAGATCCTCGCCTCGGCCGCTTACGGCTGCACTCTGATCAAGGTCGAGGGCGGTTACGACGACGTCAACCGACTCGCGTCCGAACTGGCCGAGGAGCGGGAGGACTGGGCGTTCGTCAACGTGAACGTCCGGCCGTACTACGCCGAGGGTTCCAAGACGATCGGCTACGAGATCGCCGAGGGACTGGGCTGGCGCCTGCCCGAGCAGATCGTGGTGCCAGTCGCCTCTGGCGCTCAGCTCGTGAAGATCGACAAGGCGTTCCGCGAGTTCACCGCGCTGGGACTGGTGGACGGCTCGCCCGGGAACACCGATGGGCCGCGCGTGTTCGGCGCGCAGGCCAGCGGCTGCGCGCCGGTGGCGGAGGCGTTCGCCGCCGGGCGTGACTTCATCGCGCCGGTGAAGCCGGACACGATCGCCAAGTCGCTGGCGATCGGCAACCCGGCCGATGGCCCCTACGTGCTCGACGTGACGCGTCGGACCGGCGGCAGTGTCGCGTCCGCACCGGACGACGAGATCATCGACTCGATCCGGCTGCTCGCGGCAACCGAGGGCATCTTCGGCGAGACCGCCGTCGGGGTGACGCTGGCCGTGCTGCGCAGGCTGCTCGCCTCCGGCGAGCTCGACCCGGACGCCGAGACGGTCATCATCAACTCCGGTGACGGCCTCAAGACACTCAACGCAGTCGCGTCCGCCGTCAACGTACCCGCCGCGATCAAGCCGAGCCTGGCCGAATTCACCAGGCAGTACGACACCAAGATCACAGGTAGCCACGCTGAGTAGCCAATAGAGTGACTTGCGCCGTGATCGGCTCGCGCGCACTCAATCGGTGCCTAGCGCAGTTTGACGTGGCTTGGGCTCTGTGGGCGGCGAACGAGTCACGCTGACTACTGAATGTCGAATCAGTTCAGCGGCTTAGCCGCGCGGGTTAGCAGGCTTTCCCGCGCGGCTGGGTCGGGCTTTGCTGAATTAGCTCGCAAAATACTTGTAGGTAGCCGGTAATGATTCCCTAATCTCACTCACCTGCCCGGCAGAACCCCGCTTCCCCAGTGCCACGCGAAGACGGGAAGGCGCCAGATAGGTCACCTGTGACCGGTTCGCCGTCTTCGGGGCCCTTTGTCACCCGTCTTGAGTCCGGTATCGACGGTCTAGCAATGGTTTGACCTGCAGGTTTTTCTATTACCAGCAATCGGCTTAAATGCCGACAGATCAGCTCGGCCTCGCCATGCCTCTGGCTCCCCCTGCGGGCCGACGACGTCGCTCGCGACCTTGGATCAGATCACGGCACGCTTGGCCTCGCGAGCATGTAGTGTAATGTCCGGTCGCTGTCGGTACGGCGAGAACGGCAGGCAGAGCTTGCGCAGCACGTCCCACCCGTTCCGCGATCAACGGGTTTCGCGTAGCAAGGGCGAGGCCCGAAAGCCCGAGCGATAGTTTAGGGAGTTGTTGTTTCATGGCTCAGGGCACCGTCAAATGGTTCAACGCGGATAAGGGCTACGGCTTCATCGCGGTCGACGGTGGTAGGGACGTCTTCGTCCACTTCTCGGCAATTCAGGCGGACGGGTACCGTACGCTTGAGGAAGGCCAGCGTGTCGAATTCGAGATTACGCAGAGTGACCGTGGTCCTCAGGCCGAGGCTGTACGCGCGGTGTGAGTTCTGCGTCTTAACGCGGTAGGCCCGGTGCCCGATCCTTCTCAGGTACCGGGTCTTCGCGTCTTCGGCTACTTGTGTCGTTGGCTGGTTCTGTTCTTTGGCGGGTGCCAAACCCGCAGCCTGGGGTGCACCACTGTTGTCTGCACCACTGTTTGTCTGCACCACTGTTGTCTGCACCACTGTCCCATTCACATCTGGGTAACCCCGTTTCGCTAGCCGCACCCCGCGCTCCGCAGTTGGCGGCTGGCCATATCTCGCAGCGGCCCGGTTCCCGTCTGCCCCGCATTCGCGCCTGCTTCGTATCCGGGTGGTGCGTGCGGTTCGTCACCTAAACGCTGCGTCACATCCATCACGTCGGTCCCACCAGCCACGGCGCGCGACCTGGGCCGCTGCCGCCTGATAATCCGGATATTCATCATTGAAAGTAAGCCTTTCGAAAATAAGGTGCGTTTTCGGGGTGTCGGCTGCGGGGGTTGTGGAATGACGCGGGCCGTGGGTTCCCGAAGGTGACCGGCCCGGGGCGCGCGCAGGCCGCCGGCGCGGCGGCTCAGTCCATTTGCTGCAGTTCGGTCCCGGAAGACATCCCCGGGGGCTGAGATGTCAAGCTGCGGCCTGGGATCCGGGACTGGCCGCGCGCCCCAGCCAGCCTTCCGGCAGCGGCAGCGGGTCAGCGCTGCAGTTGTCCCGCCGGGAGCTGCGACAGCGCCGGCCCGCAGGCGTTGCTCCCGCGACGGTTCCGGGTCAGCGCTGTCGCAGCCCGACGGAGAGGTACAACGGCTGAGGGTTAGCGTTGTCGTCAGTCCCGCCGCCAAACTCGGATCGGGTTCGTCCGGCCGGGCGGCACGACACCGGTGCCCACCTGGTGTTGTTCCGTCCCGGGAAGCTACGGCACCGGTGGGGCACAGGTGTCGTCCTGGCCGCACTGATGCCCATCTGGTGTTGTTCCGTCCGGGGAAGAGCTACTGCAGCGGGGAGGTTCTGCTGCTGCACTTCACCGCCCGGCCGGCGGCCACCGCATCCCGGCTAGCGCGCGCAGGCCGCACCACCCCAGCAGCCACGATAAGCACGACCGGCACGCCGCGAAACCACCATATTTCGAAATAATTACGAAACGGGCTGAATGCGCATGTCCATCTGTTCCCGGACGCTGTGACGCCGCTCCGAACTTGCGCCGAGCCCCGGCCCGTACAACTCACCGCATTCGGGACCCTCGGCCCCGGGAGTCGAAGTTGACCATGGTCGCCGGCGGTCGCATTGCCTGCATTTGACCTACGCCCGCTTGCACTCTCACCCTGCGAGTGCTAAACAAGTCGTTGGCACTCTCCGGGTGAGAGTGACAGCTTAAGTGGCGTGATCGAGGCGACGAGGCACTGCGCGCGCGGCGGGAAGGGACCGTCGGAGTGCATGCCGTCCGTCGCGGGCGTCGGCTCGGTCGGCCCTGACAGGCAATAAGTTCCGGGAGGACACCGAGCCTATGGCAGCGAAGATGATCGCGTATGACGAGGACGCCAGGCGCGGCCTCGAGCGCGGCATGAACCAGCTCGCCGACGTCGTGAAGGTAACCCTCGGCCCGAAGGGCCGGAACGTGGTGCTCGAGAAGAAGTGGGGAGCCCCCACGATCACCAACGATGGTGTGTCCATCGCCAAGGAGATCGAGCTCGAGGACCCGTGGGAGAAGATCGGCGCCGAGCTTGTCAAGGAAGTAGCGAAGAAGACCGACGACGTTGCCGGTGACGGCACGACCACGGCCACCGTTCTGGCCCAGGCGCTCGTCCGCGAGGGTCTGCGCAACGTGGCCGCTGGCGCCAACCCGATGTCGCTCAAGCGCGGCATCGAGGCCGCCGTGGAGCGGGTGAGCGAGGAGCTCTCCAAGCTGGCCAAGGACGTGGAGACCAGGGAGCAGATCGCTTCGACCGCCTCCATCTCCGCCGGCGACACCGCGATCGGCGACATGATCGCCGAGGCGATGGACAAGGTCGGCAAGGAAGGCGTCATCACCGTCGAGGAGAGCAATACCTTCGGCCTTGAGCTTGAGCTCACCGAGGGCATGCGCTTCGACAAGGGTTACATTTCGCACTACTTCGCCACCGACCCTGAGCGGATGGAGGCGGTTCTCGACGATCCGTACATCTTGGTCGTGAACTCCAAGGTGTCGGCGAACAAGGACCTGCTGCCGCTGCTCGACAAGGTCGTCCAGTCGGGCAAGCCGCTGATGATCATTGCCGAGGATGTGGAGGGCGAGGCCCTCGCGACCCTGGTAGTGAACAAGATCCGTGGCCTGTTCAAGTCCGTCGCCGTCAAGGCCCCGGGCTTCGGCGACCGCCGCAAGGCCATGCTGGGCGACATTGCCACCCTGGCCGGTGGTCAGGTCATCAGCGAAGAGGTCGGCCTCAAGCTGGATGGTGCCGAGCTCGACATGCTGGGCACGGCCCGCCAGGTAATCGTCACCAAGGACGAGACGACGATTGTCGGCGGCAATGGTGACCAGGACGAGATCGCAGGCCGGGTCAACCAGATCAAGGCCGAGATCGAGAACACCGACTCCGACTACGACCGCGAGAAGCTGCAGGAGCGGCTCGCCAAGCTGGTCGGCGGCGTGGCCGTCATCAAGGCCGGCGCGGCCACCGAGGTCGAGCTGAAGGAGCGCAAGCACCGCATCGAGGACGCGGTGCGCAACGCCAAGGCCGCGGTTGAGGAGGGTGTCGTCGCCGGTGGCGGCGTCGCGCTGCTCCAGGCTGGCAAGAACGCCTTCAAGAAGCTTGAGCTTCCTGGCGACGAGGCGACCGGCGCGAACATCGTGCGCCGTGCGCTCGAGGAGCCGCTCAAGCAGATCGCCATCAACGCTGGCCTTGAGGGCGGCGTGGTGGCCGAGAAGGTGCGCAACCTTGACGCTGGTTACGGCCTCAACGCCTCGAGCGGCGAGTACGTGGACATGTTCAAGGCCGGCATTCTCGACCCGGCTAAGGTCACGCGTTCCGCTCTGCAGAACGCTGCGTCGATCGCGGCGCTGTTCCTTACCACCGAGGCCGTCATCGCTGAGAAGCCAGAGAAGGAGAAGGCTCCGGCCGCTCCTGGCGGCGGTGACATGGACTTCTAGTCCAGCTTCATGGCGTGATATGCGCCGGATGAACGAAGAGGGCGGCTCTGGCTGTTGCTAGGGCCGCCCTCGTGTCTTTCCTGGTACCGTCTCGGTTGGCCAGCGTCGTGCCCCTCCTGCAGCAACGCGTCGCGGCCAGGGCGAAAAGGTTGAGTACTCATTGCGCCAAATGATCCTTAGTGATCATGCGCGTCGACTCCTCAACAGCCTGTCAAAGGTGGATTATCAGGTACATGAATCCGCCGACGGAGCAGTTGATCCGTGACTACCTCAACCGGTTGGCGGTTGCGGCGCGCGGCAAGCTCGGGTTCTCCGAGCGACAGTCACTGCTTGACCGAACGCGTGCTCGGATTGAAGCTGAATGTGACGGAATCAATGGCGCGAGTGCCATACAGGTCAGGAGGGCACTAGCTGGGCTAGGTGATCCGATCGCCATAGTAGAGCGTGAGCATGCCCGAGTCTGTGCAGGTGGAGTCGGTCCTGTGACCGATTCGGCGGAAATAACGGGCACGCGGAGCGAGGCCGGGACCAATGGCCGAGCTGTAAGCATCGCGACTGCGCTCGGTGAGCGCATTGAGACAGTGCAGGCGGACCAAGAACGCAAGACAGGCGGCGACAGCGGGACCGGCAATAGCACCCATGCCGGCGACGCGGATAAGGAGACCGAGATAGGCAAGGAACCGCCCGTGGCAGCATCGGCTAACGGGTTTGGAAGCAGCGGGTCAGGCGCCGGGCCGCAGCCCGGCTGGGCCGCCAGCTCAGTCCGGCCTGCGACGGCCGGGCTGGCCGCCGCTCAGGGTTTCTTGGCGGGTTCGGTCGAGGGCAGCCGAGTCGAGGGCAGCCGAGTCGAAGGCAGCCGATCGCCTGGTGCAGCCGTAAGCAACGGATCGGCTCCTGCGCCAAGTGCGGCCCCGAGTCCCCTGCCAGCCACTGGCGGACAGGAACTGTTCTCCGCGCCGGATCCCGCTCCCTTCGATCGACCCAATCCGGTCGAACCGCCTGGGTCGTCTCAGCCGCCGGGGTCGCCCGGGCCGCTCGGGTCGTCTGACCCGGCCGTGCGTTCGCCGGGGCTGGCCGCCGCATCGAATTCCGGCTCTGGGTCCGGTCCGCAGCAAGGGTCTCCGCAGCAAGGACCTGAGTCTGACCGGCAGCAGGGATCAGGATCGCAGCCGCCGCCAGGATCAGTTCCACTGCCAAGACCAGCGAGCGGGCCGGTCCCGCCGAAACCTCGGTATTTCAAGCCAGCGACACCGGTAGCCAGCAGGCGTTCCAAGCAAGGCGCCGCCCTGCCGCGTCCAGGCGACCCGGCTACGTCAGGTAGTTCGAGCGCTACGGCTAGCTCGAACGCTCCGGCCAGTTCAGGTGGCCGGGCGGATCCGTCTGACGCCACTGGCAGTCCTGGGGCCGGCCGTGCTGAGGGAGAAGGTTCCCGCGGCGCTACCTCGGGTCGGCCCGCTTCGGGTGACGCTCGCCCGGGCACTGGCGGGACTTCCGGCTCGACCGAGTCCGGTGCTACCGCAGCCGCGAAACGCGCATCGGCCGCATCCGGTGCACCTCCGTCGGCTGGAGGCTCGCCGAGCAGGCCAGCACCGAGCAAGTCCTCGCCGAGCGGGACCGGAACTAGTGGGACCGGAAGTAGCGGGGGAACCCGGCCCGGTACGGCGCGCCCCGGTGGTGCGCGCCCCAAGACCACTCGCCCAGGTACCAAAGGCCCGAGTACCGGCGGCCCGAGTACCGGCGGCCCGAGTACTGGCGGCTCAAGCACTGGCCGATCAGGCGCGGCCCGTCCCGGCGCCCCTCGATCCGCGGGTGCCCGATCCGGCCAGGGACGCGCGGCGCGGCCTGGTACCGCGTCGTCGGGCGGAGGCTCCAGATCGCCGAGAACCGAGACGGCACCGAAGCCGAGCGGCCCGTTGCGTAATCTCGTCTATGGCATAACCGAACTGACGATTCAGAACAAGGTTGAGATCCTCGCGGTCGTTCTGCTCGGCATCGGCGGTGCCATCTATCCGCCGATCTGGGTCATCGGGGCCCTCGTCGCGCTGCCTTCCAGGAAATGGGATATAAAGGATAAATTCCTTGGGATCACATTTCCGGTCGTAGTGGTGGTTGTTGGCACCGTGCTAGTGCTCGTCCTTGGCGGACAGCATTCCTCGTTCGGGTCATACGCGTTCGAAGCCTGGCTCGGAGCCGAGCGGCTGAGCCGCATCGCCGCGGTGGGTGGTGCCCTCTACCTGGTCTGGCGCCTCTGGCGTGGTCGTCGTGCGCCGAAGCAGCCGCCGTGGAACGTGCCGCACAAGCTCGGCTGACCGAGCAGCTGGTGCAGATGGTCGGGAAGTGACGTTTTAATCCGGTGTTGCGATAGACCGGACAGGGGTATGTTTCAGCTCACGACTCCTCGAGCTAGCTCGGTAGATTCTGCTCTGACCTGGTTAACTCGATCCGCACATCGCTGGTCACCCGGCCAGGACCGATAGCCTGGATGCCGCCGCAAGTTTCTAGCCCATCAGTGCTCCTCGTTGTAAAGGGTCCGCTCGTGCCTACTGGCAAGGTCAAGTGGTATGACGCCGATAAGGGATTCGGCTTCCTCACCCGTGATGACGGCGGTGAGGTCTTCGTGCACTCGACCGCTCTTGTAACGGCCGGCGCCGTGTTGCGACCCGGGCAGCGAGTCGAGTTTGGTGTGGCCGAAGGCCGTCGCGGTGCCCAGGCGCTGCAGGTCAGGACCCTGGAGCCGCCGCCCACCGTGGCTAAGACGAGCCGCAAGGGCACCGATGAGATGACGGTGCTGGTCGAGGACCTGATCAAGCTTCTTGACGGCCTGTCGAACACCTACCACCGGGGAAAGCACCCGGATAACAGGGAAGCCAAGAAGATCGCGGCTGTCCTGCGAGCCGTCGCCGACGACATCGACGTCTAACTCGCCTCAGCTCGGCTCCTCACTCGCCTCAGCCCGGCTTGGGCCGCACGACCCGGTCGCCTGGGCCGGGGCGGAAGGGTTGCTGGGTTGGGACGCTAGGTGGAGGCTGGGGCTGGGGTTCTGGCTCGCAGGATTCGGTTGCGGCGCGCGATCAGGAGCGAGGCGAAGGAGAGCGTCAGGCCGGCGGCCACCACCGCCAAGCCGATGACGCCGCTGGTGAGGGACAGCAGCAAGCCGAGCAGGCCGCCGGCGACCCAGGAGAGTTGGTGCAGCGTCTCTGACGCCGCGAACGTCGACGAACGCACCTCTGGCCTGATCTCGTGCTGCACGATCGAGTCGAGGGCCAGTTTGACCAGCGTCTGACAGACGGCGGCGCTGAAGGCCGCGATGATCGCGGCCCAGAGGCCGAAGAAGGCGGCGCATAGGGTTGTTGCGATCGCGGAGTAGGCGAGCATCAGGTAGACCATCACCTGAGGCGCTCTGGAGCGCAGGGCCGCGCCGATCGCCGTCCCGATGAAGCCGCCGACCGCGACGGCCGTGATCATCTCGCCTAGGGCGAGCTTGTCGGAAACCTTCCCGAAGTGTTCGGTGCGCAGCAGGAAAGCCAGGAAGAAGATCATGAAGCCCGAATAGGCGCGCAAGGTGATGTTCGCGCGCAGGGCCTCGATGACCACGGGCCCGACTGGCTCAGGGAACAGCTTCCACCGGGAGCTCTTGCCGCCGCCCGACGAGCGTCGACCGCCGCCCGGACCGCCGCCCTGACCAGCACCGCCCTGACCAGCACCGCCCGGACGGGTGTGGTGCTGGCCGTTCTGCCCGGCCGCGTGAGGGGCGCCGCCCGGGCCCTGGCCGCCGCCCGGGCCCTGGGCGCCGCCCGCTCTCGGCGCCCGATCGCCAGTCCCATTGGGCGCGTGACCGGCCGGTTCCCAGTCACTCGGGTCGGCCCGACGGGGATCAGCCTCACCGCGCCCATTGGCCCCGGCCGCTCCTGCGTCCGAACCGGCCGCCGCACTGATCTCGGCTTCCTCCAGCGGTTCGTCGACGCCATCCGGCAGCCGGATCGCGGGCACCATCGCGAGCAGATAGACCAAGGTCCCGACCCGCAGCACCCACGCGGCCCCGCCCGATCCACCTCCGGCAATCGCGGCGATTCCCGCCGCCACCGGCACTCCCGCCGACGTCGCGATCAGCGAGGCCAGCGCGCAGCGCGAATTAGCCGTGACCAGCGTGATCTCAGACGGCAGCAGCCGGGGCGTGACCGACGCCCTGGTGACTCCGTACGCCTTCTGCAACAGCAGCACCCCGAACGCCGCCGGCAGCAAGGTCAGCGAGTCGTTGTGCTGCACCGCCCCGGCCATGCCCCAGCAGAGCAGGCCGCGCGCCAGCACGGTGCCGATCAAGATGAACTTGCGCCCGTGCGTGACCCGGTCGAGCATCGGCCCGATAAAAGGCGCGAGCAGGGCGAACGGCGCCATCGTGATGATCAGGGCGAGCGCGACCCGGCCTCGGGCCTCGGTCGGCGAGGCGCTGAAGAACAGCGTTCCGGCCAGCGCGACCGCCACGAAGCCGTCGCCGATGGACCCGGCTGCCGAAAGCTCGATCAGCTTGGCGAGCCCCGTCCGGCCGGCCCCGGACGCGCCGGTGACCTTATGCAGGATCCGGCTCGCGCCGCTGGCCGCGTTCGCGCTGGCCTTGGCGGCGGTGGCGCCGGCCCGTGCGGCCGACTGGGAAGCGGTCACGAACGATCTGGTCGCCCGCCTCGCCTTAGCGCCGCCTCCAGCCCCAGCCCCAGCCCCAGCACCAGCCCCAGCGCCGGCTCCGGGCCGAGCGCCAGCCCCGGCTCCAGGACCAGCCCCCGGCCGGGTCCCTGGCCCAGCCCCCGAATCTCCCATGCCATCAAGTATTGGCCCTGCGCGGACGAAATTGCGCGCCGTGGGCGTGTGTTTTCTGGCGGTTACAGGCCGTCCGTGTGCGGGCAGTAGTCGGCATGCGGAAGAATGGGTAACTGTGAGCCCCACGACCACGCGACACGCAGAGCCTGATCAGGCCTGTGCCGATGCCGTCGATCTCGCCCGTCAGGTCGTCGAGTCCGATGCGGGCGCCGACCAGGTCGGCGACCACGTCGGTCTGGAGGTGGAGAGCGACCGGGTGGTCACTCACCTGTTCAGCTGCCTGAGCCCGGCCTATGTCGGCTGGCGGTGGGCGGTCACGGTGAGCCGGGCCTCGCGGTCCAAGATCGTGACGGTCAGCGAGTGCTACCTGCTGCCCGGCCCGGATGCGCTGCTCGCTCCGGCCTGGGTTCCGTGGACTGACCGGGTGCGCCCAGGCGACCTGAAGGCCGGCGACCTCATGCCCGCCAGTTCGGACGACGAACGGCTGGTTCCCCTGGTCGCGCTGCTGGGCGAGCCTGGCTTGCTCGACTGGGACGAGCGCGACGCGTGGAGTCCAGGCGGCGAGCTAGACGGTGGCGAGCTGGCGGCCGGCGCGATTCCCGCCGAGGTCGGGCAGCTCAAGCTCGACACGGAGTTGGAAGAGCCTCCGCCTGGCGAGCCCGAGCCGCACGACCAGCATCCGCAGGCGCCGCCGGTGCCGATTCGCCGGCGCATGGAGAGCGCGGTCCGGCCGAGGCGTGTGCTGTCGGCGATCGGACGCGACGAGGCGGCCGTCCGCTGGTACGTGGGCGACAACGGGCCGAACACGCCGCTCGCGCACGCGGCCCCGGCCTGCTGCATCACCTGCGGTTTCATGATCAGGCTGAACGGCCCGCTCGGCCGGGTATTCGGCGTCTGTGCCAACGAGTACGCCCCTGACGACGGCCGGGTCGTATCGGTCGATCACGGTTGCGGCGCGCACTCCGACGGCGACGTGGCCCCTGGCGACGGGACGGACGCGACGCCGCCGGTCGACGAGACCGGCTACGACATCCTTACCTCGGGCGCCTCGCTCCCGGACAGCGTCCTCGAGAACATCGACCACGAGCTGAATTAGTCGCCCGCCTCCGCCGAGGCCGAGGCACGTCGCGCCGTCGCCTTAGCTCGCGACCGCTTCAGATACGGCACGTACACCAGGCCGAACAGCCCCAGCCCGAACCCGGTCACGCAAGTCCAGATCCACAGGTGACCAGAGTCGGGCAGCTGGTGCCGCACCAGCACAACCACCACCAGAGCGATCGCCCAGCCTGCCGTGATGACCGCGGTGATGAACCGGTCATTGCCCTCCAGCGGGGGCGGAACCTCGCGCTGTGGCCTGGCCATACCGCCCAGGCTAGCCCACCCCGCCGACCCCGTCAGGAATCGGATCGCCCAAGCTCTATCACTGGATCGCTCAAGGCTGCATGATTGGATCGCTCAAGGCTCTATCACTGGATCGCTCAAGGCTGCTTCCAGCATCCCCGTCCGTGACGTACCTTGTTGCTGCCCGTGTCATCGCGCCGTATCTGGCGGAATCTTTGCCGACCCGATACGGTTAGCAAGAGTAATGAGTGAAGCTAACGAAAATGACACCACCCGAGTCCAGGACGGACGCGGGGCTAGCGACCTCGCTGCGGATCTCCGTCAGTCGCCTAGCCCGCCGGATGCGGGCCGAACGGGTCGCGCAAGGTCTGCAGCCCGAGCTATCAGACACGCAGCTAGCCGCCCTGGCGGCGCTCGAAAAGCACCCCGCTATGACACCGAGCGAGTTGGCCGAGCACGAGAAGGTTCAGCCGCCCTCGATCACCAGGGTCATCGCCTCCCTGGAAGAACGCGGTCTGATTCAGCGAATGCCGCACTCAACCGACCGCCGACAGGTCGTACTCACCGTGACCGACCAGGGTCGCGACGTGGTCAAGAAGCTACGCAAGCTGCGCGAGGCGTGGCTGGCGCAGCGACTGCGGGAACTGAGTCCGGTCGAGCGGGCGGTGCTGAGGGAAGCCCTGCCGATCCTGGAGAAGCTAAGCCAGTCCTAACCGCCCCGGCTACCACCGGGGCAACGCAAGGACGGCGCGGTGCTGGCTCGGAGGGACGACCCCCCGAAGGCCGCCGCAGGACCTTCAGCTCGCTGAAGGTTCGTAACTTCCGCCTGTTCGCGACCGGCCAGCTCATCTCGAACACGGGCACCTGGATGCAGCGCGTCGCTCAGGACTGGCTGATACTCGAACTCACCCACGGCAGCGGAACCGCCGTCGGGCTCGCGACCGGCCTGCAGTTCCTCCCGCTCCTGTTGTTCAGCCTGTGGGGCGGCGCGATCGCCGACCGCTACCCCAAGCGCTACGTGCTGATGGTGACCCAAGCCAGCATGGGCGCCCTGGCGGTAATACTCGGCGTGCTCGCGATCACCGGCGTGGTCCAGCCCTGGCACGTGTACGTGCTGGCGTTCGGGCTTGGCCTGGCCACCGTGGTCGACAACCCGACCAGGCAGTCGTTCGCGATCGAGATGGTCGGCAAACCCGACCTGCAGAATGCGATCGCGCTGAACAGCGCCGTGTTCAACCTGGCCAGGATTACCGGACCGGCTGTGGCTGGGCTGGTGATCGCCTTGGTCGGCACGCCTACAGCTTTCTTCGTCAACGCGGCTTCGTACGGGGCAGTACTTATCGGGCTGAAAATAATGCGCCCCTCCG
Organism: Streptosporangiaceae bacterium; assembly: GCA_035606435.1. GTDB lineage: Bacteria > Actinomycetota > Actinomycetes > Streptosporangiales > Streptosporangiaceae > Chersky-822. The sequence goes on along the minus strand of DATNFM010000235.1, from coordinate 44,111 downwards.
AACTTCGTCCGGCCGAGCGGGTAGAGCGGGCCAAGGGGCAGTTGCGCGCTGGCCTCGCTTACGTGCGGTCACGGCCTGACTTGCTGACGACGATGGTGCTGGTCTTCTTCATTGCCACGTTCGGGATGAACTTCGGGGTCACGACCGCGCTGATGTCGCGCGTGGTGTATCACACCGGCGCGGGCAAGTTCGGCATCGCTTCTGCGGTCTTCGCGTTTGGTGCGCTGATCGGGGCGCTGGTGGCGGCCAGGCGGGCTAAGACTGGCCTGCGGCTGCTGGTGGTTACCGGGCTGGCGTTCAGCCTGCTGGAGATCGCAAGCGGGCTCATGCCCACGTACTGGCTGTTCCTGGTCGTGCTGGTGCCGACCGGCTTGACCGTGATCAGCCTGAGCACCGCCGCGAACGCCTCAATCCAGCTCAACACGCCCGCCGAGATGCGGGGCCGGGTGATGGGCATTTACATGCTGATGTTCCTCGGCGGCGCGCCGGTCGGCTCGACACTGACCGGCTGGGTGGCCGAGACCTTCGGGACGAGGCTGTCGATCGTTGCCGGCGGGATAATCTCGGTGGCCGCGACCGTCGTCGTGGGCTTGCTGGTCGCCAGATCCAGGGGTGTCCCAGTGCGCCGGTACATCAGGGAAACCAATCTGGTGCGTGCCTTCACCTGATAGCACTGGCTCATGCGACTGTTCGTTGCTCTCAGCCCGCCCCAGGAAGCGCTGGACGAACTCGAACGGGCCGTAGCTCAGGTACGGGAGAGCTGGCCCGAGTTGCGCTGGGCTGGTGCCGACCGGTGGCACGTGACGCTGGCGTTCCTCGGCGAGGTCGATGACGGCAAACTGGACGAGCTCGATCGAAGGCTGGAGCGAGCCGCCGCCCGTCACGCTGGCCACCCGCTGGCTATAGGCCCGGGCCATGCTTTCTCCTCGGTAAAAAGAGCCCGCGTGCTCGTCGCTCGCATTGAAGCGGCCGAAGGCGCGGGGGGTGCGGGGGGTCGTCCCCCCGCGAGTCACATTGAGGGCGGGGCCCAAGCCCTCGCCGATCTTTCTGCCCTAGCGGCCTCGGTCGCCGCCGGAGCGCGGCGGGCCGGGGCGCCGCCGCCCGATGAGGGCAGGAAGTACCGTCCGCACCTGACGCTGGCCCGGACCAGGCAGCCAACGGACCTGTCGGGCCCGGTAGCGGCGCTGGAGGGCTTCAAGGGGCAGGCCTGGACGCCGACCGAGGTGCACCTGATTCGGAGCGTGCTGGGCAGCAGGCCGCGTTACGAGACGGCCGGGAGCTGGCCTCTCGGTGCTAGCTAATCAGTCACTTCTAGTCCCAGTCGCCGACGGCGCCGTCGATGCGCTCGCGGATCAGGTCGGCGTGCCCGTTGTGGCGGGCGTACTCCTCGATCATGTGCACCATGATCCAGCGCAGCGACATGATGTTGCCGCGCCGCGTCTTCTTCGGCGCGAGGGCGTCGAACGATGGTGCGGCGGCGATGATCTGCCTGGCCGCCTCGCATTCGGCGGCGAAGATCTCGAACTCCTGCGCGGGGTCGGCGTCGGCTATGTCGTTGAAGTCCGCGTCGTGGTCGGCCTCGGTGAAGTACAGGTCGGGCACGTCCTGGTCGGCGAACAACTGCCGGAACCAGCCCCGCTCCACGTCGGACATGTGCCGGACCAGGCCGAGCAGAGACAGGCTGGACGGCGGCGATGACCGCTCTTTGAGTTGTTCGGCGGTCAGCCCCGCGCATTTCTTCAGCAGCAGGGCGCGGTGAAATTCGAGCCAGGCGACCAGCATCTCGCGCTCATCGGCGACGATCGGCGGGTCGGTGTGCGCAGGCTCAGGGGCGACCCAAGTCGGCTCAGACATTGCTATCCAGGACCTTGTCGGCACCAGGCACGTCCCTGACCGCCCGCGCGGGCGGCCCGATGTACCTGGCGCTTGGCCGCACCAGCCGGCCGGTCTGCTTTTGCTCGAGGATGTGGGCGGCCCAGCCCGCCGTGCGAGCGCAGGTGAACATCGAGGTGAACATGTGCGGCGGTACCTCGGCGAAGTCGAGCATGATCGCCGCCCAGAACTCCACGTTGGTCGCGAGCACCCGGTCGGGCCGGCGGGCGTGCAGTTCGTCAAGCGCGGCCTTCTCCAGCGCGGCCGCCACCTCGTACCGGGGCGCGCCCAGTTCCCTGGCGGTATGCCGCAGTACCCGGGCGCGCGGGTCCTCGGCCCGGTACACCCGGTGCCCGAAGCCCATCAGCCGTTCGCCGTGGTCGAGGGCGTTCTTGACGTAGGCCTCGGCATCTCCGGTGCGTTCTACCTCTTCGATCATGTGCAGCACGCGGGCGGGGGCGCCGCCGTGCAGCGGCCCGGACATCGCTCCGACCGCTCCGGACAGGGCGGCGGCTACGTCCGCGCCCGTCGAGGCAATCACCCGGGCGGTGAACGTGGACGCGTTCAGCCCGTGCTCGGCGGCCGACACCCAGTACGCGTCGATCGCCTTGACGTGCCTCGGGTCGGGGTCGCCGCGCCAGCGGATCATGAACCGCTCGGTGATCGTCTTGGCTTCGTCGACCCGGCGCTGGGGCACCATCGGCTGGCCGGTGCCCCGGGCGGCCTGGGCCACGAATGACAGCGCCATCACCGACGCCCTGGCCAGGTCATCGCGAGCCTGCTCGTCGCTGATGTCGAGCAGCTGATGCATGCCCCAGGCCGGGGCGAGCATCGCCAGCGCACTCTGCACGTCGACCCTGATGTCGCCGGAGTGCACCGGGATCGGGTAAGGCTCGGCTGGCGGCAGCCCTGGCTCGAACGCGTTGTCCACCAGCAGGCCCCACACGTACCCGTAGCTCACGTGGCCGACCAGGTCTTCGATGTCCACGCCGCGATATCGGAGCGCGCCGCCTTCTTTGTCGGGTTCGGCGATGTCCGTCTCGAACGCGACAACGCCCTCAAGACCAGGCGTGAAGTCGGACATCTTCGTCTCCTTTCGCCCACGCTGTGCAGGCCGGGTCGGCCAAGGGGGGCGCCCCTTGAACCCCCGAGGTAACACCACGGCAAGCCGGCCAAACGCCGTTTAGCTTAGGCCCGTCAGTGCGACGCGCGAAGACCGGGTGTGTGAAGATCTGTACCCATGGCGATGGCGAGCAACGCGGCGGACTGGCCCACCAGCGGACTCGACGAGGCCATGGCGGCGGCCGACCCGGACGAGATGTTCGAGCGATGGATGGCCGACGTGCTGGCCGCCGGGTTGCCTGAGCCTGCCGCGATGGTGCTGGCGACGGTCTCGGCCGCGGGTCAGCCCCGGGCGCGTACCGTCTTGCTGCGCGGCCACGACTCGGCCGGCTTCACGTTCTTTACCAATCGCACGTCGCGGAAGGGATCCGAGCTCGCCGAGGTGCCGCGAGCGTGCCTGCTGTTTGGATGGCACGCCATTCACCGCCAGGTGGTCATCGAAGGGTCTGTAGTCCAGCTGAGCGAGGCCGCTAGCGAGGAGTACTTCCACTCAAGGCCGCGCGGCTCCCAGCTGGCCGCCTGGGCCAGCCACCAGTCGACGGTGATCGGATCGCGGGACGAACTCGAGGAGCGCTACGCCGAGCTGGAGCGGCGCTGGCCCGAGGGCACGCAGATCCCGGCTCCGTCGTTCTGGGGCGGATACCGGCTCGAGCCGGTGAGCTTCGAGTTCTGGCACGGCCGGGCCTACCGTATGCATGACCGGCTGAGATACCGCAGGTCAGCAGAAGAGACCGGTCCGAATTGGGTGATCGAGCGGCTTGCACCCTAATTCCGGTACCGATGCAATTGCGGAGGGTACGCGTTTGGTGCCTCGACGCCGTAGCATCGGAGGCGGATCCCCTGCTCGGGTGGTGGGCGGGGGGAGAAGCGGGTGGGACTCCCTGGAACCCCCGCAGGAGGAAACGGGTGGCAGCGCACGGTCTGATCGACACCACGGAGATGTACCTCCGGACGGTCTTTGAGCTGACCGAGGAGGGCGTAATTCCGCTGCGCGCGCGGATCGCCGAGCGACTGTCCCAGAGCGGCCCCACGGTCAGCGAGACGGTGGCCAGGATGGAGCGGGACGGCCTGCTGCTCGTCGAGGCCGACCGCCGGCTCGCGCTCACCGACGAGGGCGAGATGCTCGCGACCAGGGTGATGCGCAAGCACAGGCTGGCGGAGTGCCTGCTGGTGGACGTGATTGGCCTGCCCTGGGAGGAAGTGCATATCGAGGCCTGTCGCTGGGAGCACGTTATTTCGGACAGCGTGGAACGGCGACTGGTGGAACTTCTGAATTATCCGGTTCGTTGCCCGCACGGAAATGTCATTCCGGGCCTGGCCGAGCTTGGTGTGCCAACCGCGGCTGTAGATGCTACTGAAGCCGCAGCTCACGAGCCAGATGTGGCAATGACCGCCATAACCGAAGCGGTGCCTGCTCAGGTCGTTGTTCAGCGGATCAGCGAACAACTTCAGAGCGATGCCGCGCTAATGCTTAAACTCAAGAACATCGGGATACAGCCGGGCCGTGAGGTTACGCTTGTGGTCGGCAGCGACGATGTGCGGGTGACGGGTGCAGGCAGAGTGGCTGGCAACGACGCGGCATTGTCGCGGGATGTGGCGTCTCACCTGTTTGTCGTGGAATCTGTAGTATCTACATGAATGCCTGGTAGATAGTCAAATGAACGCAGATGGCAATGCGGCCACGCAGGCTCGTGGCACGACCGCTCCGGTCAGGGCGCAGCCGATGCTTCCTACCGAGCAGATCCTCAGCCAGGTCGAGACCGCCGTCATCGTCGTCGACCACGATGGCTGCCTGCGTTACGCGAACGACTTCGCCGCCGGGCTGTTCGGCTTCCCCGACCCCGGGCACCTGACGGACGTACCGTTCCGCGCGCTCGGCTTTGACGAGGACGACCTGTCCAAGGTCGCGAACCTGGAGCGGCAGGCCTGCCGGGGCCGGGACTGGGAAGGCACGCTGTCGATCAGGCGCCCCGACGGCTCGAACTTCTTCGTCCGGATGAACGCGACGCCCATGCGCGGCAGCGCGGGCGAGGTCGCCGGCACGGTGATCATGGCCAAGGAGGCGCTCCAGGTCGGCACGGAATCCTCGACCGACCGCGTCGGCCTGCTCGACCGCATCGGCCAGCGGCTCAACAAGTCGCTCGAGCTGAACGACACGCTGCGGCAGGTCGCGGAGACACTAGTGCCGCAGTTCGCCGATCACTGCTTCATCGACCTGCGCAAGAGTGACAAGCATAAGGGCGAAGTGCTCGTCCGCCGAGTCCAGATGAACGCCTGGGACTGGGAGCCGCCGAAGGGCACCTGGACTCCGGTCGGCGATCCGGTCAACTACCCAAAGGGCCACTTCTGCCGTAAGGCGATCGATCAGGACGAGGTCGTGCTGATCGAGGACATCGACGATCAGGCCTATCCGGCCCCGAACGAGCAGAGCATGGGTGCCAGCAGGGACATCGGCATCTCCTCGGTGATCGCCGCCCCGCTTAAGGTGCGCGGCATGAAGCTGGGCGTGCTGAGCCTGGCCCTGTCCGGCCTGACCGTACGCGAGGACTCCAAGCACTACGTGGCCGACGACCGTGACCTGGTCGCCGCGATCGCGAGCCGGGTGGCGATCGCGATCGACAACTCGATGCTGTTCGAGGAAGAGCGCGCGACCGCGCTGGCCTTCCAGGACAGCCTGCTGCCGAGCAACCCCCCGATGCTGGACGGCCTTGAGGTCGCCTACCGGTACGTGCCCGCCAAGCCGCTGGAAACCCACGGCCAGGGCATCCAGACCCAGGTCGGCGGCGACTGGTACGACATCATCCAGCTCTCGGCCGGGCGGGTCGGCATCGTGATCGGCGACGTCGAGGGCCGCGGTGCCCGGGCCGCCGCCGTGATGGGCCAGCTTCGATCGGCCCTGCGGGCATTCGCCCAGGACGACAAGGCGCCAGCGGACATCATGCGCCGGCTGGACGAGTGGTGCCGGTCGATGACCGACGAAGGCGACAACCTCGCCCACGCGCCGATCGTCAGCTGCACGTACCTGATCTATGACCCTTGGTCCCGCCAGCTCACGATCGCCAACGCCGGTCACATGCCCCCGCTGCTGGTCTCCAGGGGCGATGTCAGGCCGCTCGACATCAAGTACCAGGGCCTGCTGCTCGGCGTGCGCGGCATCGGAGTGCCTGGCCTGCCGACCTATCGCGAGGAGACCGTCCAGCTAGCGCCCGGCGCGACGCTGATCTTCTACACCGACGGCCTGGTCGACCGCCGGGCCCGGGCCGAGGGGACCGGTCACTACGACGACGCCGAGGTCTTCGGCATGCTGCACGACGCGGTCAAGGCCGTCGCGGGCGAGAGCGTCGACCGGATCGCCGCCGCCGCCGAGCACGCGGTGCCGGGCAAGATCGACGACGACATGGCCATCTTGGTGGTCAGGACGGCCGCGCAGGACCTGGAGACCTGGGACCGGCGATTCCGCGCCGAGCCGATCAAGGTGTCGGAAGCCAGGAAGATCGCGTTCGACATGTTCATCCAGTGCGGAATGGACGGTGACCAGGCCGACCTGGCCTGCCTGCTGGTCTCCGAGGTCGTTACCAACGTCGTGCTGCACACCGCGATCGCGCCCAGCCCCCGCCACGAGTTCGCGCTGGACGGCACCGCCCTGACGAGCCCGACCAGCGTCCGGAGGCCCGGCGAGCCCGACCTGGACGACTGGACCGACTCACCGCTGAGTGAGGACTTCGTCAGCGCGGAGGGCCAGGAGTTCGTGCTGCGCATCCGCAAGGGCGCCGAGGCCGTCTGGGTCGAGGTGTTCGACTACGACCTGCGGCTTCCGCGCATCAGGATGGCAGGCGAGAACGACGAAGGCGGTCGAGGCCTGTACCTGGTCGACCAGCTCGCCGACCGATGGGGCTCGCGCCCAACCGAAGAGGGCAAGGCCGTCTGGTTCCAGATGCCGATCCGCCCGGCCTCAGTAAGCCTGTTATCGGCAGACCGGTAGGTCGCTGCCGGCGGATCTAGTGGTTTTGGGTGACCCAGAGCAGGAGGACTGCGATCGCGGTTATGGCGATCGCTGAGGCGTAGAAGCCCTGACGGACCGGGAATCCCATGCGGCGCCTGACTCTGGCCGTCACGATCGCAATCGCGACCGCGATGAACCCGAGCAGGATGAAGCCGTCAGCCATGGCCATCCTCCCTGCACGTACCAGCCTCGCCCGCCGCAAAACCCTTCGAACTGAGCATAACCGCATTTGGCTGCCCGCCCTCCCTCCCTTGCCCTCCTGCCTGCCGCTGGCGGGCTACTCCGGGGTAACCTCGAACGCAATCGGAAGTTGGGGCGCCAGTGGAGGTCGTCGTGGCAGAGGCATACATCGTCGGAGCAGTCAGGACTCCCGTCGGTCGCAAGAAGGGTGGCCTGTCCGGCGTCCACCCCGTGGATCTCGGCGCGCATGTGCTGAAGGAAGTTGTTTCTCGCACCGGGGTAGACCCGGCGGCGGTCGAGGACGTGATCATGGGCTGCGTCTCCCAGATCGGCCCGCAGGCGATTGACATCGCGCGCAATGCCTGGCTCTCGGCCGGGTTGCCGGAGTCGGTGCCGGGTGTCACGATCGACCGCCAGTGCGGCTCGTCCCAGCAGGCGGTCCACTTCGCCGCGCAGGGTGTGCTGTCTGGCACCCAGGACCTGGTGGTCGCGGCCGGCGTCGAGTCCATGAGCCAGGTCCCGATGGGCACCTCGGTCGGGCTGGCGCTGAAGGAGGGCATGGCGTTCCCGTTCGGCGACGGCTGGCAGGAGCGGTACGGCAAGCAGGAGATCTCCCAGTTCCGCGGTGCGCAGCTGATGTGCGAGAAGTGGGACATCAAGCGGGTGCAACTCGAGGAGTTCGCGCTGGAGAGCCACACCCGCGCGCTGCGGGCGATCGACGAGGGCCGGTTCGAACGCGAGATCACGCCGGTCGCCGGGATCAGCGTCGACGAGGGTCCTCGGCGGGACACCACCATGGAGAAGATGGCTGAGCTCAAGCCGCTCCGCGAAGGGTGGGAACTCACCGCCGCCACCGCCTCGCAGATCTCCGACGGCGCGGCCGCGCTGCTGATCGCCTCAGAAGAGGCCGTGAAGCGGCACGGGCTCACGCCGCGGGCCAGGATCCACACGCTGACCGTGACCGGCGCCGACCCGGTGTTCATGCTGACCGGCCCGATCCCGGCCACCGAGATGGCGCTGGCCAGGGGCAAGCTCGGCGTCGATGACATCGACGTGTTCGAGGTCAACGAGGCGTTCGCTCCGGTGCTGATCGCCTGGTCGGCCGAGACCGGGGCGTCACTGGAGAAGACCAACCCGAACGGCGGCGCGATCGCACTCGGTCACCCGCTCGGCGCTACGGGCGCGATCCTGATGACCAAGCTGCTGCACGAACTCGAGCGCAGCGGCGGGCGTTACGGCCTGCAGACGATGTGCGAAGGCGGTGGGCAGGCGAACGCGACGATCATCGAGCGGCTGTAGCAGAGGCAAGTTCTCTCTCCTTCACTACTCAAGAAACTTCTCATTTGACTTAGAGGTTTTTGAAGGGTAGAACTGTAGTTAACCGCGGTTCGGAGTTGGACCCCGGGGTTGACTTGGAAGAGGATCTTGGAGGAGAACACCGTGCTGCTGACATCATTCGACCCGTTCGTCACGGACTTCGACCGGCTCGTTCAGCGGACCTTTGGATGGACGGACGGCAGCGCCGCCGGCCGGGCCGGCCTGCCGCTGGACATCGTCAAGCGCGACGGCGAGGTCGTGCTGAAGTTCGACCTGCCGGGCGCCGACGCGGACAGCATCGAGGTCACCACCGACCGGCGCATGCTGACCGTTGCGGCCAAGCGCACCGAGGAGTACGGCGAGCAGGACCGGCCCGTGGTACGCGAGCGCGTCACCGGCTCGTTCGCACGCAAGGTCAGGCTGGCTGAGCCGATCGACGCCGAGAAGGTTCAGGCCCAGTACGAGAACGGCGTGCTCACCGTCGTGCTGCCGGTCGCCGAGCAGGCCAAGGCGCACAAGATCGAGATCAAGCGGCCGGGCGCACCGGAGCTCACCGCCTGATACAAGAGCAATGGCAAGGCGCGCTGCGGTCTCCGGGCGATCGTCCGGAGACCGCGCTGCTGGTGTTCGCCGACACGTTCGGGCCGGGTTAAGCGGGACTGTCCTGCCTTTGCCCGGCTCGTTGCTTGCGTTGGCGCCTTGTCTACGTTGGCCGATGCCAGCGCTGCCCGCCGCCTTGCCCGAGCCAGCTTGCCTGGCTCGCCGCGATGCTGGAGTGTGTGACCGTGCTGCCGTTTGACGACGAGACCCTCCCGCTATTCACCGTGGGACAGGTCGCCCAGATGCTCGAGGTACAGCAAGCCTTCCTGCGCCGCCTCGATGAGTTCGGCGTCGTCCGGCCGTCCCGGTCGACAGGCGGGCAGCGGCGCTACTCCCGCGTAGAGGTGACGGTCGTTCAGTACGTCGCCCAGCTCGCCGACGAGGGGATGACGCTGGCAGCGATCCGTCGCGTCCTCGAACTCGAGGAGAAGGTCAAGTCCTTGGAAGAAGAAAGAAGTGCGCTGCTTGCTGCCCTGGCAGAGCAGGACCGGCTGCTGGCCGCTCTGACGAACCTGCCCCCTCGCTGACCTCTGGTCACGAGGGTCCAAACCCCGGCCATGCTTTCCGCATAATCGTGGGTTTGAATTTGGTGCCGAACCTGCGCATCACCGGCCTTCGGTAAATTATGCCCCTCGCCATGCAACCTCGTTGGCCGCGCTGGAGGTCTGCTAGGGCGAGGAGGTGGCCGTGGACGGCATGGCGGCTGATGAGTTCACCGAGTTCATGCTCAGCCGGTGGGCCGGGCTGGTCCGGTTCGGTTATGGATTAACCGGCGACCAGGGGCTGGCTGAGGATCTCGCGCAAACCGCGCTGACCAGGGCCTGCGCGTCGTGGACCAGAGTGCGGCGAGCGTCCGACCCTGACGCTTACGTGCGCCGGATCATGATCAATTCGAACCGCAGCCGGTTCCGCGGCCGCCGGGTCTCCGAGCAGCTGACCGAGTCGCCGCCTGACTATCCGGGCCGCGAGCTGGTGGAGGCGCCGGATGAGCGGACCGAGTTGATGGCGGCGCTGATGAGCCTGCCCGCCGGTCAGCGGGCCGTGGTGGTGCTCAGGTACTGGATGGACCTAAGCGAGGCGGATACGGCCGCGGCACTGGGCTGCTCGACCGGCAACGTCAAGAGTCAAGCGGCGCGAGCGCTGGCCAAGCTGCGGGTCAGCGGCGAGCTGATGAACGGGAGGCTCCCGTGCTGAGCGAAGAGGAACTCCAGCTCAAGGCCCGGCTCGACCGAGTTCTCGGGCAAATCAACGCGGCGCCGCCACCGGTCGCCGCCGTGCTAAGGAAGGGACGAATCATGAGGACCGGATACAACCTGGCGATCAGCACTGCGGTCGCTGCGGTCAGTCTGGCTGGCTTCGCCGCGGTCACCCAGCTTGGACACCTGCACCGGCATCAGGCGTCATCGGGCGAACCGGGGCGGCACCCGCACTGGAAGAAAGAACGAGTCGTCAGGCTAGGTCCGGTCGCCAAGCACGGGCTGGTCGCCGAAGGGATCGAGACCGGCAGCGGGCGGCAGGCCACCTGGAAGATCCGGGTAGATGCCAGCCACAACCAAGTCAGGGCCAAGGTCACTGGTGGCCGGGAGTGGTACATCGGCAACCTGAGGCGATCGGTGAACCCTGGTTCGATCGGGACGTTCTACTACGGGGGCATCGAAGGCTGGCCTGGCTTCTATGCGGTGGTCAGCAAGGACGTGACCAGAGTCGCGGTCACAACGAAAGATCACCAGAAGCTGGACCTGTATCCGGTCGCTGCGGCCGGCCGCCGTTGGGTCGGGGTGCTGACGCCACTCAGCGACAGCGTGCGGACCTTTACCGCGTACTCAGGCAAAACCGAGCTCGGCCGGGTGGTCACCGACCATCTGCCGGTGACCTGGTGGCCGCCGGGCCAGAAGATCCCGGCCGAGCAGAACGTCGTGGTCAACCGGGGGAGAGTGCCGGCCGGGTCAGGTCATCATCTCGACTGGGTCGTCTCCGTGCAGTACGGGTCGGACGGCTACTGCGTCCTGATGACCGGTTACATTACCGGTTCGGGCGGCTTCGGTATCGAGGACTGCATGTCACCAGACACGGCCCAGTCGGCCGGAGTGAAGGCAATCGAGCACCGACGGCTCGGTAGCTGGCTGCTGGGTACGGCCAAGCGGTCGGTGGCGTACCTGAAGTTCGACCTGGGCGGGGGCAGGGCATCGCGGGTGGCGGCCGTTCCGGTGAGTGGGCAGCGGTTCTTCGGGCTGGCCTTGCGGTCCGGGCAGCATGTGGCGAGCTGGGCCGCGTACGACAAGGCTGGACACAAGCTTTACGGCGGGACCGGCCTGCCGAAGATCGATCGGTACATCGGGCCGTTGACAGCCTGGGGCTGGGCCGATAACACCAATTGCGTGCTGGGCCAAGGACGGTGCCCGAAGCTTTAAGAATTCTGGCGGTGACCCCTGGATCTGGTTCCGGCGAATGGTGAGTTTTACGCTGGTACCGGATCCAGGGGGTCGCCGTTGGCGCGGGATCGGCTGTCGGGCGGGAACGGCCCGCCTGGCCTGGCGGTTTTCCTAGACCTTGGCCCGGTAGAAGTTCAGGTAAGAGCGAGAAGGAGTCGGGCCGCGCTGGTCCTGGTAGCGGGAGCCGTAGACGGCTGAGCCGTACGGATGCTCGGCCGGCGAACTGCACCGGAACAGGCAGAGCTGCCCGATCTTCATCCCGGGCCAGAGCTTGATGGGCAGGGTAGCCACGTTCGACAACTCGAGCGTGACGTGCCCGGTAAACCCAGGGTCGATCCAGCCGGCCGTCGAGTGCGTAAGCAGGCCGAGTCGGCCAAGGCTGGACTTGCCTTCGAGCCGCCCGGCGATGTCGTCCGGGAGCGAGACCACCTCGAACGTCGACCCGAGCACGAACTCGCCCGGATGCAGCACGAGCGCCTCGTCGCCCTCGGTCTCGACCAGCCGCGTCAGATCGGGCTGTTCGATCGCCGGGTCGATGTGGGGATACTTGTGGTTCTCGAACACCCGGAAGAACCGGTCAAGACGTACGTCGACGCTGGAGGGCTGGACCAGCTCAGGCGCGAACGGATCAAGCCCGACCCGGCCAGATTCGATCTCGGCTCTGATATCCCTGTCGGAGAGCAGCACGACGGCAACCTACCGGTTCCGGTACGATGTCGTCGCGGCAGTCGGTACGGCAGGCGGTACGGCAGGCGCGTGCGGGTGTAGTTCAATGGCAGAACATCAGCTTCCCAAGCTGACAGTGCGGGTTCGATTCCCGTCACCCGCTCTAGCGTGACCAGAGCCAGGCCAGGAGGCATAGTGTCCATGACCTTGCTGTCGCCGTAGCTGATGCCGTGTCCGCGACGTGCCCTTGCCTACTACCGAGCGCGGAGGAGTCAGGTCCAGCCGGGGGCGCTACGTAGCTAGCAGGTCGGATGACCGGTCGTCTTATCTTGTCGCTGTAGGCTCTTCCGCAAGGGAGGCGAGGCTGAGATGAGTGCGCAGACGCATGACCTTGTTCCTGGGGTGGCGCCGGATCCGGCGAAGAGTCTTCGTGCCATCCGGGCAGTCTTGGTGGTACGGCAGGATCGCGAGGCGTTCGACGCCGGCCTCAAGGCGGTATTGGACGAAGTCAGGGTAAGCCTTGATCTCGGCGTGCTGAACGACTTCGTGCATCGCTGGTGGATTTCCGCATGCGACTCAGTGCGGGATCCGGATGGGCGTCGGCGTATGCACGCCCGAGCCGACCAGGTCCTGGCCGGCGAGTCGATGCCGCAGGGCACACCGTGGCGCCAGCTCCTCGCTGAACGAGAGAGCGGCAGTTAGGTGTACCGGCTCAGCCTTGACCCGATCGTCGAAGATCAGATCAAGGCGATCCCTCAGGAAGCTCTGCGCCCGCTGGCCGAGTTGTTCACTCTTCTGGAGGCGGCTCCTTGGAGCGGAGAGCCGTTCAATACCGCCAACCCGCGAGGCAACATGCTCACGCATGCGTTCGGCGAACTCGGTCTGGCAACCTACCTCGTCATGGAAGACCAGCGCGAGGTCTATCTGCTGCGTATCGAATGGCCGTGAGTCATGCAAGCAGCGCCGGGCCATTAAATGGCGCCCAAGCCAATTCCGGCGCCTGCTTGAGAGCTTGCCTAGCAGCGCTACTTGCACCTTACGTGGCGTGAGGTCCTAGCGTGGGAACATGATCGGGCACGACCATCCGCAAGAAACCATGCGGACCTGGAAGGTCGGGGCACTGGCCAAGGTCACGGGGCTGACGGTCAGGGCACTACACCATTACGACGAGATCGGGTTGCTGAAGCCTTCCGCTCGGCTGACCGGAGGGCACCGGCTCTACGACGCCGACGACGTCGCCAGGCTGTACCGGATCGTCCGGCTGCGTCAACTCGGCCTCCCACTCAGTCAGGTGGCCGACGTGCTCGCGGAGCCTGAGTGGCAGCTCGCGCCTGCCATAGACCGCCACCTCGCCGAAGCCAGGCACCGGGCGGCCATGGCCAGCCGGCTCTGCGCGCGGCTGGCCACAATAGCCACCGTACTCGCGCAGCAGAAGCATCCGTCTCCACAGGAGATGTTCGCAACCGTCGAGGAGATGATCAGCATGGGCGGGACCGTCTGTGGCACCACCGGGTTCTTGATGTATGACGACATCGACGCCGCGTACCGGTACATCGTGCAAGTCTTCGGTCTGACGGCCGGGCAGATCTGGAAATCAGAGGACGGTTTCACAGAGTTCGCAGAAGTGCGAGCTGGAGTGCAGGTCATCGGCCTGCATCCGGCAGGCGGCAAGAGCTACCGGTCGCCCCGATCAGTCGACGCGGTTACAGGCACGACCGTGATCACTGTTGACGACGTCGACGCCCACTACGCCAGCACGGTAGCCGTCGGCGCTACCATCGTCTGCGAGCCTGTCGACCGGTCATACGGCATCCGCGAATACGGCGCGAGCGACCCCGAGGGTCAGATCTGGTGGTTCGCTTCCCGGCTCGGCTAACGGCGAATGCTTCAGGAGCCCGGGCGCTTCTTGGAGGGCCCGGCCTAGACGACTGTTGCGAGTCGTGCAATTAGCGTGCAATTAAGCACGGTGACTGGCGGTCAACTTCGGGTACTCCCGGTCGCTCGAATTGCCTGGTGAGACGCGCTGACGTGGGATGATTGGTTGTCTTCCCAAGCTGACAGTGCGGGGGCATGGGTTGGCGGTCAGGATCTTGTCCTCGTTCGCAGCGGTTCGGCGGTGACCCTGAACCGCTGCACTGCCGAAAATGCCGGTGCGGTCGAACTGCGAGGGTGGCTAGCATGCGGGCATGAAGGTGCCTGACCGTTGCCTGGCGGACCTGCGGGAGCGGGGTTACCTGCTTTTCGAAGGTTTCCTCGGGGCTGGCGAGCTGGCCGCGGCCCAGGAAGCTCTGTGGCTGCACTACCCGCGGCCCGAGGAGTATTTCGCCGACCCGGCTGCTCATGCGTGGCTGGCGACGGACCAGTGGGCCGGCGAAGTCAGCGGACCGTGGCGATCGTGGAACCTGAACCGGCTGGCCTTCCACCCGGACCTGCTCGACCTGGCGGAGCGCTTCCTGGGCTCAGCCGACCTGCGGCTCTACGAGGCGTCGCTGTGGGCCAAGTACGCCGGGGCCGCCGACTACGACCAGCGCCATCACCGCGACTTCGTCAACCACAGCCTCGTCGTGCCCAAGCGCTCCGAGCCGGCCACGCAGATGCTGAGCTGGATCCTGCTGTCCGACGTAGGCGATGAGGACGGCCCTACCAAGATCGTTCCGCTGCCGGCTGGGCAGAGCGTCCCGTACTGGCCGGTCCCCGGGCCCCACGACATCACGAACTACCTCCCCGAGGGGATGTTCGCCGAGGAGGAGGTCTCGATGACCGGTCCGGCGGGAACCCTGTTCGCTTTCCGGTCCGACGTACTTCACCGCGGGTCGCGCATGACCGGCCAGCGATCAGCCCGCTTCGCGCTCCTCGCCGACTACGACGTGTGGGCACCGCGCTGGACCGGCCGGGTCGCCTGGGCCGAGCGCGCGACACGTTCAGACTGGTTCGAGATCGTCGAGCGGGCCTCTCCCCGGGAGCGGTCGGTGTTCGGCTTCCCAGCTCCGGGCGACCCGTACTGGGACGAGCAGACCCTGGCCGACACCCAGACGCGCTACCCCCGGGCCGATCTGACGCCTTACCGCTAGAGGGTGTTAGTGGGTTGGGCAGGCTGCGTGGCAGCATGCCGTCCTTGACGAGTTGGATTGGGCCGTGCGGCTCCGCGGCATACGTATACCCGGCGGTCGTCACTTCGAGTTGGTCGTCATCGGCCCGCTCGATCGCCTCGCGGAGTCTCTGCCAGCCGTCACGCAACGCCGTCACGGCCTCGGCAGCGCTGGTGAAGATCGGGTGATGGGTCAGGTACGGCGAGGTCCAGCCGCTGGCCATGGCGCGTGTCCCGCCCAGGAAGTCGATGTCGCACAGACGGCCTGGCATCGACCCTATGTGCCAGTACAGCCAGGCGATGGTAGTCATCGGGACCGGGGCTGGCTCAGGGATCTCGAAGTCGGCCACCCATTCGCCCGCTCCGAACGGGTTCGGCGTCGGGCAATGATCATGCCGCCGAATGTTCCAGGCCGTCGTGAATGGTTGCCAGAAGAACTCATCATCGGTCAGGTCGTTCCAGGCGCGGCCAAGAGTGAAGTACTCGATTGGCCGCATGAGATCGAGCAGCGTGCCGGCTCGTTTCCCCGCCATGGGCGTCATCGTACTCAACCAAGAGCGGGCGCTTCCTAACCTCGGCTGTCCCCGGGGCCAGGTTTCACCATCGCCGGTCTGCTTGGCGGAGCATGGCGTCTTGGCTCGGGTCGGGCATGAGTTCCCATACCTCTTGCGCGCAGCGGCAGGCCGCCGCGATCTTGGCAGCCCACCCCAGTGCCTCCTCCAGTGAGGACACTTCGACGATCGCAAATCCGCCGACGACCTCCTTGGCCTCCGGATACGGGCCGTCGGTGACGATCCCGTCGGTGGCCACGACGCTCGCCTTCTTGCTTTCCAGCCCGGCGCCGAAGAGCCACGCGCCGGCGTTCACGGCCTCCTGGACCACCTCGTGTGCGGCCTTGTCCACGGCAGGCATCTCCTCGTCGGGGATGTGGTCCATCGCGCCGGCATCGAACGAGATCAGGTACCGCGTCATCCCACGACTCCTTGTCCTTGTCCGGTGGCCTACTTCCGGCCGCCTCTCAACTGTTCTACGAACACCTCGCCTCGGATCCGACACTCTGCCAGACGAAATCTCACGGGACCCGCGGCTCGCGGCGGGACGTGCCAAGGTTCCTCCGCTGGTGACATCCGTCGCACGTGGGGGCATACTGGCATTACTCGCCAGGAACAAGACGAACAACAGCAGAGTCGGGGGACTAAATGAGCAAGAGATCTGCGTCGTACTTTTTCAAAGGTTTTGGCGTGCTGGTGGCGCCTCTCATCCTGGTGGGCATGACCGCCTCATCGGGGGTTGCGGCTCCCGCTAAGACTCCGACATTTTTCGGGGCCAAGCTGAGCTCCCAAACCCAGCCATCCAACGCCGAGAACGGCCAGCCGTGCAGCGAGAACGCCGGAATTCCGCACGGTGCCAACTGCACCTGGGTCGCCATTTCCGCGTTCGAGAACTTCAGCAACTTCACGGCCCCGAGGACGGGGACCATCAAGCACGTGAAGCTGGTGTCGTGTAAGGCCGGGAAGTTCCGGCTGCAGCTGGCCAAGGCTCTCCCCAGGCAGCGCAGGGCTCAGATCGTGGCCAATGGTCCCGTGATCGCCTACAAGGGTCAGAGCCCGTGCGGTGGTATCAACGGCGACCACTTCATCGTCCAGACCTTCAAGGTCAACTTGCATGTCACCAAGGGCAACTACATCGCCATCCAGGCAAAGTCCACCGGGACCTTGTCGTGCTCGGGTGGCAGCGGCTTCCTCCTCTACGCTCCGCCGCTGCCCGTAGGCGGCAAGCTCAAGAAGTCACACTCGGGAGCCAGTTGCGACCTCTTGGTCCAGCTCAGCTACAAGTAGCCAGACGGCAGCGGCCAGGTCAGCAGACGTATCGTCTCTGACCTGGCCTTTGCTTAAGCAGCTCGAGCCTTAGGAGGCGAACTGCCTCCAGTTCCCCTCGGAGATGACTTCGACGCGATGAATCGAGCGGCCCAGGCGCGTCTACCTTGGAGCGATGGTTGATCCAGGGGAGGGATTGGGCGATATGGCGAGAACGCGGCATGACCCCTTGTGGGCGCTGGCGCACGCCGAGCGCGCTGCGCTCGCGGAAGATCTAGCAGACCTTGGCGAGAAGCAGTGGGGGCATGACACGCTCTGCGGCGAATGGAACGTCGAGCAGGTCGTCGCTCACCTCACCGCTGCGGCGAGCCTGAACCAGCGGCGGTGGCTGCTCAGCATGCTCGGCGCGCGCTTTCGCCCGGACGTGCACAACCAGCGGCGGCTGGCCGAGCAGTGCGGCAGCACCCCTGTCGAGACGCTTGATCGGTTTCGCGCCGTCATCACCAGCACTACCGCGCCCTCGGGAGACACCCCGGCCTACCTCGGCGAAGTCGTTGTCCATGCCCAGGACATCTGCCAGCCGCTGGGGCTGGCCCGGACGCCCAGCGTCGACGCGCTGACGCCCGTGGCCGACTTCTTCGCCCAACGCGACTTCGCCGTTGCCAGCCATACCCGGGCCGCCGATCTGCAATTGCGGGCAGACGACGGGCCGTTCGCGGCGGGTACCGGTCCCCTGATCACCGGATCGACCCTCGCGCTGGTCATGAGCATGGCTGGCCGTGCGGCGTACCTGCCCGAGCTTGACGGCCCCGGCGTGCCGACCCTGCGGTCACGCCTCCAACCGGCCGCAGCCTGAAACACCGCGAGCCCGGGCCCCTACTGGTCGAGACCTGCCAACTGCAGTTTCCTTGACACCGCTTCGTCGATCTCGTCGGCCGTGAGGAGCGGCACTATGCGGCTGGCTACGACGCCGCTGGCGCCCGCCGCAATGGCTGTCGCGGCCGCCGCTACGTTGTCCGGCAGATCGCAGACGATGAACGCGTCGTCGGAGCCGAGCGCGTAATAGAAGCTCTCGATCGAGCCGCCCGCTTCAGCTACCAGCTTCTTCGAGGCCTCGATTCTTGCGGAGGCGCCGTGGGCCGTCAGTTCCCTGAGTCCGTCAGCCGTGTACGAGGCAATCACGAGGTACTTACCCATCTGTATTCTCCTCTCCGGTCGCCTGCGCCTAGCCGTGCCCGCTTTCGCGCGCCCCAAAATTCGCTGTCGCTGTTTGCCGGCGGTCTGGTAAGCAACACCCATGAGCGAGGAGACCCTGCCGGGGGGCAACACCGACGGTGCCGTGCGTATCGGTGACGTCGTCCACAAGAAGGCCGCACCTTGGACGCCGACGGTCCACGCCCTGCTGCGGCACCTAGAGCAGGCCGGCGTTGACGGCGTGCCCAGGGCACTTGGCTTCGACGAGCAAGGGCGTCAGATGCTCACCTACCTGTCCGGCGAGATGATCGGGGACCGTGTTCCGTGGCCCGCTTGGGTGTACGCGGACTCGACTCTGGTACAGGTTGGCCAATGGATACGGCGCATCCATGACGTGACAGCTGTCTTCATGCCGCCAGAGGACGAGGTGTGGTTCACCGGCCGCACGATGCAGCCCGGCTGGATCGTTGGTCACCAGGACGCGGCACCGTACAACGCGGTGATGGACGGCGACCGACTGGTCGGCTTCTTCGACTGGGACATCGCGTTCCCGTCGCCACGAGAAGACGATCTCGCGTTCTCGGCGCTTCTCTGGGTGCCGCTTACTGAACCTGATGCCGGCGACACGGGCCCGCACGACGTACAGGACCGGTCGCGCCGGCTTCATCTGCTGCTTGACAGCTACGGCTACGACAGCGATCGTCGGGCCTTCAGCGCGGCGATCGTGCAGCGTGCTCGGCGGCAGGCGGCCGCCATCCGCCACATGGCTGATGCGGGCGATCCGGCCGCGACGGCGCTGCTGCCGATCGCGACCCGCCTCGATCAGGCCGCATCGTACGTCGAGGCCCTGCCCGACGACTTCTGGACGCGCTAGAGCGCCATGGCGGGCGCTCTGGGGTGCTCCCGGCCAGACGTAAGACCGCGGCACAATTCTGACCGCCGGCACAATGGAGGAGTGGAGCACCCGGAACTAGGTCGGCTGGTCGCTCGCGGCAACGACGGTCTTGCCGTCGGTACCCGGCCGGGGAACGTCGTCGACGGCAACGCAGATGCCGAACACACGGTCATGGCTGGTCCAGCCATTGACGCGGCCGCGGTTGTTGCTGATCTGCACCCGCCGCCTGGCCCGGTCAACGGCCGAGACTAGGTGGAGGTAGACGGTCCCGGCGACGCGGGCGAGGACGATGTCGCCGACCTCCAGTTTCGCCGGATCTACCGGCGCGACGGTGACCTTCTGCTTACCGCGGATCAGGGGAACCATCGACGAGCCGCTGGGCCGAAACTCCACCGTTGCCCCAGCGGCGATTCTGTCCGCGACCGCATCCAGCATCCCCATGGGCCGATCGTGACAGATCGGCCAGAAATCGCCTAGTGAATATTCGCGTCGCCTCTGGAGCGCGACACTCAGCCCGGGCAATTCTTTGAAAATCAAAGGCTTTAATGCTTTTTATGCGTAACGCATTGCGCGGCATCTCGAGCAATGCCGTCACAGTCTCGCCGTCACCCTGAATCTTAGAATCGTTAAAAGGGGAGAGTCGACCGCAGCGAAGCCTTGCCGGCGGCCTGCTCGATCGTGGCGCAGCGGTTCTGCCAGTAAGCCGGGTCGTATTCTTCGGCCAGCGTGCTCCGCGGATCGGTCCCGACCGCGCCGCCGAGCTGTTCTCGAAGGATGTCGGCATGACCGTGCAGGTACTCCTTCGCGAAGTCATCGATCACGGGGCACCGGCCTGCCAGACGCCAGACGCCATACGCCGTGGGGCATGCGCCGTGAGGCGCTGTGAGGCATGCGCCGTGCGCCGCTAGCCGAGCGGGAATCGGCGATGGTGCGCCATCGCCCAGGTGGAGTGTCCGCGTCACCAGGGCGAGGACCGGCCATCAGGCTGACCTGGGCGGCAACCGCCTCGATGGGGAGGAACGGACCGACGGATTCGGCGGCAGCCTGAAGGGCCGACAGGTCCGACCGGGCCGACAGGTCCGGCCGGGCCGGCCGGACCGGCCGCGTCCCCAGGGTCGGTGGCTGGTCGGCATGGCCGATGGTCAGATGCGGGATCACCTTTGTCATTGGCGGGCGGCTCAGGCCGTGAACTGCTGCAGTAATCTCCCGTTGCTGTAGTAGCTAATAAGGAAGGAACTACAGTAACAAGACTCTCCTGTAGTCAGAGCGACGGTAAGCGCTCATTACTGTAGTAGCCCAGGACGGAACTACAGCAGGGGGGCTCTGCTGCTGCGCGCGCCTGTCTGCGCCGAGCCGGCCCAAGGACGGCCACTCGGCCAGCCTCCGGGGCGCTGCGCACTGACCGGCGGGGACAATTGATGAATGGCCAAGTCGACAGAGCACAGTCTTATGCCCGCGCGGTTGAGTCGCGGGATCGTTTTGCGCGTTGAGGAAGACGCGTGCCAGATCCTCCGAGCGGGACAACTCTCATCCGTGGGATTCGCGAGCGCTTTCCCTTCGCCGCGGACAGAACGGGTCTCACCAGGTCACCTGGTAGCCGTCGCGGCCGCGGCGGACGGCGCAGGCACGGAGGCGGTCGTCTGGCGGTGGTACGACGCCGTGGTCCTGGGCGAGGAAACCGAAAAGACAGGTGGCCAGAACTCCGGCCAGGACCGCGGCCTGGTCCGGTTCTGGGAGCCGGCCCACGGCGAGGTGCTCGCGCAACCCCGCCGGGCCCAGCATCATCCGCAGCCCGGAACCCGGGCCTACCTCTCCGCCGGCCTGCCCGGCGCCGACTGGTGGATGGCCGGTCCGGCCGTAGCGCAGGCAGAAGACGCCGATGTCGAACTGGACGAGGTCGAACGCTTCTGCACCAAGCACAACCTGTGGCCGGGCACGGCTTAAACGCCAGCCCGGCCGGGCCGGCCCACCCAGCCCGGCCCGGCCGCCCGCCCGGCCGCCGCCCGGTCAGCCCGCCTACTCGGCGCCTGGCTTGGTATGAATCAGCTTCTTGTTCACGAACTCGTCGATACCCAGCGGCCCGAGCTCACGCCCCACGCCAGACCGCTTGGTGCCGCCGAACGGCAGCTCGGGCCCACCGCCTTCTGGCCGGTTGATCCAGACCATCCCGACATCCAGCCGGTCGGCCACGTCGAGAGCCAGATCCTCGTCGCTGGAGAACACAGCGCCACCCAGCCCATAGGAGCTGCTGTTAGCCAGCTCCACGGCCTCGTCGGCATCCGCCACCTTGTATACCACCGCCGCAGGCCCGAACAGCTCCTCGTGGTAAGCCCGCATCTGCGGCGTAACGTCTGACAGCACGGTCGCCTCCACGAACGCACCGGGTCCGTCGACCCGGTGCCCGCCCAGATGCACGGTGGCGCCCTTGCCGACGGCGTCGTTGATCTGCTCCATCAGGTTGCGAGCCGCGTTCTCCGACGACAGCGGTCCGTAGGCGGTGGCCGGGTCGGTGGGGTCGCCGGTCTTGTAGCCGGACATCGCGGCGGTGAACTCCGACATGAAGTCGTCGTACACACCTTCAGTCACGATCATCCGCTTGGACGCATTGCACGCCTGACCGCTGTTCGACATCCGGGCGGCGGCCGCGGCCTTGGCCACGCTCGGCAGATCGGCCCCGTCCAGCACGATGAACGGATCTGAGCCACCCAGCTCGAGCACGACCTTCTTCAGGTGCTGGCCAGCCGTGGCGGCTACGGCCGAGCCGGCCCGCTCGCTGCCGGTCACCGACACCCCGGCGATCCGCGGGTCGGCGATGATCTCAGCCACCTGCTCGTTGGTGGCGAACACGTTGATATACGCGTCATCGGGTACGCCGGCCTCGCGGAAGATCTGCTCCATCACAGAAGCCGATTCCGGGCACTGCGGCGCGTGCTTGAGGACGATCGTGTTGCCGATCATCAGGTTCGGGGCCGCGAACCGGGCGACCTGATAGTAGGGGTAGTTCCAGGGCATGATGCCGAGCAGCGCGCCGATCGGGGACCTGCGGACCAGGGCCGTTCCCGGCGTATTGGACTGCAGCGGCTCGTCCTTGAGCAGGTCGGCCCCGTTCTCGGCGTAGTACTTGTAAATGGCGCCGGTGAACCTGAGCTCGCCCTTCGCCTCGGCCGTGACCTTGCCCATCTCGCGAGTGATGATCGCGCCCAGTTCGGCCGACCGCTCCTTGTAGATCTGAGCCACCCGGCGCAGGATGTCCGCGCGCTCGGCCATGGTCGTCCGTCGCCAGGCCGGATAGCCCCGCCCGGCCCGGTCCAAGATCTCGCGGATCTCCGCGTCGGTCGCTGTCGGGTATTCCTTCTCCACTTGACCGGTGGCCGGGTTGACAACCTGGTACTTCATCGTCACGGGTTCTCCTCGCGGACGGTCTTCATAGCGTTGTGATCCAACTTAACCAGCCCATTCCTGGTCAACAACGCCGGGCGAGGCCTCGATGCACTTGTAGAGCGCGGACGCCCCGGCCGTGCCGCTCTCTGGTCCCCAGATCGAGATCGAGGTAGCTGAGCGCTTACGGGATCGCGCGGTGTCGACGCCCAGCACATGAAACGGATGGCATTTCTTCAGCTCCGCCTTGGCTTGCCCGGCCGGGACTCCGACCTTGAAGTCCACGACGATCACGCTAGGAACCACAGGCTGGTCGTCGCCCCCGCTGATCCCCAGCGCGGACGAGCATCCCGTCAATCCGACCAGCCCAGCGACGCCGGCCAGCACAGCTCGAACCGCTACTCGTCCCATAGGCAAGTAGTGTCGCACCCGCCGATCCAGTGATCGCTAGCAGGCGCGGCTGGCCGGTCAGACCCCCGTGCCCGGCTGGTCACGCACGCTTCCCAACCGACTCGCGCGGCTGGGCCGGTCAGACCCCCCGTGCCCGGCTGGTCACGCACGCCTCCTGAGCCACGGTGTCACCAGAAATCTCACTAATCGCAGTCCCGACTCGCCATGATCATTTTAGAAACCGGGTGAATCCGCAGATTCACCGGGTTTTTTAAGGGTGAATATGCAGATTCACCGGGTTGGTCCGAGCGTCAGTTAGTCCCATGGCCACCATTTACCTCATTCGTAACAGTGGCCGCCATTTTTCGATCCCAGAGCTTCAGAAATGGTCGCTAGGCTGGTCGCTCGCTTTAGTGGACCTCAGTCGGAGATGTAGAGGCCGAAGGAGACTGAGCGGTCTCGGCTTCGGCGCTTCGGCAGGTGGTCAGCGGCCAGGGCGCCGCCGAGGCGGCCGCCCACGACACCGACCAGGGGGCCCAACGCCATTGAGATGCCGAAGAACGAGATAGAGAGGGCCAGCGCCAGGCCGCCGATGGCTCCGGCGGCGATGCCGGCGTACATGCCCTGGCGAACGCGGGCGGCCCGAAGGTCTTCCGCACCGCCCGTGCTACCCGTGCCGGTGCTGGTCATCAACCAGGCCGCGCCGGCGCCGCCGAGAGTGGTGCAGAGCAGCGTCGATACCACGATGATCATCAGGATCAGAAAGCCGTTGTCGACAATCGGCGTCGCGAAGAGGCTCAGGAAGTAGGCCAGCCCGCCGATCGTCCCCGCGATCAAGGTCGTCGACCGGACCGGTGATCGCCGCGAGGTCGCGGCCATGATCAGCATGAGGTAGGCCACCGGGATCGCTTGCAGCGGGATCAGCACCAGCGCGGTCGTGGCCACGCAGGCGGCGATGCCCCAGGTCTTCTCTCGTTCGGCCTGCGGCCACCTGGCCCTGACGGCGTACGGCGCCAGGACGGCCGCCGCGAGTGCGGCCAGGCCGGCGAACTCCTGCACCGGGCTGAATTCACCATTGCCCAGGCCGTTGCCATTCGAGTGCAGGTCTAGGTTCACGATGAGCAGCCCCACGCCGCAGACCGCCCCGCAGCCCGCGATCCGCATGAACCTGGCCAGGACGCCCGGGCCGACCGGGCCGAAGACGCCGTGCCGCCGGGCCAGCCAGGGCAAGCCAACCAGCGCCGTCAGTCCGACCAGGATCCGGAAGCGATCGGTGATCGCCTCGGCGTCCGAAGCTGGCGTGGTCCGCAAACTCAGCCAGGCCGTCCAGGCCGCGATCACCGCCACCGCGCCGACTCCGAGCCAGTAACCGATCTTGCGTGCCATGTTGGCCTCCCTGAACACCAGCCACAACCCGCCGGCTAGCCAGCTCAGCTGTGCCCATCCGGCCGGAACCTGCTCGGTTTCGGCCCGTACTGCCTCGATCCATTGCCGTCGGCCCGGTGCCTCCAGCAGCCGCTCAGCCCGTCCGAGCAGCCAGGTCAGTCCCCGGGTCAGCCGCTCCATCACTAGCTCTCCCCGGCCAGTCGGGGAGAGACCCTCGGTGCGGTCGTCCGGCGCTTAGCCGCCTCGGCGGCCAGAGCGTCGGTGGCAGCCGCCAGGCCGTCGCTGGTGAGCCGGTACAGGTGCCGTCGGGGTCGTCCGACGGGCTGCTCGTCTTCCCAGCAAGCCTCGACCAGGCCGCGGTCGGCGAGCCGGAGCAGAATCGGGTACAGGGTGCCCGATTTCAGGCTGGTCTCCTTGGCCAGGTCGTAGCCGTGCCGCCAGCTAGACGGCTCGTCTGTCAGCGCGGAAAGCACGGCCAGGGTCTGAGTCGAGAAGCTCACGCGGGGTGGCATGCAACGAACTCTACCTAGGTAGAGTTCGTCCGCGCTAGTGAGTCGCGCGGCTTTCTTCGGCCGCAGGACTGAGAAGCGACCCGGCGATCGGGCTGTGCATCGTCGCCGGGCTCGCGCTGCTGGTCGTGTTCTAACGCCCAGATCTCGGCGGCTACACCGGCAGGTTGAGTCACGTTTCCGGTCCGCCGGGAGTCAAAGAGGTGACACCCGGCGAGGGGAGAATGTGATCGATGGCCGACAGTGACGTGCTGGCAACGGCGTTCGAAGCGCACCGAGATCACCTGCGGGCGGTGGCGTACCGCCTGCTGGGCTCATTGACTGACGCCGAAGACGCGGTCCAGGACACCTGGCTGCGGCTCACCGGCGCCGATTCCAGCGAAATCGACAACCTCGGTGCCTGGCTGACCACGGTCGTCGCCCGGGTCTGCCTCAACATGCTCCGCTCGCGCCGGCGACATCAGGAAGATCCGGTCGGCGACGACTGGCCGCTCGCCGCCCCGGCCGGCCCCGCTGTCGGCGGCACCCGCCCGCTCGGCGATCCGGAGGACGAGGCCGTGCTCGCCGATTCGGTCGGGCTGGCGCTGCTGGTCGTGCTCGAGATGCTTTCGCCCGCCGAGCGACTGGCGTTCGTGCTGCATGACTTGTTCGCGATGCCGTTCGCCGAGGTGGCGGAGGTCCTCGGGCGCTCGGTCGAGTCGACCAGGCAACTCGCCAGCCGCGCCCGCCGCCGGGTGAGGGGAGCCTCGAGCGAGGACCGCGCCGCCGATCTCGCCCGCCAGCGCGAAGTGGCCAGCGCCTTTCTCGCCGCCGCGCGCGGCGGAGACCTGGCGGCACTCGTCGCATTGCTGGACACCGACGTCACGCTCACCGCCGACGCGGCCGCCGCCCCGTCGGGAAGGTCGATCGTGCTTCAGGGCGCCGACGCGGTCTCGCGCGGCGCGATCCTGGCCTCCAGCCGGGCCGGAGAGTCCGAGTTGGCTCTGGTCGACGGGACCGTCGGCGTCCTGTTCGCCCCCGGCGGCGAGCTCCAGGTCGTGCTGGGGTTCACGATCAACTCCGACCGCCGCATCGCGGCCATCGACGTGGTAGCCGACCCGGACCGGTTGCGGCGA
Organism: Streptosporangiaceae bacterium; assembly: GCA_035606435.1. Lineage (GTDB taxonomy): Bacteria > Actinomycetota > Actinomycetes > Streptosporangiales > Streptosporangiaceae > Chersky-822. Next base: position 18,147 of record DATNFM010000235.1, on the reverse strand, counting down.
CTGCGCCTCACCCCGCTCGGCGGCTAGTGATCGATCCAGGCCGACCTCACTCGCCCCGACTCAACCTTCACAAAATTTTCTGGCTATAAAAATTGGTTAAGGGTTTTAGCCTGGTTGCCAGAGGCCAGCCGGTCGGCGGTGACCGACGCGATCCCGTTCCGCGGGCAGTAAATCCGCCGCGCCCGATCTGGAACCGTTGTGGCCGCCCGCTGCGTCGAATGTCGCAGAACGGCGCGAGTTCGGCCGCGCCGCCATCTAGCGCAATTCAGGAGGCGCACGGTGAGACGACGGATGACGGTAGCGGTAGTAGCAGGAGTCGCGCTGGGGATCGCGGGGGCGAGTTCGGTGGCGCTGGCGGCGTCGTCGGCGTCGGCGTACAAGCTGCCGACGCCGGTGGCCTTCAAGGCCAGGCACCACCCGAGGATCGTCGCCAAGCCGCACAGCGTCAGGGTGAACAAGTTCACGACGCTGAGCGGCTCGGGCTTCAAGCCGCATCACAGGTACGTGCTCAACGAGTGTTCGGCCCGGTCCTGGACCGTCCCGCGCCAGGTGTGCAACCACCGCAATGCCGTGCACGTGCGCACTGGTCCGCACGGCGGCTTCCGGGTGCGGATGAAGCTCCTGGTCTGTCCGAGGGCGATGCAGCCGCAGGCGCGGGTGCCCAGTGGCCGGGTGCCCAGTGCCCGGGTGCACAGTGCCCGGGTGCCCAGTGGTCGGGTGCCCAGTGGTCGGGTGCTGAGCCCCGAGGCCTTTGTCGTGCGTTGCTTCATTGGCACGCCCAAGTTTTTCGGAATCGACTCAGAGGGCCTCACCGGTGCCGTCAGAATCTCGGTTACTGGCCCTTAATCCGGGCTAGGCCGTCGGCTTGGCCAGGTAGATGGCGGTGTCCGTGCTGCACGAGAGGCGCTGCCAGCCGAGCCGGTCGTAGAAGCCGAGCGCGGCGGTATTGGCCGGGCGAACGGCCAGGTAGCAGGAGGCTGCGCCCGCCGCCGCCACCGAAGCCATGAAGGTGTCCATCATCGCCCGGCCGAAGCCGGAGCCCTGGTAATCGGGCAGCAGGTTGATGTGCAGGTGCGCCGGATAGTGGGCTAGCTCGTCGACCAGCATGAACTCTGGGCTGAACATGGCCTCGAGCTTGTGTTCTTCGTCGGTGGCGGGCGGGTCGGGAGGCGGCTGGTAGCGCTGGCGCATGAGCGGGAGCCAGCTTTTCCGGTAGGCGGCCACGAAGCCGGCCGTGTTCGCGGTGCCGATGATGTAGCCGACCGCACGGGTGCCGTTGTCGAGCACATACGCGTGCTCTGGTTCGAGGCAGAGATACGCGCCGGCGTAGATGTCGCCGATCAGGTCATCGGTGCTGAAGCGCCCGCGCGCGTCCTGGCCCGCGGCGCCCGTGCGCACGGCGACGTCGTAGACGGCGTCACGGTCTCCGGCTTGATACGGCCTGATCACAGGTGGCTCGTTAGGGCCCATAACGGGATCAATGCTAGTCGGCGATAATCGGGCGTATGCAGGCACTACGGGTCGGCCTCGTCGGCACTGGATACTGGGCGCGCGTCGCGCACGCTCGAGCGCTCGGCTCGACGCCGGGCGTCGAGTTCTCGGCGGTGTGGGGACGCAACTACGTGGCGGCCGCGGCACTGGCCTCTGGGTACGGAGCGGCCGTTCATCGGGACTTCGACGAGTTCTTGTCCGAGGTCGACGCCGTGGCGTTCTCCGTGCCACCGGATGTCCAGAGCGGCCTGGCCTTGCGGGCGGCGCGGGCGGGTAAGCACCTGCTGCTGGAAAAGCCGATCGCGGTCACGGTCGCCGAGGCCGATGCGCTGGTCGAGGCCGTTGAGCAGGCCGGGGTCGCGTCGGCGGTATTCTTCACCCTGCTTTACGAGGATGACGTGCGGGGCTGGCTGGCGGAGGTCGGTTCGACCGGCGACTGGGCCGGCGCCAGCGGGGTCTGGCTGGGCTCTGCGTTGATGGCGGACAGCCCGTTCCACACGCCGTGGCGGGTCGCCAAGGGCGGGCTGTGGGATCTGGGGCCGCATCTGGTCGCGCTGCTGTGGAACGTTCTTGGCCCGGTCGATGCGGTGACGGCCGCTGCCGGGGCCGGTGACGTGACGCATCTGGTGCTGCATCATCGAGGCGGGCCGGATGGCGGCGGGCCGGATGGCGGCGGGCCGGATCGCGGCGGGCCCGATCGCGGCGGGCGCAGCAGCGTCGTGACGGTCGGGATGGACGTGCCCGAGCCGGCGGGGTTCCTTGAGCTGTTCCTGTTCGGAGCTTCTGGCCGGTCCACGATGCCGCGCGAGGGCAATGACCCGGTGGTACCGCTGCGGACCGCCCTGACCGAACTGGCTGCTAACGCCTGGTCAGGACGGCTCGCGCATCCGTGCGACGTGCGGTTCGGCCGGGATGTGGTGCACATCCTGGCGCAGGCCGCCGGCCAGCTACTTGATGTGTAGCAATTTCTTAGCTCTGGCCCAGGTGAGGACCACGTCGGTCGGAGCTTTCCCGCAGACGCCGGCCATCAGTTCGGTCTCGCTGTCGCCGAAGGCCTTGCCCTTGGTGATGTGACCCGCGCCCATCGCCAGTTCGCTTCGCTGCCCGCCGCACCTGGCCTTGGTGCTGAACGTGCCGAGAATGTTGTCCCGGTGTCCCCAGCAACCCCGGTGGTTGGTCTTGGTGCAGTCGCCGTTGTCGCTGCCCGGGCCGTCGTCGTACATCCAGGCGTAGTTGGCGCCGAGCGCGTTGTCCCAGCCGCCGGCCCAGTTCCCGCCTAGCCCGATGAACCGGCCGCCGCCGGGCAGCGGGTTAGGCACCTTGTCGAGCGGCGGGTCGGCGTCGTCGTTCGCGCCGATCTGGGCGACCTTGTCCAGCGACCTGGTCAGCACGACCGCCGGAGCGCGTCCGCGAGCGGTGCGCTCGAGGTTCACGGTGACAAAGAGTTGCTCGACCGGAGTCAGTTTGTCGTACGCGGCGAGTGAAAAGCGCATCCCGCCCATTTTCTCCAGGATCTTGCGTGCCCGCGTGGTCGCCTTGAGTATCTGCGAATTGCACCGCTGTCCATCTTTGCCGTGCGAGCACAGTCCATTGAAAAGGAAAAACGGCTTCGGAGGAAGGCTTCGTGACGGATTCTTCGGCGGGAGTATGCCTTTATGTGCCGGGATGGCGGTACTGGCGGTTGCGACAGCGGCGGCAGGCAAGATCAGCGCGAATGATGTCACAGCGATCCCGCCCAGACGCACGGCCAGTCGAAGAGCCGACATGCCGTTCCTCCTCGTTCTCCGGGGTCATCAGGCGTCGTGAAGGCAGCCTCAGGCTACTTGAGCCTCGGCGGCAAGTCGGCAAGGAAACGACAATTAGGTGTGTTCTGCACCGGGACCGCAGCGATTTTCTGGCGCCTGGGCGGCGTTCCCGGCCCGTACTGACAGCCCGTGACGTGGCCATGCCCCGCGCCCACGGCGCCGTCCCGATGACCGGGAGCGACCGGTGATCGCGGGTTTAAGGCCGATAATCGGCCGGCTGCGACCTTTGGTGGAATGACTCTGGGAACGCTCTGACCAGCTAAGGCTAAACGCTTTGGGTTAGCGGCCGGAAGGCCGATTAACTCGGATAGCCTGCGGCCAGGAATTCGCGGCTGGTGAATGCGAGCCAGCACGACGGGGGCGTTTTGTGACTACAACTGTTGATCTGCCTAAAGGAACCGCGGCGCATCGCCGGCGGAGCGTCCAGCGAGTTCGCGAGGCCTGGGTGACCGTAGCCGCGTTCGCGGTCGGCGGCCTCGTGCTGTTCTTCGCCTATCTGGGTCAGGCGCGCACGATGCCGGCGATGTCCGACGGCTCTTCCCAGGCGCTGCAGGCATGGGCCATGCTGCACGGCAACGTCCTGCTGCACGGCTGGTCGCTGTCCGACGTGTCGTTCTACACCACCGAGTTGCCCGAGTACATGCTGGTGGAGATCGTCAAGGGACTGCGACCGGACATCGTCCACGTCGCAGCGGCCCTGACGTACACGGTGCTCGTGCTGCTCGCGGCGCTGGTGGCCAAGGGAGCCGCGACCGGGCGCACGGGGGCGGTCAGAGCACTGGTCGCGGCCGGCATCATGCTGGCGCCGGCACTCGGGCCGCTCAACACGACGTTCGTCGTGCTGTCTTACCCGGACCACACCGGCACGCAGATACCGCTGCTGGTGGCCTGGCTGCTGATCGACCGGGTCAAGCCGCGCTGGTGGGTGCCGGTCCTGGTGACCGCGGTGCTCGCCTGGGTCCAGGTGGCCGACACGATGGCGCTGTACGAGGCCGCGATCCCGCTCGCGGTCGTCTGCGCGATGCGGCTCTATCAGCGCGGGGGGTTGCGGGGGGTCCCGCCCACTGCACCCCCCGCTCACCACCCGAGCCAGCACAGCTGGGGGCCGGGCGCGCTGAGCGAGCGGTGGTATGAGCTGGCGCTGCTGCTCGGCGCGCTCGGGTCGGCCGCCATGGCCACGATGGCGCTGCGGCTGATCAAGCAGGAGGGCGGGTTCGCGGTCTGGACTCCCTCGGCCGGATTCGCCCGGTCATCGGGCCTGGACGCGCACCTGTGGACCAAGGTCGAGCACATCCTGGTGCTTTACGGCGCGGACTTCTTCGGCCGGCCGATGATCTGGTCGATCATGCCGCTTATTCATCTGGTCGGAGTCGGGCTCGTGGTCGCCGGCGTGGTCGCGGCGGCCCGGCGGTTCTTCTCGCGCGACACGAGCCTGTTCGTGCAGATCCTGACCGCATCGTTCGCGCTGGTGCTGGCCGCGTTCGTGTTCGGGGATCGGGCCGGTTCCTGGGAAGCGGTGGCCTTGCTGCCGCTCGGAGCGATCCTGGCCGGCCGGCTGCTGACCGACTGGCTGACCAAGGCCAAGCTGATCCCGGTACTGGCGGCGGCGCTTGCCCTGTACGGCCTGTGCCTGACCTACAACGCGTCCCGGCCGGCGCCGTTCAGCCCGAACCAGCGGATCGCGAACTGGCTCGGCGCGCATCATCTGCGTTATGGCCTGGCCTCGTACTGGGAGGCCAGCAGCGTCACCTTGGACAGCGGCGACTACGTCCGGGTCAGGCCGGTCCGCACCGAGGGCAGCCATCTGCTGCTCACGCACTGGAACGCGGCGACGTCCTGGTACGACCCGCGCCTGCACGATGCCAGATTCGTGATATTCAGGCACTGCAAGGGTTGCCTGTCGCTCGCTGGCCTGCGTGCGGCGTTCGGCCCGCCCGCCCGCACTTACCGGGTGGTCCGGTACCTCGTGCTGGTCTGGAACAAAAACTTGCTGCGCGGTCCATATGTCTCCGGGCCGCCGGAAGGAATGAGAGTTGGCCAGAACCGATGACGCCGTTCTTAGCGCGTTCATGAAGGACGGCCGGATCGTCACGATGCCGGCCAAGCGATCCAGACGGCTGCTGGTGCTCAATTACGCCGCAGCCCTCTTCGAGGTTGGCGTGCACTACTCCGAGCTTGAGGTCAACAGCAAACTCCGCCCGGTGTTCGACGACTACGTGGCGCTGCGCCGGTACCTGGTCGACGAGGGCTTCCTTGACCGGGCCAACGGGGAGTACTGGCGCAGCGGGGGCACCGTAGAGGAGGAGACCGGCCCTTAGCTAGTCGTTCTTTCCCTCGAGCTCGCCGGCGATCTGCGTGAACTTCCTGACCGCCTGGGCGGCCAGATCGGCCGTGACCACCGAGCTCGCCGCGAACTTCCCGGTGTGCTCGGCCGGGTAGTCGGTATTGAACAACTCGCCGTCGATCAGGATCGGCGCGCTCGCGGTCAGGGCCAGGTTCACCGCGTCGCTGGGCCGCGCATCGACCTCGCGCTGGCCTTCGGCGCCGTCGACGATCACGATCGCGTAGAAGACCGGCGGCTGCAGGCGGGTGATCCTGATCTCCTTGATGCTGGCGCCCGCGGCCGTGACCAGGCTGGCGGCCAGCTTGTAGGTGATAGGCCGGGGCGTCTCGGTGGACTCTATGGACAGCGCGAGCGCGGTCGCCTCGGCCGGGCCGATCCAGATCGGCAGCTTACGGTCACCGCCCGACTCGGACAGCACCATGATGTGGTGGTCTTCGCCGTCCTCGCCGTGGGCCAGCCTGATCTCGGTGACGCTGGAACGGACCCAGCGCTGTTCGACGGTGTTGTTCATGATCTTGGCCTTCCTGCCTGAACTGGTTGACTTGCTGGCTGGTTGGATCTCCATGACCTGGGCGAGCCTGGGCGCGAGGGCGGTGCGGGCCTGGTGCAGCCTGGACTTGACCGCGGCCGCCGAGATCCCTAGCTCCGCGGCCACTTCGCGATGGCTGAGGCCTTGCAGGTAAAACAGCCGCACGGCGGCGGACTGGCCGCCTGCCAGCAGCCCGATCGCGTCGCGCACCCTGGCGGCCAGGTCCTCCAGCTCCGCGATCTCGGCCGGGTCAGGCGCCGAGCTGGGCTGATCGATCGGGTGGCCGGTCAACTCGGCCCGGCGCTGACGCAGCCAGCTTCTCGACACGTTGAGCGTGATCCCGCAGAACCACGCGCCGAACCGATCGGGAAGGGACAGCCGGTCGAGCCCGGTCATCGCCGTGATCGCGGCTTCCTGCACCGCATCGCGGGCGATGTCAGGGGTTCCCAGTACCCGCGTCGCCAGGCAGACCGCGGTCTGCCAGTGCCGCTGGATGAGCGTGCCGAACGAGTCCTTGTCACCGTTCAGCGCGGACTGAACCAGGTCGGCGTCGGACGAGGCTTCCACACCTGATAGTGCACCCACGATGGTTCAGGGTTAGCCGCCGGACGCAGATTTCCCGGGTTATACATCAGGTGACCTAACTCCGCGGCCGTCGAACCAAAGGCGCACCCGCTTCGTGATGGTTTGGGGTAAATCTTCGCCGACAGCGGAGGTGTGCATGCAGGTGCGGCTTCTCGGTCCGGTCGACGACGGCCTAGCCCTAGGCCCGCCCCGCCCTCACCCCGTCGGCGTTAGCAACGGCGGCGCTTAGTAGTAGTAGTTGCTATGCCCGGCAACGGCTCCGGCCAACGATGTCGTAGCTCCCACCCGGGTTGCGACATCTGGAGGCCAGTGTGTTGCGCGGATGCGGGAGGCGGGCGCCGGGAGGGTCAGCGAAGCCGATCCCCGCTCTTGATCACGGCGACTTAGCCGTGGGCGCGCAGAAAAGTCGTCGTGATCTCCTGCGGCGACTTCCCATTCGTTGCGGCGACTTCCCATTCGTTGTACTGTCGTTTTGCCTTTTTTGAGATAATTTGTGACCGCGCAACCATGGGGAAGCCATCGCAATGAATGGTAAGTGCGCCCGAAGGGGTGGTAAGTGCGCCCGAAGGGGTGGTAAGTGCACCCGAACGGGTTGGAAGGGCGCCGGAACGGGTGGTAAGTGGGGTGCGTGCGGTTCCTGTCGGCCAGTGGATGCCGCCAGGGCGTGGGCTGGGGTTTCACGTCGGCCGTCGCGTAAGGCCGGGCGCCGCTGCCTGGCCGGAGTTGGGGAAGTCGGGGTTGCCGGGTGCCGCCGGACGGGGCCAGGACGCGGATCTGGAGCCGGGGCGCTGCACGCAGGTCACGACCACGATCAAAATAGCCTAAACGGCATTGTGCCAGGGCAGCTACGTCGGCCCGAAGTCGCTAAAGGTTGCGTGGGGAAGACGGTCGGTGGCCTGGTTGTACCAGGGCGCACTCGTAGGCTAGGACTACCAATTGGGCGCGGTCGCGGGCATTGAGCTTGGTCATGATGCGACTGACGTGCGTCTTGGCCGTCAGCGGGCTGACGAACAAGCGACCGGCGATCTCGTCGTTGGACAGCCCGGCGGCCACCAGCGACAGCACCTCGCGCTCCCGATCGGTCAGGCTCCTCAGTTCTGCTCCGGCCGTGCGAGGCGTTGCTACCGGCCGGGTGGCCAGGTCGGTGATCAGGCGCCTGGTGACCGACGGGGACAGCAGCGCGTCGCCCCTGGCTACCACCCGGACGGCCTGGATCAGCTCGGCGGGCTCGGAATCCTTGACCAGGAAGCCGCTCGCGCCCGACCTGATCGCCTGGTAGACGTACTCGTCGGACTCGAACGTGGTCAAGATGATCACCTTGACGCCGGCCAGGTTCTCATCGGCCGCGATCTGACGCGTCGCCTCCAGGCCGTCGGTGCCCGGCATCCTGATGTCCATCAGCACCACGTCCGCGCGCTCGCTGCGGGCCAGCGCCACGGCCTGCGCGCCGTCGGTGGCCTCACCGATCACCTCGATGTCGTCGGCCGTCTCGAGCAAGATCCTGAACCCGGCCCGGATCAGCGACTGATCATCGGCCAGCAGCACCCGGATCATGATGGCTCACCGGTGACCGGTAGCTGGGCGGTGACCAGGTATCCGCCGCCAGGTGCCGTTCCAGCCCGCATTGTTCCTCCCGCGGCAGCGGCGCGTTCCCGCATGCCGATCAGTCCGTAGCCGCCGTTGGCGGCGTCGTGGGCTTGCGCACCGCGACCGGTGTCGGCGACCGCGATCAGCAGCTCGCCGTCTGAGTAGGTCAGCCTGACCGTGGCCTGAGCCGGGCCGGCGTGCCTGATGGCGTTCGTCAGCGACTCCTGGATGATCCGGTAGGCGGCCAGGTCCGCGGTCGGCGACAGGCCGGCGGCGTCGCCGCTGACCTCGAGTCTGGTCGGCAGGCCGGCCTGGTTCGCGCTGGCGATCAGCGCGTCGAGCTGGGTCAGGCTAGGAGTCGGCGCGGTCGGATCCGCGTCATCGGCCTGCCGGAGCACGGTGAGTATCGCGCGCAGCTCGCGCAGGCCATCCTTGCTCGCTGTCCTGATCGCGGCCAGGGCCGCCGCGGCGGTCTGCGGCCGTTCGTTGAGTACTTGCGCGGCGGCCGTGGCCTGGACGTTGATCGTCGACATGGTGTGAGCCACGACGTCATGTAGTTCCCTGGCGATCCGCAGCCGCTCCTCACCGACTCGACGGCTCGCGTCTTGTTCGGCCCGGGCATGGATCGAGGCGACGAAGGCCCGGTGATTGCTGACCGCGATCCCGCCGAAGAACGCGGCGGCGACCAGTGCCGGGATCAGGTAATAGCCGCCGCCGGTGGGACCGAACGGATTGTTTACCGCACTTGAGACCATCAGCGCGACCAGGGCCGCCGCGCCCGCGATCGTCGCCTGCCGCGTGGTCGTCGCGACGGCCACCGTGTACAAGGCGAGGGTCGGTGCCAGCAGCGCGGCGCCGTTCTCGTAGCCGAGCAGCGAGTAGGTGACCACCGCCGCCGTCGAGACCGCCAGGACCGTCAGCGGGTACCTGCGTCGTACGGCCAGGACCAGTGAGGCAGCGGCCACCAGCAGCAGCGCGACGTTCGGCGTGTACGGCACGTGGTACTTGCCGTTGACCACGACGGCGGAAAACCTGGTCGGATGGGCCTCGCCGTAGGCTCCGAACAGCGTGATCGCGGTCATGATCACCGCGAGGCTCCCGTCTCGAAGCGTGGCGTTATGCCAGTACCTCCGCCACGGCGACTCGCTGCTCACGCGATCAGCGTAGGTCTTGACGGCCGCTCTGATCATCCTCCGTGGGGTGACTCATCGAGGTACTACGCCGGGAGTATCCGCCGCCCCGCCCCGGCCACCAGGAGACAAACAAGCCCAAAGACGCATTCTTCCCAGATCGCACACCCACTTAACCACGGCTCCCGCCGCCTTACCACGGCTCGCGCCGCCTTACCACGGATTTTGGACGATTTTTATGTTGATTTAGACCGTTATGTGAATCCAGAATCCGTGGGAAGACGTAAAAATCCGTGATAAGTGGCCGAGGGACGCCGCCGCCGCGGCGACCGGCTCCGGGGCTTGTCTTAGGAGATGACCCGGGCGCTGATCCGCACCTTCTCGGCCGGGAACTCCTCGGGCCTGGGCGGTCTGGTCCTGACCAGCTCAGGGGTGAAGCCGGCCGAGAGCAGCCCTGCGGTGAGCTCGTCGGGAGAATACCGGCTCAGCACGATCTGGCCGCCGGGCCGTTCCAGCAGCTCCTGGGAGGACCCGCCGTGGGTGACGATCACGAGCACGCCGTCCGGCCTAAGCACCCGGCGGAATCCAGCTAGCGCGCCGGGCAGCCACGCCTTGGGCAGGTGATGCAAGCAGTAGGAGGCGACCACCGCCGCGCAACTGGCGCCTTGCAGCGGGACGGCGAGCAGGTCGGCGGCCACCAGGCCGGCCTGCGGCACCAGCGTGGCCGCGGTCGCCAGCATGGCCGGCGAGAAGTCGATCCCGATCAGCCGGCGACCTCGGCCGATCAGGTACTGGCTCACCTGGGCCGGCCCGCAGCCGAGGTCGACGACGGGGCCCTCGGGGAAGCCGTCAGCGGCCGTGTCGAGGAACTCGGTGTCCGGATTCTGTCCGGCCAGGTCTGACCCGAAGCGGACAACGTAGTCCGCCGCCATGTCGTCGTAGACCCGTCGCACCGCGATCGGGTCATAGTCGTCATCTCGAACCTCTCGCACCGGCACAAGGCTACGGTGGGAGCCGAGGTGATGCACTGGTGGAACGTCCGAAAATGACCATGACCGCGGCGGTGTTCGGCGCGCCCGACCCGCGAGCGCTGGCCTTGTTCTACCAGCAGCTGCTCGGCTGGCCGATCGGCGCCGACGAGCCTGACTGGGCGACGCTGCGGCCGGAGGGCGGCGGCGCCGGGCTGTCGTTCCAGCTCGAATCCGGACACGTCCCGCCAGTCTGGCCGGCCGGTCCCGGCGATCAGCAGATGCAGGTGCACCTGGACATCGAGGTAGAGGACCTCGATGCGGCCGGTGCGCACGCCGTCGCCGCCGGGGCTGTGCTCTCCGATTTTCAGCCGCAAGACGACGTGCGCGTCTTCCTCGATCCGGCCGGCCACCCGTTCTGCTTGTGGGTCAGGACCTGAGCTAGCCGACGGCCTAGGTCCAGCGGATCTTCACGTTGTCGGTGAGCAGCCGGAGCACGCTGGCGTCTCCCTCCACGCTTAGCGTCGTGGTCGGCTTCCGGTTCCACAGGGCCAGATACAGATCATTCGCGGTACCCGTGACCCGGCAATCGACGTGGTCCCAGTATTCGTCGCCTCCTGGCATCGCGAGCCTGGTCACGACCTGTTCGTTTCCGATCATGATCAGCCAGTCGCCTGGATCGTCGGTGCACCGAACTCGCAGCCGCCGGACCGGATCGGCCCGCAGCACCCCGCGATGCCTGGTGATGAAGCAGCGCAGCATCTCGTCCACGCCGTCGGCCGCGAACGGCACCGGCAAGGCGCTCGGCAGCCAGCCCGCCGCCAGTTCGGCGTCGACCCGGTGCACCGTCGTCTCGTGCGCCTGCCGTCGTGACCACATCGCCAGCGGCGACGGCGCGGGCAGCCAAGCGAAGCAGACCAGGTCGGGGTCGGCATCGGTGAGCGTCTGCACCAGCGTGTTCAGGCCTTCACCGAACCAGTCGATCAGGTCGCCGTCTGATGGCCACTCGCCGACCACGTCGTCGAGGTCGACCTCCCAGAGTTCGGTACGCTGCCCGGCGACATAGCCGGTTGCCCAGCGGTGGACGCCGCCCAGGTGCCTGACGAGATCGCGGACCACCCAGTCGGGACAGCTTGGCACGGCGGCATCCGGACCGGCCGCCTCGGCCGCTGCGGCTAGCCGCTGACCAGCGCCATCAAGAGCGGTGATGTGCTCAGCGATGTTCATGAGGCCCCAGTATGGCCACCGCTACTGACAAAACCGGGGTGTGGGCCACGTCAGGATCCGAAAATCCCCCGAGGCGGCGGCGTGATCACAGTCAGCAGCCCGGTGACGACAAGCACGGCGGCGAGCATCGCGCACTCCACCCTGGTCACCAGGGCCGGGCCCGCGCCCGCTTCCGTCCGTCGGGCCAGGACCGCCCGCCCGGCGATCGCCAGTCCGGCCACGACCACGACCAGCGCCGACTTCACGATCAGGAACCGGCCGTAGTCCGTGCCGAACAGGTCGTGCAGCGGGACGAGCAGGACCGCAGAGAGGACTCCGGTGCAGGCAACTGTGCCGAACAGCCAGGCGGCCGCGTTGCCGTACAGCCTGATCAGCCCCCGCATCGCGTCCGGGCCGGCGCGCCAGGCGATTGCCGCCCGCAAGGTGTAGGCGAGCATGCCGGCCCAGACCACGGCCGGCAGCAGATGGCAGATCGTCAGCAGCGCGCCCGCGAGCGGGAGCAGCCCTTCCGGATGGGCCCGCAGCGACTCGACGAACACCACCCCGATCAAGAACTGGGTGCCGGGACCGGACTTGCCGTTCCTGATCAGCACGGCGGCGACGGCGAAGCAGGCGAACTCGATGCTGGCGATCACCAGCGTCGCCGCTCCCCTCGGGCCAGGGACCAGCGGGCGCGCGAGGTTCGTCGCCAGCCTCGGATCGATCAGTGCGGTGACGATCAACGCGGCGGCCGCGCCCAGGCCGATCAAGCAGCCCTGGATCGCCCAGGGTTCGGGTAGCGGCGCGGGCGCGGATTCCTTGTAGTTCCTGGCCAGCGCCCGGCCGGCGAGTCCACCGAGGGCCAGTGCGAGTCCGGCCAGCATGATTCCGCGCTCCAACCCGGTGAGCCAGAGCCCGGGTGTCGACAGGGGCACGGCCGATAGCGCAGACCTCACCGGCACGACAGTAGCGCGTCGTAAATGGAGAGCGGCCGGTTGCAACCCTTTCAGTCCGCTCTGCTCTCTGATCAAGTAGGAGCACCTCGAGGAGGCTGTCATTTGGACGGTCAGGCAACGGCTGAATTCAGTGAATTCGCCCAAAGCCGCTGGCCGCAGCTGGTCCGGCTCGGCTATGGGCTTACCGGTGACCGCGGTCTGGCCGAGGATCTAGCCCAGACCGCGCTGGCCAGCGCCTACGCGTCCTGGGCTCGGGTGCGCCGAGCCGATGACCCGGATGCGTACCTGCGCAAGATCTTGCTCAACGCGCACCGGAGCGGTCGTCGTAAACGAAGGATCGACGAGGACCTCAGGCCGGCCGCGCCCGAGGTTGCCGTGGCCGACCCGGTCGGCCGTCACGGCGACCAGGCGGCGGTGCTCGCCGCTCTCGCCGAACTGCCGCCGAAACAGCGTGAGGTCGTGTTGCTCCGGTTCTGGCTCGACCTCACCGAGGTTCAGGTGGCCGACAGTCTCGGCTGCTCGATTGGAAACGTCAAGAGCCAGAGCTCGCGAGCCCTGTCCAAGCTCAAAGTCAGCGCCGAACTGGCGGAATGGAGGACCAGATGAGTATCGACGAGGGGGACCTGCGCACCAGCCTGGGCAGCGCGCTCGATGAGCTTGACTACGGGCCAATTCCGCTCAGCTCGGTCATAAGCCAGGGAAAGACGGTCGTGCTGCGCAGGCGGCTGATCGCCGTTGCCGGAGCACTGACCGTTGTTGTCGCTGTCGTTCTCGCTGTCGCCGTCGGCCCGACGATCACGCACCAAGCCAGGCGGTCGGTGCGCGCTGTCACGTCCTCGCCCTATGACGTCACCGTCCATCCGCCTGGTGCCAAGTCGCCCCGTGGATTGATCGCCTACGGTCGCCTCAACCACCGGCGCTGGCAGATCGCCGGAATTCGCGCGAAAATTGCCGGGAAGATGATTATTTGCGACTATTCATTCCACACCACTTCTTGCAATTTCATGCCGATCCCGCCCGTGCGAGACAAAGGCGAGCCCGTTGACATTGGCGTGACGATCAGGCAATTTCCGCTAGCGCTGATCGGCACCGTGCGGTCCGACGTTCGCCTCGTGGTGGTCAGTCTCAGCAACGGCCAGGCTGCGACGCTCAGGCCGGTTGGCATTTTCGGTCGCTCGCACGCCGCCTGGATCGCCATGATGCTGCCGTACCGGGACGCCGTCACCAAGATCACGGCCTACTCGGCGAACGGCGAGGTTGGCTACGCATTGCCGTTCGGCCGGGGGGCGCTGTTCGCAGATATTCGCTGGCTCGCGCCCGGTCAGCCGCCGCCGCCGAAGCCGGTAACTTACAAGATCGCTGCTGGCAAGTTCGACGGCAAGAGTTGGGCGGAGTACGCCTACGTCGGGCCGTCGTGGACCTGCATCGGTGATCCTGCAGCCGGCGGGACCTGCTACTCCGACGGGCTCCGCAAGCTACTGTCCCGCGAAACGATCGTGTCCGCGCTCATGGTGCCGCCCGGCGAGCCGAGCACCGGCTACAACGTGTTCGTGGCCCAGCAGGCCGTGAGCTACGTGATCGTGCATTTCAAGAACGCATCACCGGTACGAGTACCGCTCATTGCCAGGGGCGGCTTCAAGTCCGCCGGGATCACGACGACTCCGGCCGATGCGATGACCGGTTGGGAGGCCTACTCCGCCAGCGGGGAGAAGCTTGCCGTCGCCTCGCAGACGACTGTTTCTGAGCCGTCGCGCCACCGCGGCGCCGGTCACCGCTAGGTCGTGTGGTTGTCTTGCCTGGTGAGTAGCGAATCGATGCGTGACCGGCTCCATGGCAACCAGACGCTCTTCGGCGGCTGGTCGGTTATCCCCGACCAACTGTCGGCGGGCGCTATGGCCGCCGGCGGGCTGGACTACGTAGTGATCGACCTGCAGCACGGCGGGGCGACCGAGCGCGACCTGCCCGCCCTGACCGGCGCGATCACCCGGGCGGGCGCCACGCCAGTGGCGCGGGTTAGGTACGCGCATCCAGCCGATATCGGCCGGGCGCTCGACCTCGGCTGCGCCGGGGTGATCGTGCCCAACGTGGAGTCGGTCGCGCAAGCGCGCGCGGCGGCCGGCGCGTGCTACTACCCACCAGCCGGATACCGGTCTGGTGGCGGCGTACTGGCTGGAAACCCTGGCAATGCTTTCTGCATAATCATGGTCGAATCGTCCGGGGCGATGAACGATCTGGAAGCGACGCTGGCGGTGCCGGGCGTTGATGGCATTTACGTCGGGCCGAGAGACCTGTCGTACTCGCTCGGTTGCGAACTCAATCCTGATGACCCTGTGCTCGCCGCGGCGCTCGAGCGAATCTGGGCGGCGTGCGCGGCGGCGGGCAAGCCGGTCGGGGTGCACTCGACCAACGGGGTCCTGGCGGCGCGGTACCGGAAGAGCGGCTGCCGGCTGGTGAATGTCGCGGCCGACGCGGCCACGCTGACGAGCGCGACTTCGGGCGAACTGGCTACGGCGCGTCAATAGTATTTCCGCACTAACCGAACTGCATAATGGGGCTCCTGCTATTGATTTAGATCATCGGGGGCGCGAAGTTGAGGTTCGGGGATCGATTCGGTCTTGCCGCGATCAGATATGGATCCGTTTTTAGCGCCGGTATTATGCTGGTTGGGGCGATCCCGGCTAAACAGGTTCCGGCGGGAACTAACTGGCCTGCCTATCTCGGCGGTGCGCTGCATTCTTCGTTTAATCGGGCGGAGCGGGCGATAACCCCGGCAAACGCGAAACGGCTTGTACTTAAGTGGCATTTCGTGGGTGATCCGCCGACCTTCAAGAACCAGCCGACCGGCTATCAGTCCAGTCCGACCGTGTATGGCGGCGCCGTGTACATCGGCTCCGCGACCGGGTGGTTCTACAAGCTCAACGCGCTCACCGGCAAGGTCATGGCTAAGCGGTACATCGGCTTCGTTCCCGGTCGGACCTGCGGGACGATCGGGGCCGGGTTCGTCGACACGGCGACCGTTGCCATCGACAAGGCGACGGGCAAGCCGATGGTCTACGTCGGCGGGGCCAATGAGATTCTGTACGCGATGTACGCCTCTAACCTCAAGGTGAAATGGCGGTCGGTGATCGTGGTGCCGTCCAAGGTGGTTAGCGATTACTATCAATGGTCTTCGCCTACAGTGGCCGATGGACGGATTTACATCGGAATCTCATCGCACTGCGACAAGCCACTCGTTCCTGGCGGGCTGGTGAGCTTCAATCAGATCACGGGTGCGAGAATCAGGCGCTTTTATTCGTTGCCGCTTCCTGAGGTCGGCGGCTCAGTGTGGTCGAGTGCTGCCGTGGGCAGCGCCGGGGATATCTACATTTCGACCGGAAATCCGGAATCCAAGAGGGGCGATCCTGCGAGTTCCGACGCGATCGTGCAGCTCTCGCCTAAGAACCTGCGGCCGCTGGCTTCGTTCGCGGTGCCGAAATCCCAGGTGATTCATGACGGCGACTTCGGGTCGTCGCCGACGCTGTTCGGCCGGTACGTGGGGGCTTGTAGCAAGAACGGCATCTACTACGCGCTTTCCAGGGTGAAGCTGAGGCTGGTCTGGTGGAAGCGGATCGGCGCGCCCGCGAGCAAGCAACTCGGGTTCGGCCGCTGCGTAGCGGCCACCGCCTATGACGGCCGGCACCTGTACATCGGAGCGGACCGGGTGCACGTCAACGGGCAGACCTACGAGGGCTCGATCACCGAACTGAACCCGGCGACCGGCCGCAGGATCTGGGTGACCGGGCTGCCCAACGCCGTGCTTGGCACGCCGAGTCTGGATGGTGCGGGCGTCCTGGCCGTCGGCACCTATGACTTCACGGCGACGCCGAACGCCATCTACCTCGTCAACGCCGCGACCGGGCGGATCATCCGCACTCTGCTGACCGGCGGCAATGTCTTCGCGCAGAGTGTGTTCGCCGATGGGCGACTTTATGCCGCTACCTCCGCTGGCGTGTATTCGTGGGGGCTGCCGCGCGGCGGCTAGGCTCTTGCTGACGGCCAACAAAGGCCGGCGCGCTATTGGCCGACGCGGTGGAGGTGGCAGGCCATGGGATTGATGGACCGGGTCAAGGCGCAGGCGAACTCGCTGGCGCAGCAAGCTAACGCTGGGCTTACGAAGCTTGAGCCGATTAACCGCAAATCGGACACGCTGCTTCGCAGCCTCGCGGTGGCCGTGCTGGCCGAGCGGACAGGCCGGGGCAATGACGGTACCCAGGCCGAGATCGACCGGCTGGTTACCGAGATCACCCAGCACGAGAGCCAGCACAACATCGACATCATCCGGCAGACGATTGAGTCCGAGCAGGCCGCCGCTGACGCGAAGGCGAAGGTGCAGCAGGCGCAGCTGCAGAGCCAGATGCAGCAGCCCGGCGCTGGGTATGGCGCGCCGGGGCCTGGCGGTCCTGGGCCTGGCGGTCCTGGGCCTGGCGGTCCTGGGCCTGGCGGTCCTGGTGGGCCGCAGCCCTACGGCGGCCCGCAGCCTTACGGCGGCCCGCAGCCCTACGGTGCACCCCAGCCTTACGGCGCGCCGGCGCCCCAGCCCTATGGTGCGCCTGAGCCTTACGGTGCGCCTGAGCCTTACGGTGCGCCGCAGGGTTTCGGGCCAGGTCCGTCCTTTGGCGAGCCTGGTGCTGGAGCTGGGCCTGAGCCTGGGCGTGAGCCGGGTGCTGGGCCTGAGGCGGGTATTGGGCCCGGGCCGGGTGTTGGGTCTGAGCCGGGTGCTGGGCCCGATGCGGCTGCTGGGCCTGAGGCTGGTGCGCCGTGGCTCTCGCCGAGTGCTGACCCGCCTGGGGTCAGCGATGCGGGTCAGCCGGGCGAATGGGCACAGGCACCAGGAGCGTCGGCGGGCGCTGACCAGCCGTCGGCGGGCGCTGACCAGCCCGAAGTGCGGTCGTTCACGCCGTCGATGCCTCAGGACGCCGATCCAGGCCCGGACTCTGTGACCGATCCGCCGCCAAGCCAGGCGTCAGCACCAGAAGCGGCCGGGGAGGCCGGTCCCGCGGACTCGCACTCGCACTCGGATCAAGATCGCGGCTAAGCGGAACTCGGCGCCCGGGCTACAACGGCTACGGGCCGGAGTTGTTGGCCGGGCAACTGCTGGGGGCCGGCCGCTGTTGTGCGGCTCGTCGGTGGTGGGCGGCCTCGGTTACCACGGCTACGGGTCGGCGCTGTTGCTGGCTAGCGGTCCGTAGGCGGGTCTGGGTTGCCTGGCCCTGGTGACGCGGACTTAGCCCGGGTTGCGTACGGGTTAGCCCGGGTTACGCGTTCTTAGCCCGAGTTACGGCAATCGGAACCGGGATAAACGTGGCAAATTTTTGCGCTAATCCGGGCTAAGACGTCCTAACTCGGGCTAAGACTTCGGTTGGCCCGCGCTGTTGCTGGCTAGCGGTCGGCAGGCGGGTCTGGGTCTCGCGGGAGACCCAGCATGCGCTCGGCGATGATGTTGAGCTGGATGTCGCTGGTACCGCCGCCGATCGTGGTCGCTCTGGTTGCCAGGGTCTGCCTCGCCA
>DATNFM010000234.1:0-23875 GCA_035606435.1 Streptosporangiaceae bacterium | reverse complement strand
TGCCGGTCGAAGTCATCTGGGTCAGGCATGGCAGGGCTGTACTCCACTGGCGCGCACAAGGAAGGCGGACCAGTCCAGGATAAATCGCCTGATGCTCTGCTCGCGCGATCCTCGCACATGACACCTCGATAAGTGACAACGTAATCACATCGTGCAACTATTTCGGGAGTCGACGGCGGCGGTGCCTGGGGGGCCTGAGAAGCGATGACCGAACGCAGAAATCTGACGACTACAGACGCCGCGGGTTCGCGATCAAGTTCTACACCGAGCAGGGCAACTACGACTTGATCGGCAACAACACGCCGGTGTTCTTCATCCGCGACCCGCAGAAGTTCTCCGACTTCATCCACAGCCAGAAGCGCCGCGCCGACACGCCGACACGCACCTGCGCGACCACATCATGCAGTGGGACTTCCGGACGTTGTCGCCGGAATCGGCCCACCAGGTCACGCTGCTGATGAGCGACCGGGGCACCCCTACTCCTGGCGGCACATGAACGGCTACGGAAGCCACACGTTCTGCTGGTACAACGACGGCGGCCAGAAGTTCTGGGTGCTTCCCTGATGTCGTAGCGTCCGGGGAACCCGCCGCCTGCGGCCCGGCCCGACGCCGGGGGTGCCCCAAGCCGCGACACCGGCCCTTAGCTGCCGGCAGGACCACGAATGCGTGCTCTGGCGGTGTTTCCTGGCGCTGTCCTGCAGTTGTCCGCGTGTCTTAGCCCTGGCTGCGAAGACTTAGCCCTGGTTAGCGATAAATTTTGTCGGATTAATCCCGGTTCTTCCGTCGCTAACCAGGGCTAAGGTCTCGTAACCGGGGCTAAGACTGCGCAACCGGGGCTAAGAGGCCGCAGTTGCTTCTGGGAAACTACGGCGCCGGTGCCCCTCTGATGCTGCTCTTGAGCCAGGTCTGGCCCAAAGTCGAGCCGGGCTAGGCCGAAGGCTACTATCGCGGCCGTGGAGCGGGCGCCGGATGCGGTAGTGGTAGGAGCCGGGCCGAATGGGCTGGCCGCTGCGATCACGCTGGCCCGGGCCGGGTTCGCCGTCGACGTGTACGAGCGGGCCGCTACGCCAGGTGGCGGGTGCCGGACCGAGGAACTCACCCTGCCTGGGTTCCGGCATGACGTGTGCTCGGCGGTGCATCCGCTGGCGGTCGCCTCACCGTTCTTCGCCACCATCGACCTGGCCACCCATGGCGTCGAGTTGCTGTATCCGAAGGTCGCGTTCGCGCATCCGCTCGGCGGTGGCCGGGCCGCCGCGCTGCGATCCTCGGTCAGCGAGACCGCCGCTGGCCTGGGCCAGGACGCCAAGCGCTATCAGCGGCTGATGGATCCGCTGGTTCGAGACGCCGACGCGATCGTCAGGCAGTTCCTGGCCCCGTTGCGGTCGCTGCCTGCCCACCCGCTTGCCATAGCGAGGTACGCCCTGCCTGCGCTGTTCCCCGTCACGGCCCTGGCGAGGTACTTCGCGACCGAGCAGGCGAGGGGCCTGTTCGCCGGAGCGGCGGCCCATTCCATGCTCCCGCTGACCGCTCCGCTCACCGGCGGGTTCGGGCTGCTGTTCGCGCTGCTGGGACACCATGTCGGCTGGCCGGTGCCGCGCGGCGGCAGCGACGCCATTACCGCCGCCCTGGTCGCCGAACTCGACTCCCTGGGTGGCCGCCTTCAGACCGGCTGCGAGATCCGCGACCTGCGCGACCTGCCCGAGGCGCGCGCGACGCTGCTGGATGTCTCGCCGAAACAACTGCTCGACCTGGCCGGTGGCCGCCTGCCGCCGCGCTACGCGCGGTCGCTGCGTCGCTTCAGGTATAACCCCGGCGTCTGCAAGGTCGACTGGGCCCTCGCCGGCCCCGTGCCCTGGCAAGCAGAAGCGTGCCGGGAGACGGTCACCGTCCACGTCGGCGGCACCCTGGCCGAGATAGCCAGCTCCGAAGCCGACGTGATCGCCGGCCGGCACCCCGAGCGTCCGTTCTCCCTGGTCGTCCAGCCCGGCGTGCTGGACGGCTCCCGTGCGCCAGCCGGCCAGCAGACGCTCTACGCCTACTGCCACGTGCCGTCGGGATCGACGATGAACGTCGCCGACCGGATCGAAGCCCAGATCGAGCGTTTCGCGCCGGGCTTCCGCGACCTGATCCTGGCCCGGTCCGTGCTGACCGCCGCCGAAATGGAGCGCTACAGCCCCAACTACATCGGCGGCGACATCAACGGCGGCGCGTCCACCTTGCGCCAGACCCTGTTCCGTCCGACCGCCCGCTGGAACAACTACCGCACCGGCATCCGGGGCGTGTACCTGTGCTCAGCGTCCACCCCGCCAGGCGGCGGCGTCCACGGCCTATGCGGCCACCACGCAGCCCAAACCGCCCTAGCCGACCTCGGTCGCGGCAGAGGAAGGCACGTCGATCTGTGACTGCTGGTGCGAATGAGGCAAAAGGTAAAGCTGGGATCGAGGCGTCGGACCGCCCGACCCGGTGAATCTGCATATTCACCTGGAAAATTTCCGGTGAATCTGCAGATTCACCGGAAATCAAGTTGATCATGGCGTGGTGATTGTGGCTGACGGTGTTGATGAGAACTGTGTGACTCGGTGGATCCGTCTCGTGGCTCGGTGGGTCGGCCTCGTGGCTCGGTGGGTCGGCCTCGTGGCTCGGTGGGTCCGTCTCGTGGCTCGGTGGGTCGGCCTCGCTACGGACTCCGGACAAGTTAGTCGGCTTGCTTGTTGCGCTGGCGCTGGTTGGCGATGAGGTCTCGGTACCAGTAGAACGACGCCTTGGGGGTGCGGTTCTGGTTCTCGAGGTCTAGGTGGATGAGGCCGAACCGCTGGTGGTAGCCCTCGCTCCACTCGAAGTTGTCGGTGAGCGTCCACTGGAAATACCCGCGCACGTCGATGCCGGAGGTGATCGCCTCGTGCACGGCCCGCAGGTGCCCGTCCAGGTAGTCGATCCTGGCCTGGTCGGTGACGGAGCCGTCGCTACCAACGGCGTCGGCGGTCGAGCACCCGTTCTCGGTGATGTAGACCGGCGGCAACCCATCGCCGTACCGCTCCCTGAGCTTCCCGAGCATCTCGGAGAGCCCGGCCGGCACCACCGGCCACCCGAACGCCGTCACCGGATACCCCGGGATCGGCTGCATCTGGAACGGCAGCGGCGAATCAGGCAGCGCCGACAGCCGGGTCGGGTTGTAGTAGTTCACGCCGAGCCCGTCGATCGGCGCCGAGATGACCTTCAGGTCCTCCCCGGTCACGCACGACAGGCCCTCGGGCAGCCCGAACGCCGAAAGGTCCGGGTACTGCCCGAGCAGCACAGGATCGGTGAACAACCGGTTCTGCAGGATGTCGTAGGCCGCCGTCGCCGCGACATCGGCCTCGCTGTCACTGGCCGCCCAGGCGGGCGAGTAGATGTTGGTGAGCATCACCTCGCGCGCCCCCGCCGCCCGCAGCGCCGCGTTCGCCAGCCCGTGCCCGAGCAGCTGGAAATGAGCCGTCGGCAGGGCGTCGATCATCAGCGACTTGCCTGGCGCGTGAATCCCGAGCGCATACGCGAACGCTGTGGTGACGAACGGCTCGTTCAGCGTGATCCAGCGCGGGATCCGGTCGGACAGCCGCTCGGCGACGATCGCCGCGTAGTCGGCGAACCGCTCCGCGGTCGATCGCTCGAGCCAGCCGCCGGCATCCTCCAGCGGCTGAGGCAGGTCCCAGTGGTACAGCGTCGGCATCGGCGTGATCCCGGCGTCAAGCAACCCGTCGGTGAGCCGGTCGTAGAAGTCCAGGCCCGCGCCGTTCACCGCGCCGGACCCGGTCGGCAGCACCCGCGGCCACGCGATCGAGAACCGGTAGGCGGTCAGGCCCAGCTCGGTCATGAGCGCGATGTCTTCGCGCCACCGGTGGTAGTGATCGGTCGCGATATCGCCGGTATGGCCGTCCCTGATCGCGCCGGGTTGCCGGCAGAACGTGTCCCAGATCGAGTCACCGCGGCCGTCTTCGGCGACGGCACCCTCGATCTGGTAGGCGGAGGTAGCGGCCCCCCACTGGAAATGGGCGGGAAAATCCGGCATCGGCGCATCGGTCATGCGCCGATGGTAATGCCAGCACCGCAGTGTTGGCTGTAGGGGGGACGACCCCCCTTTGAACCCCCCGAAACCTCACTAGGACGGTGCCTGCTCGCCTTCAGGCTCCAGCCTGACCCGATCCATGATCATCGACTCGCCGCGGAACAGCGGAGTATCCCTGACCTGACGCTCGATCGTCGCCGCCGACATCGTGTACCCGATGAACAGCAGCAGCGACAGGGCCTCCATCAAGATCCACAGCCAGTGCGACGAGAGTTGCGTGCTCCAGTCGTTCAGCCCGTGCAGGACCGCCGGCAGCGTGATGCCGAAGATGATCAGCGGGATCCGGCGCCGCCGGTAGTTGACCCCCATGCCGATGAAGAACGCCGCGATCCCCGCCCACACCGCGTGCTGGAACCCGTCCACGAACACCCGCTGGGCGAAGCTCAGGATCAGGGGGATCGCCAGCCCGGCCCGGTGCTGTCCCTGCATCAGGTAGCTCGACGTATACAGCGCAGACTCCCGCACGCCGAACGTCAGCCCCGCGATGGTCCCGAGGAACATCCAGACTCGCACGTCCAGCGTCGTCTTCCAGATCCACCGCAACGCCAGCGCGGCCACGAGAATGGGGAGCGCCTTGGTGACCTCTTCGGCAAAACCAACCCCATATATCCAGGGCAACACATTGCGGGAGCTCATTGTGTTGTCCAGAGCGTTCTCCCACGGCAGGGTCATCACCGGCAGCAGCACGAGCACGGCCGCCGCGATAGCGACCGCCAGCCAGGCGATCAGCTTGGTGATCCGGCCCGGCCTGATCAGCAGCCAGAAGGCGACCGCCCACAATGGCGCGATCGCCAGGCTGTAGGCCCAGCCGGGCACGTTGACGTCGGTGGTCTGGGAGAACAGCACCACGAACAGCGACGGCAGCAACCCGTAGGCGATGACCAGCAGCCGCGAACCCTGCTTCCAGCCGGTGTCCTTGAGCCAGCTTCTGATCGGCAGCAAGATGTGCACGGCGGTCGCGAAATCGCCACCCGGTGATTCGAACCGCGCGTGGTGGGCCGGGCCGGAGTGGGTGCCGGAGATATCGCCGCGCCAGAGCTTGGACCTGTGGATGGCGCTCGGGTGCCTGGCTTCCTCGTCTTCGTCGTCTTCGTCGTCCGGGCGAACCTCGACGCTGCTGATGTGAGTGACCGAGTCGGCCGGAGCCGAGCTGAGGGCCACGTCCTCCCAGCCAAGCGTGCCGTCGTTCTGGCTGATGGGCGTGGGCTGCGCTCTGGTCGCGGACCAGCCGTGTGCTGGCGGGCTAGTGGTCACCGAGGCGCCTAGTTCGAGCCGCAGCTCAGGACCGGCAGGCGTTGCCAGCCGGACGTCCAGCCGATGGTGCAC
The DNA here is from genome assembly GCA_035606435.1 of Streptosporangiaceae bacterium. GTDB lineage: Bacteria > Actinomycetota > Actinomycetes > Streptosporangiales > Streptosporangiaceae > Chersky-822. The sequence continues at coordinate 18,447 of DATNFM010000234.1, read as the reverse complement.
GCTGATCGACTGCACGGCGATGCCGCCGACGAACGTCCGGCCTTTGCCCAGGTCATCGAGCACCCAGCCGTCCGTCTGCCAGCGCACCTGGGCATGCTCGCGCGAGACGATCGAGTCAGGAATGACGACCGCGTTGTCCGGAGCGCGACCGATCCTGACGGTGTGGCCAGGCTTGAATCGATAGTTCTGGCCAGCGAATGTGACTATAAGTTCATTCACCCACGCCGCCCGCCTCTTGGGTACGCGACGATCAGCGTACCTAGCCTCCCACTACACCCACCACCCACCACCCATGGCGCGGGGGTCGGTCTAGCAGGCTTGACGGGCCAGTGTAGTTACTCGGGCGGACTACCTTCCGGCCTCGATCGCCTCGTCGACTTCGGCCTTTCTGGAGGCGAGCTCGGCGGCGTACTTTTCCTCGTCGATCTTCTCGGCGAGTTGCTCGTCGGCGGCCATCAGCTGTTCGAGGTCGCTGTCGGCGGCGCCTAGCACGCCGAGGTCGGCGAACGCATGCCGTACCTTCGGGCCCCACAGCCCGATGTCCCTGACGCACGGCACGATCCTGGTGAACAGCAGCGACCTGAAGGCCTGCTGGACCGGCGACTTGTCGGTGAACTCCACGCATTCGGCCACGTCGAAGTCCAGTCGCTCCCACACCTCCTCGGCGCGGAACCGGTTGTTCATCAGGTAGCAGCCCTCGATCAGGAACTCCTCGCGTTCTGCGCGCTCAGACTCGGTGAGCTCGGCGTAGTAGTCGCGCAGGGCGAGCCGGCCGAACGCGACATGCCTGGCCTCGTCCTGCATGACGTAGGCCAGCAGTTGCGTGACCAGCGCGTTGTTGGACATGTCGCGGTGCACGCCGAACGCGGCCAGCGCCAGTCCCTCGATCAGGACCTGCATGCCCAGGTACGGGTAGTCCCACCGGCCGTCGGCCAGGGCCTCGCCGAGCAGCGTGGCCAGGTCGTCGTTAATCGGGTAGTAGACGCCGATCTTGTCCTTGATGAACTTGTTGAACAGCTCGACGTGGCGGGCCTCGTCCATGGCCTGGGTGGCGGAGTAGAACTTGGAGTCCATGTCCGGCACGGTCTCGATGATGCGGGCGGCGACGGTCAGCGCGCCCTGCTCGCCGTGCAGGAACTGGCTGAACAGCCAGGACGACAGGTGGGTTCCGAGTTCGTCGCGCTGAGCCTGGTTGAGCTTCTCCCATTGGTTCGAGCCGTAGATCGGGTTGAACTCGTCGCCCTGCTCCATGATGTTGGTCGGGTCGACCGGCAGGTCCCAGTCGATGCGCTTGGTCGCGTCCCACTGCTTGTCCTTGCCCCGCTGGTACAGGTCAAGGAGCCGGGTCCGGCCGTTGTCGTATTCCCAGTTGAACCGGGTGAATCCGGTAGCTGGTACATCCCAGGTGCCGGGCTTGACTTCGGTGACGTAATGGTCATAGGTGCTCACGGCAGCTCCCCAGGACGCGTTAACACGGTTAACATAATGCTACTCGCCGGTAGGAACATGTTCTAGTGCCCCGACCTATTGGTGCATGGGTTGCTCGTGGTCCGCGTGGCCGATTAGTTCGATTTGGAAGGTGGAGTGCTCTACGTCGAAGTGGCCGCGCAGGCAGTCCTGGAGCACGTCGAGCATGCGGGCGCTGCGGCCCTCGGCGAGCATGTCGGACTCGACCACGACGTGCACCGACAGGACGGGCAGGCCCGAGGTGATCGTCCAGGCGTGCAGGTCGTGCACGTCGGTCACGCCGGGCAGGCCGGTCAGGTGCCGCCGTACGGCGGTCAGGTCGATGCCGCGCGGGCTCGCCTCCAGGAGCACATCGAGCGCGTCGGTGAGCAGCCGCCAGGTGCGCGGCAGGATCAGCGCGCCGACCAGCAGCGACGCGATCGGGTCGGCCCGCGTGAACCCGCTGAGGCCGGTCACGATGCCGGTGACGATCACCGCTGCCGCACCGAGCGCGTCCGAGGCCACCTCGAGGAACGCGCCCCGAATGTTCAGGCTCTCCGACTGGCCCCGGCGCAGCACGAGCAGGCTGGTCGCATTGGCAGCCAGTGCCGCGACGCCGAAGCCAACCAGCAGCGGTGAATCGACCGCGGACGGCGTGATCAGCCGGTCGATCGCCTCGGCAATGATGAACACCGACATGGCGAACAAGACCACCGCGTTCGCCACCGCGGCGAGGATCTCGGCCCGGGCGTAACCGAATGTCCGCTTCGGAGTCGGCGGCCGGCTCGCGAACACGACCGCCAGCAGAGACAGCCCGATCCCGGCCACGTCGGCCGCCATGTGGGCGGCGTCGGCGAACAGCACCAGCGCGCCGCTGATCCAGGCTCCGATCGCCTCGGCAATCGCCACCGACAGCGTAATCAGCAGCACGACGACCAGGGAGTTGCGATGCTGGCCGGTCGGCGTCAGCCGGGATCCGTGTCCGTGTCCGTGCTCATGGGCGTGGCCTTGCCCGGCCCCAGGCACGGACTCAGGCAGCTCGCAGCTCCTGAGTCCGTCCGGGTCTTCGGGGTCCAGTTCGGTCATGATGGCGGGGACTCATCACTTCCTGGGGCTAGCAGTTCGTAGGCGGGGTTGATCATGACGACCTCGCGACCGTGCGAGCCGACCTGGCCGGTCAGCCGCACCTTGGCGCCAGGATCGAATCCAGGTATATAAGAGCGGCCGTAGAACATCGCCGTCAACTGGCCGGTCGAATCGACGATCTCACAGGCCAGTACGGTGTTGAGCTCGACCGGCCTGATCTCGACCGCGTGCACCCGGCCTTCGACCGTGGCCCGGCCGCGCTTGGGCAGCCGCCCGATCGGCGTAGCGGCCGCCGAGGGAGCGGGCCGGTTGTACTTGGCGGTGTCCTGCTGCCCGGCCATCGCGGCCGTGCCAAGCTCCGGCGCTATCGGCGCCTCGACCCGCGCCGCCGGCTCGTCCCCTTCTGGCTCGTCCCCTTCTGGCTTGGCTTCCGCAAGCTTGGCTTCCGTCGGCTTCGCGTCCGCGGTCTTGGCCCCGGCGGGCTGGAGGATCGGCGCGGTCGGCGGCTCGGTCGTCCCGTTCTGGCGCTCGCGGTCCTTAGTGATCAGGTGCTCCACCCTGGTGCGCACGTCGAACGGCACGATCGTGGCCGCGGCGTGCGGGATCTGGCTGACTACGCTCGCGATCTTGTCGGCGGTGCGGTCATGCAGGAGCCGGCCGAGCAGCGGCGTGTAGCTGCGCCTGGGCAAGACCGCGGTCACGCCGACTCCGGGCAGGTTGGCTTCGGCCAGCACCATCTCGGCCGCGGCCTTGGCGAGCCGCCGGTCGGGGCAGTCGACCAGATCGAGCACCACTCCGGTGTTGCCACGTACCCAGTCTTGCCTGAGCTTGGCCGCCTGAACGTTGTCGAGCACGAAATGCACCGCGCGCATGCTGGTCGGCCGCAAGCTGCGCGCGTACCGCAGGCCCGCCAGCGTGGCCAGGTCGTAGTCGTCGACGAAGACGAACACGGTGCGCCGGGAATACGAGGGCGCCGTCGGAGCGCCGGTCACGCTGCGCTGGCTGCCGATCTTCTCTAGCACCTCCGACTCCATCCGGTACTCCCGGTTCACCCGGATAAGCAGGAACACCATGATCGGGAAGACAACGACCACGAGCCAGGCACCCTCGGTGAACTTGACTACGGCGAAGATCAAGACCACCAGGCCGGTATAGACCGCTCCGACCACGCTGATAACGAAATGCTTCTGCCAGCCGGGCGCACGGCGGGTGCGGTGGAACTTGGCCATGCCGAGGCCGGCCATAGAGAACCCGGTAAACACGCCGATCGCGTAGAACGGGATGAGCTTGTTGACGTTGGCCCCGACGATGAGCAGCAGCGCCATCGAGATCACGGTCAGCACGATGATGCCGCTGGAGAACACCAGCCGGTGTCCTCGCTTGGTGAGCTGCCTGGGCAGGAACGAGTCCTCGGCGACGAAGCTCGCTAGGAACGGGAAGCCGGAGAAGCTCGTGTTGCCGCCAGTGAACAAGATCGCGGCGGTGCCGACCTGCACCGCAATGAAGCCGATCGACCCGAGCACGCCATGGCCGAAAATGAGCTTGGCCTCTTGGGCGAGCACCGTGGGTACGCCGCTGATGTTCGGCACGGTGTGCATCACGTGAGCCAGCCAGGAGATGCCAGCGATCAGGAACGCCACGATCGAGCCCTGGATCAGCAGCACCTGCCTGGCGTTGCGGCCTTCCGGTGGTCGCAACGCGCTGACCGCGTTCGACACGGCCTCGATGCCGGTCAGGGACGAACCGCCGTTGGCGAACGCGCGAAGCACGACAAAGATCGCCGCGTACGCGAACAGCGAGGATTGCGGATGGGTGTGGCAGGCGGACTGAACGCAATAGGCGCCGCTCCCCGGCTTCGCCGTCGGCAGCCCGGTGAAGATCTCGCGGTAGATGCCGGCCAGGATCATCACGCCGACGGTGCCGGAGAACAGGTACGTCGGCAGCGCGAACGTCTTTCCTGCCTCGCGGATGCCGCGCAGGTTGCCGTAGCACATAAGGAGGATCGCGACCACGGAGATCCCGGTGAGCAACTCCTTCTGCTCCGTCGCGGTCAGATTCGGGATCGCCGAGACGATCGCCGCGCTTCCGGCCGCGGTCTGCACGGCCACCGTTACGACGTAGTCGATCAGCAGCGCTACGGCGGCGACCTGAGCGACGCGCGGGCCGAAGTTATCCCTGGCGACCACGTAGGAACCGCCGGCCCTGGTGTAGACGGAGACGACCTCGCGGTAGAGCAGCACTACGATCGCTATGCCGAAGAGGACGACCCCGGTCATCGGGATCAGTAGCGCGAACGCGGCCGCGAATCCGAAGAACTGGACGAGTTCGATAAGGATCTCTTCTGTGCCATAGGCGGCCGATGAGATCCCGTCACAGGATAGGACGCCGAGTGCCAGCGGACGCGATAGCCTCTCGCTGGCGAGTTGCTCGGTGACCAGCGGTGGACCGAGCAGTCTGCGCTTGATCGCGTAGCCGAGGCCTTCGGCTACGTAATCTTGGCTTTCGGGTAGCTCAATTTCATTGCCGGCCGCCACTGTTGCGACTCCTCTGCTCCAGCTGGGAATCCCCGACATACCCTTGGGACCCCGATCGTGGCCTTCCTACCACCGTGATCTGGCCAATTTTCGTGCAGGTCCGTTAAGACGGTTCGGACTGGCCGAACAGCCCGTGGTTGACCGACAGCGAGTGTTCTTCCCATCCTGGGTAGGGAGTAGAGATGCCGGAGACGAGCGGTGAACGGGTCTTGCACCTGTCCGACCTGGTCGGCCGCCCGATCACGGACCGCAAAGGCGAGTCGATCGGTCGGCTCGCCGACGTCATCGTCCGGTTGCGCGGTGCCGACCAGCCGATCGTCAGCGGCCTGGTCGCGGCGGTCGGCGGACGCGACGTCTTCGTGCCGTTCGAGCAGGCCAGCGGCTTCGACGGAGAAGTACTCAGGCTGACCAGCGCCCGGCTTGACCTGCGCCGGTTCGAGCGACGTGACGGCGAGGTGCTGTTGCGCGCCGACGTGCTCGGGCACCGGCTGATCGACGTGCCGACCGCGCACCTGATCAAGGCGGTCGACCTGGAGTTGCGCGGGCAGGGCAATGACTGGGTGCTGGCTGGCGTCGACACGCACCGTCGCAGTCGCGGATTGCTGCGGATGATCTCGCCGGGCGAAGGCGGCGGGCACCAGTTCGAGGACTGGGCCAACTTCGAGCCGCTGATCGGGCACGCCGGCAGTGCGCTGCTACGCGGCCCGTTCGCGCGGATCAGGCGGCTGAAGCCCGCCCAGATCGCCGACCTGCTCGAAGAGGCGTCCAAGGCCGAGGAGACCGAGATTCTCGGGCAGGTACACGCCGATCCCGAGCTTGAGGCCGACGTGTTCGAGGAGCTGGACGAAGACCTGGCGTCCCGGCTCCTGGGCGCACGAACCGACGCCGAGATCGCCGAGGTGATCGCGAGGATGCGGGCCGATGATGCCGCCGACGCGATCTCTGAGTTGCCCCAGCGACGCCGGCAGCCGGTGCTTGACCTGCTGCCGGCCGGCCAGCGCACCAAGGTGCTGACGCTGATGGGCTTCAACCCGACCAGCGCCGGCGGCCTGATGGGCGTCGACTTCCTCGCGGTCGGCTGCGACATCACGGTCGGCGAGGCGCTGGAGGCGGTCAAGAAGGCGTCGAGCCTGCAGGCGGAGGCGCTGACCAGCGTGCACGGGCTGGACGCCGGCGGCCGCCTGTGCGGCGTCGCGAAGCTGGTCACGCTGCTGCAGACCGACCCCAGGACCGAGTTCCTGCAAGCCTGCGACGACGACCCGGTACGGATCGGGGCGGACACCGACATGGTCGACGTGGCCGTGCTGATGAGTGACTACAACCTGATCACCATCCCCGTCGTGGACGAGCGAAGGGTCATGATCGGCCTGATCACGGTCGATGACGTGCTGGAAGTCACATTGCCCGACGACTGGCGTCGAAGAGAGGCCGCCGAGCCCCCGGATTCCCATCGGGGCAAGAAATCGTGACGCATATCACCGGCTATATCTCGGTGGATTAGTCGCGAATAGTCGGGATCTGGCGTGACCCTGAATTGACTTGCCAGGACTAGATCGGGCATGCTCGTGGTTGGTTCAGACGAAGGACACCTCGTTCGGTGAGGCGTCTTCACGGACACAGGCCACTGATCCCAACCGTCGAGAGACGCTCCGGATCAGGACACCTCTCCCCGGCCTAAGGGGTGAGGCCAAGTGGCTGCGCAGGCTTTCGCTACGCCGTGGAGTGCCAAAGCTCTAACGAGAGAGGTGCCTGTCCCGGGGTTGCCCGGGTACGCCCTCCCGGCAAGGTGCCTTTTCGCTGCTGCCCTTAGCCGGGCGCTTGCTGAGAGGAGGCGAGTCGTGGAACACGATAGACCGGGCCGGGATAGGCCCCACCCGCCGTTCTGTTTGCCCGTTCCGGGCACGCGCTCGCGCTCCGGCGTCAGCTATCTAAGGCAGGTCATTAGCTAGGGCAGTTTTTTCCAAGACAAGCTCGCAGCTAGGCCGAAGCACTTTATGCGCGTGCCCCCCGGATCCCGCACTGCCGCGGGTGAAAGGGGTTTGTCATCATGACCACGACTAGCCCGACCCTGATGGCCCACGGCCGCGGGGCCGTCATTGACGCTCCGCCCGCTGGCGACATCAAGGGTGCCTTCGGCACGATCTCGACCGAGGACACCGGCAGCCGCCGGTCGATGTCGGCCAAGCTGAAGACGCTGCTCGCGATCGTAGGTCCTGGCCTGATCGTCATGGTGGGCGACAACGACGCCGGCGCTTTCTCGACCTACGGCCAGGCCGGCCAGTCCTACGGCACCAAGCTGCTGTGGACGTTCCTGCTGCTGGTCCCCGTGCTGTACGTGAACCAGGAGATGGTGCTGCGGCTCGGCGCGGTGACCGGAGTTGGTTACGCCAAGCTGATCATTGAGCGCTTCGGCCGGTTCTGGGGCGCGTTCAGCGTCATCAACTTGTTCCTGCTCAACGCGCTGACTCTCGTCACCGAGTTCATCGGAGTCACGCTGGCCGCCAGCTATCTCGGCGTGCCCAAGATCGTCGCGGTGATACTGGCCGGGGGCGTGATCGTGCTGGCCGCCTCGACCGGGAGCCTGCGCCGGTTCGAGCGGATGGCGATGATCTTCTGCATCGGGTCGCTGCTGCTGGTACCGCTCTACCTGGTCGCGCATCCGCCGGTCGGCCAGATGGCGAGCGGGTTCGCGATCCCCTCGATCCCCGGCGGCTCGGGCAACGTGTCCACCGTGCTGCTGCTGATCATCGGCATCGTGGGCACCACGATCGCGCCCTGGCAGCTGTTCTTCCAGCAGTCCTACGTCATCGACAAGCGGATCACGCCCAGGTTCATGCGGTACGAGAAGGCCGACCTGTGGATCGGGATCGTCATCGTCGTGGTTGGCGGCGCCGCGCTGATGGGAACGACCGCGGTCGCGTTCGCCGCCGTGCACCACGGGCAGTTCACCGACGCCGCCGGGCTCGCGGCCGGCATAGCCGCGTACGCCGGGCACGCGGCCGGGGCGCTGTTCGCGGTCGCGCTGCTCGACGCGTCGATGATCGGCGCGTTCGCCGTCTCGCTGTCCACCGCCTACGCGATCGGCGACGTGCTCGGGCTCAAGCACTCGCTGCACCGGGGCGTCAAGCAGGCCAAGGGCTTCTACGCGATGTACGCGGCGCTGATCGCGCTGGCCGCGGTCGTCGTGCTGATCCCCGGCTCGCCGCTCGGCCTGTTCACCGTCGGCGTTCAGGTGCTGGCCGGCGTGCTGCTGCCCAGCGCCACCGTGTTCTTGCTGATGCTCTGCAACGACTCCGAAGTGCTCGGCCCCTGGGTCAACGGCAGGGCCACGAACATCGGAGCCTGCATCGTCATCGGCGCGCTGGTCGTACTGTCGATGATCTTGATGGCGGCCGTGCTGTTCGGCTCGGTCTCCTCGGTCCAGGTCATGGCGATCCTGGCGGCCGCCGTAGCGGTCGGAGTGGTCGCCGCGACGGTCATCGGGGTCAGGGGCTGGCGCCGGCGCCAGCTTGGCCTGGCTCCGGCCGTGCACCCGGGCAAGCTCATGGACCGCAAGACCAAGGAGAACTGGCGGATGCCGCCGCTGGCCATGCTCGCCCCGGTCAAGATGTCGGCCGGTCGCCGCATCGCCATGCTCGCCATGTGGGCTTACATCGCCCTGGCGTTCGTGCTGGTGATCGTTCGTGTGATCCAGCTAGCCGTTGGTCACTGAATCGGGATGTTTACGCACTAGACGTCCACCTTCCCGAGCCTGCATCGTTAACCTGCGGGCTTTCGTACCTAAAGGGAGGGTGGACACCAAGTGACCGATACGAGTAGCGGCACCGCGCCGACGGCGGTAATCGAGGCCGAGGTACGCGAAGGCGTCTACGGCAGCAAGGTCGCCGCCGTCGAGCCGGGCGGCGCCGAATTCATCCCGCTTGCCGACCGGCACGGCAAGCCTTATCAGCAGTTCTTGACCTGGGTGTCGCCGAACATGGAGTTCGCGACCATCTTCGTCGGAGTCATCGGCGTCTGGTTCTTCGGACTGTCGTTCTGGATGGCGACGCTGGCGATCGTGCTTGGCAGCGCGGTCGGGTCGGTGTCGATGGGGTTCCTGGCCGCCCGGGGGCCGTTGCACGGCGTGCCGCAGATGGTGCTGTCGCGCATCGGCTTCGGATTCCTCGGCAACATCTTCCCGGCCGGGGTCAACTCCCTGGTCGCGGGAGTCGGCTGGTTCGCCGTGAACAGCGTCAGCGGGGCCTTCGCGCTCAACGCGCTGCTGCACTGGCCTAAGGCGCTGTGCCTGCTGATCATCGTGCTGTTGCAGATCGCGGTGGCGTTCTTCGGGCACAACCTGGTGCATGTCTTCGAGCGCTGGTCGTTCCCGTTCCTGGTGGTGGTCTTTGCCATCGCCTCGATCGTGATCCTGACCAAGGCAAACTTCAGTGCGCCCTCGCACCCCTTCACGGGCGGCACTCTTGGTGGCTTCCTGATCATCTTCGGTGCGGCGTTCGGCTACGCAGCCGGGTGGAACCCCTACGCCAGCGACTACACCCGCTACCTGCCGCCGGACACCGACCGCAGGGCCACTGGCCTGTGGGCGGCCCTGGGCGTGTTCCTGTCTTGCATCGCGCTCGAGATCGTCGGCGCCGCCAGCGCGACCATCACCGACAGCAACAAGTTCGGCGGCAACCCGACGGCGGGCTTCACCAGCCACCTGGCCACCCCGCTCGCCGATGTCACCCTGATCGCGATCGCGCTCGGCGCGATCTGCGCCAACGCGCTGAACGTGTACTCGGGCTCGATGTCGTTCCTCGCGCTCGGGGTCAAGCTGCCGCTGGCGCTGCGGCGGGCGATCGTGGCGCTGGTCTTCGGCGTCGCCGGGTTCATCCTGGCGCTGTTCGGGTTGCACAATGCCGGAGATACCTACAACAACTTCCTACTGGTAATCGCCTACTGGATCGGACCCTGGCTTGGGGTGTTCTTCGCCGACCAGTACCTGCGGCGGGGCAAGCGCGTCGATGGGTTCCTGTTCGACCGCAAGCACAACCCGTGGGGAGGCGTCGTCGCGATGGTCGTCGCGACCGGCGTGTCGATCTGGCTGTTCGCGAACCAGATCGAGTACACCGGCGTGGTGCCCGCGGCGCATCCGGCGTTCGGCGACATCACGTTCGAGGTCGGGTTCGTGCTCGCGGCAGTGCTCTACGTAGCCTTCTTCCGGTTCCAGCCGGACAGCACGAAGGAGGAGACGCTGCACATCCCGGATCGACCGGCCCCAGCGACGACCTAGTGAGCTTGCGCAGGCGGGCGCCTTTCGCGACTACGCGGAAGGCGCCCGCAATGCTTAATCCCGAAGGAAGTTGACCTTTTCTTCTGACCCATCCCAGACGACAGTGTGCCGCGCGGGAGTCGCGCGGGCGACGATCTTGCCGCCGCGCAGCACGAGGGTGCGCGGCGCGACCAGGCGCAGCGCGTCGGCCTCGGTGGGGGCGTCGAAGACGACCAGGTCGGCCGGGCCGCCTTCGCGCAGGCCGTAACCGGGAATGCCGAGGGCTTTCGCCGGATTCGTCGTGATCATCTCGATCAGCTGGCGCAACTCGGTGTCGCCGGACATCTGACCCAGGTGCGCGAGCACGAACGCGGCCTGCAGCGGGTCGCCGTACCCGAGCGGGTACCAGGGGTCCATCACCGAGTCGTGGCCGATGCAGACGTTGACGCCCGCGGCTTGGAGCTGCTTGACGCGGGTGTGGCCGCGCCGGATCGGGCCGGTGTCGAAGCGCCCCTGCAGGACCGCGTTGTCGAGCGGGTTCGTCACCATGTGCAGTCCGGCCCGGGCGATGTTGTTGATCAGCCGGTAGGCGTAGGCGTTGTTGTAGGAATGCATCGCGGTGGTGTGGCTCGCGGTGACTCGCCCCGACAGGCCGCGCTTGATCGTCTCGGCGACCATGACTTCGACGAATCTCGAGTGGTCGTCGTCGGTTTCGTCGCAGTGGATGTCAACCTGGAGATTGTGTTCGTCCGCCAGGGCGATGGCGAACTTCACCGAGTCCACGCCGTCTTCGCGGGTGAGCTCGTAGTGCGGGATTCCGCCGACCACGTCGGCTCCCAGCTCGACGGCTTTCTTCATGAGCTCCTTGCCGCCGTCGAAGCCGAGGATGCCTTGCTGGGGGAAGGCGACCAGCTGGAGGTCGATCAGGCCTTTGGTTTCCTCGCGCAGGTCGACCAGGGCTCTCAGTGCCCTTAGCTGGGGGTCGCACACGTCTACGTGGCTCCGGACGTGCTGGACGCCGTTGGCTAGCTGCCAGCGGAGGATCTGGCGGACTCGGGCCTGGACGTCTTCGTAGGTGAGGTCCTTGGCGCGCTCAGCCCAGACCGCGATGCCTTCGAAGAGGGAGCCGGAGACGTTGGGTCTTGGCTGGCCGACCGTCAGGACCGCGTCCAGGTGAATGTGCGGCTCGACCAGGGGCGGCGTGACCAGGCGGCCCTGGAGATCGATCGTCTCGGTGGCGGCGGCGTGGGCTGAGATCGCGGCGTCGGCTGGAGTCGCGGCGTCGGCTGGAGTCGCGGCGTCGATCGAGACAACCACTCCGCCGTCGATCACGATATCGGAAATATCATGGAATCCTGGTATACGGGCGTTACGGAGCATCAAGTCGGCCATCAGGCCATGATGGCGTGCGTGGTGGTCGGCTGCCAGGGCTGGGGCCGGCGGACTAGGGCCTGCGGGCTGGGCCTGCGGGCTGGGGCCTGCGGACTAGGGCCGGCGGACGGTGACGGTCACGTCCTTGAACGGCAGCGGGATCGGCGCGCTGGGCTTGTGGACCGTGATCTCGACTTGCTTGATCCGCTCGTTGGCTAGGCAGGCGTCGGCGAGGCGTTCGGCCAGGGTCTCGATGAGCTGGACCGGTTCGCCGGTGACGATCTTGTGGAGTTGCTGGGCCACGTCGGCGTAGCTGACCGTTTTCGTGAGGTCATCGGCGGCGGCGGCCGGTCTCGTGTCGAGCCAGAGGGTGGCGTCGATCACGAACTCCTGCCCGTGGATTCGCTCCTCAGGCAGCACTCCATGCCGCCCGAACCCGCGCAATCCAACCAGGCTGACCCGATCCAGTTCTCCCATGATCGTTAAGGTACTCGATTCGCCTTAGCGGAAGACTTTGCGTCAAATAGCACCCCTAAGTCTTCCGCTAGCTAGAAGCGGGGACGGTGGTGCCGGATTGGCGTTGGCGGCGGCGTTCTCGGCGCCGGCGCCAGGCGCGGCGGATGCGGCCCGCCAGGAAGATGACCAGGAACACGCCGCCCGCCAGCAGAACCCCGGCGATGATCGCGGCGGCCAGTGGATGCAGCAAGGCAAGCACCACGATCCCGGCCACGACCAGGTCTTCCACCAGACTCACGGCGATATTGCTGAACGGCTCGGGACTGGCATTAACCCCCAGCTTGACGCCCGACTTGACCAGGTGCACCACCAGCGCGGTGCCACCGCCGATCGACGCCGCCAGTGCCTGGGAGAGACTATGCGCGTGGCCGGCCATCAGCGCGGCGATCGCCGCGCCCATCGCGGGGCGGATCAGGGTGTGCACCGCGTCCCACACGGAGTCGACGTAAGGGATCTTGCCGACGACGAACTGGCCGAGAAAAAGGACCGCCGCCACGACAAGAACATCAGTCCGCTCTAGGGTCGGAGGTACCGCGCCCATGTGCGCGTACCGGCCGAGCAGTCCCATCAGCAGCACCACGGCGTAGGAGTTGATCCCGCTGGCCCAGCCGCTTGTGAAGATCAGAGGAACGGCGGACATCCGGATCACCCCAAGCCATGTCCTGCCTTAGGCCCCCCGGGTGGTACCAGATAGGCAGAACCGTTACGAAGACCAGGATATTAGCGGGACTTCGCCCCAGATGACAAAGCCCAAGCTGACAAAAGAAGCCCAGCTGACAAGAAGCCCAGCCGACCAGAAGCGGAGCGCAGCATGATCCTTGATCTGTCCAAGCCGGCCCACGAGGCAGCGGCGGCCAGGCTCAAGTCGGAAACGATTATCTGGCTCACCACGGTGAACTCGAAGGGCCAGCCGCAGACGAGCCCGGTGTGGTTCTTGTGGGACGGCGAGGAGTTCTTGATCTACGGTTCGAAGACCGGACCCAAGACTCCGAACATCAAGGCCAACCCGCGCGTCAGCCTCAACCTCGACGGCAACGGTGAGGGCGGCGGCGTCGTCTCCATCGAGGGCACCGCGCGCATCGACGAGGCCGGCCCGGTGCCCGCGCAGGTCGGCGACTTCGTCGCCAAGTACGGCGCGCGGATCGAGTCGTACGGCTGGTCGCTGGACAGCCTGGCGCAGGACTATCCGCACGTGATCAGGGTGACCCCCAACAAGGCCAGAATCTGGTAACCGAACCGGGTGCGGGCAGCGCGGACGCGCAGGCCGTGGCCCGGGCAGCGCCGGCTGCCCGGCCGGGCCGATCTGCCGGCGAACAGGCTGTGGCCCGGGCAGCGCCACCCGATTGGTCGCCCAGCCACTCCGCAAGCCACCCGCACCGCTCGACTTTTACCGAGTTGCGTGCGACTTTTACCGGGTTAGGACATCTTTTACCTGGTTAGGCACAAATTTTGCCCGGTTTGCGGTAGTTACCGGGTACCGAACTCGGTAAAAGAGCGCGCAACCCGGTAAAAGTGAGGGATCGAATGGCGCGCGGGAACCCGAGAATGGGATACACGCGGGACGTAGGTAAAGATCCGCGTCTGCAGTGGCTGACGTGACCGGCGTGGCGGGCGTTCGTGACCGGCGTGGCGGGCGTTCGTGAACGGCGTGGCGGGCGTTCGTGACCGGCGTGGTGGGCGTAGCAAAGGCGGTGATCAGCCGGGCCGAATTGGGCGCAGGATCTAGGGTCGGACCGCGCCGGTCACCAGCCAGGCCGAACCGCGGGCGCGCCACGTCAGCGTGATGAACCGGGCGACCAGCCAGGCCGAGATCGCGAGCCACAGGCCTACCAGGCCGGCCCCGGTGATCACGTCGATTCCGGCCGCGACCGCGAATACGGCCGTCGTGATCAGTCCGGCGACCGCCAGGTAATTCTGGTCACCGGCGCCGATCAGCACGCCGTCGAGCACGAACACCACGCCCGCCACCGGTTGCTGCACCACCACCACGAACAGCACGACCAGCAGCAGGTGCGCGACCGGCGGCGCGGCGTCGAACAGCGCCGGAAGCCACGGTCGCGCGGCCAGCAGCAGCAGGCCGAACACCACTCCGCAGCCGGCTCCCCACCAGATCATCAGCCTGGTCGCCGCCCGGGTTCCGGCCACGTCACCGGCGCCCAGATACTTCCCGGTGATGGCCTGGGCGGCGATGGCGATCGCGTCGAGCGCCAGTGCCAGCAGATTCCATAGCCGGAAAGCAACCTGGTGGGCGGCTATCGCCGCGTTGCTTTCCCGGGACGCGATCGCCGTGGCCGCGATCAGGACCGCCTGCAGGGCCAGCGTCCTGATCACGAGCGCCGCCCCGGCCCGGGCGGCCGCCTTCACCCCGGGCAGGTCGAAGCCGAACCCGACTCCCTCCCTTCTGGCGCCCCGCCCGACCATGATCAGGTAGGCCGCCGCCGCACAGTTTTGCGCGATCACCGTGCCCCACGCCGAGCCCGCGATGCCCCAGTGCAGGCCGAGCACGAAGGTCGCGTTCAGGACCACGTTGATTATGTACGCCGCCACTGACACTGCCAGTGGCGTCGCGGTGTCCTGAAGGCCGCGCAGCACGCCGGTGCCGGCCAGGACGGCGAGCATCGCGGGAGCGCCGATCAGGCTGATTCGCAGGTAGATCACGGCCTGGCCGGAAACGGCAGCGGTGCCGCCGAAGCCCGCGACGATCGGTCCGGCCAGCGGCAGCCCGACCGCGATGACCGCGACTCCGATCCCGCCGGCCAGCCAGATCCCGTCGATACCCTGTCGGATCGCGGCCTGCCGGTTGCCCGCGCCGAGTTGGCGCGCCACCGCGGCGGTCGTTCCGTAGGCGAGGAAGATCGAGATGTTGACCAGGGCGGTCAGCGCCTGCGCGGCGACGCCCAGCCCGCCGAGCGGCGCGGTGCCGAGTCGCCCCACGATCGCGGAGTCGGCCAGCAAGAACAGCGGCTCGGCGACGAGCGCCCCGAGCGCCGGAATCGCCAGTCGCAGGATCTCCGCGCTCTGCCCGCCGCGTTGCCCCGGGGGGACGACCTCCCTGAGCCCCCCGCTGTCGCTCAGGCCACCACTCCGCGCGCCCGCAGGTCGGCGAGCTCGGCCTCGCTCAGGCCGAGACCGAGCTCGCCTGAGCCAAGTACCGCGTCGGTATCTGCTCCAGGTCGCACTGGCGGCGCGGGCTGGCCGGGCGCGGTCCGGGCGAATCTGGGGGCGGGTGCGGGCTGGATTAGGCCCCCGACTTCGGTGAACACACCGCGCGCCACGTTGTGTGGATGGTCCGCGGCCTCGGCTGGAGAGAGCACTGGCGCGACGCAGGCGTCTGTGCCGTCGAAGACGGCCGTCCAGTCTTCCCTGGTTCGGCTGGCGAAGATCTCGGTGAACTTTTCCCGCAGGACGGGCCAGCCGGACGGATCGAGCTGGGCAGGCAGCTCGGCTCCTTCGAGTCCGAGGCCCTTGAGCAGCGCGGCGTAGAACTGGGGCTCGAGCGCGCCGACCGCGACGTACTTGCCGTCGGACGTGGCGTAGGTGTCGTAGAACGGCGCGCCGCCGTCCAGCAGGTTGACCCCGCGCTCGTCCCGCCAGGCGCCGCGCGCTCGCAGGCCGTAGATGAACGAGCTGAGCAGGGCCGAGCCGTCCACCATGGCCGCGTCGATGACCTGGCCTATCCCGGAGCGCTGCCGCTCGACCAGGGCGGCGAGGACTCCGATCGCGAGCAGCATTCCGCCGCCGCCGAAGTCGCCGACGAGGTTCAGCGGCGGTACCGGCCGTTCGCCGGCTCGTCCGATGGGGTGGAGTGCACCAGACACGCCGATGTAGTCGATGTCGTGACCGGCGGTGGGCGCCAGGGGGCCGTATTGGCCCCAGCCGGTCATCCTGGCGTAGATCAGTCTGGGGTTCAGGGCCGCGCAGACCTCGGGGCCGAATCCCAGCCGCTCGGTCACGCCCGGCCGGAAGCCTTCGACCAGCACGTCCGCGTTCCCGATCAGGCGCAGCAGCAGCTCGACGCCGTCGGGGTCCTTCAGGTTCAGCCCGATCGAGGACCGGCCTCTGGTGAGCGGATCGACCGGTTCTGGCAGGTCAGGGCGGCAACTCGACGGGCGCTCGACCCGGAGCACGTCGGCCCCGAGATCGGACATGATCATGCAGCCGAACGGCGCCGGCGCCAGGCTGGCGATCTCGATGACCCGAACGCCGTCCAGTGGTCCCATTTGACTGCCTCCGCCCAGGTTGGCCTACTCGGCTGATGCTAGGGCGTCGGGTCAGTTAGGAATTAGGCGGGCCGTACGAGGGCGGCGCGTCGGCCTTGGCGCTGCCCCACGGGCCCGGCTTGGTGCCGAGCGTCCAGCTCATCGTCGCGCCCGAGGCCAGTGTCCTGAACGGCACCCACAACTTGTTGTACGCCTTCCCGTTGATCTTCAGCGAGTCGACGTAGAACTTGCTGCCCGTCGCTCCCGGCGCCGTGATGTTGATCGTGTTGCCGGTCGGCAGGTTGATCGTGATCCTCTGGAAGCCGGGGCTGGCGAACACCAGCGTGTCGCTGCCTGGGTTCTCCGGGTACATGCCGAGCATCTCCCAGATGAACTGCGAGCTCTCCGCACCCAGGTCGTCGTTGTTGTTCAGGCCGAACGGGCCCGGCCGGTACAGGTTACGCCGCACGTTGTTGACCACCCACTGGGTCTCCGACGGATAGCCGGCGTAGTCGGGCGCGAACTGCTGGCCAAGGTCGAACTCGTTGGCCAGGAACGCGTGCGTGCCGAAGCCGTTCGGCTTGGACAGGTAGGCGCGCAGCAGCGGTCCCGCCTTCTTGATGCCGCCGAGCTTGGCGAACAGCGCGGCGTAGTTGTTGGGCACGTCCCAGAGGTACTCGTACGCGGTGCCCTCGATGTAATGGTTGGTCGCGGTCTTGGTGACCCCGTTCTGGAACTTGCCGTTCTTGAACCTGGTTACCAGCAGCTTGTTGGCCTTGTCGAACAGGAACGTCCAGTTGTTGGCTCGGTGCTGCAGCTTCGCGGCGATCGAAGCGTGGCCGCCGATCGCCTTCGCGTACTGCGCCAGCGCGAAGTCGGCGGTGTCGTATTCGAGCAGGCTCGACACGTAGCCGTGCGCGTCGCAGCACGGGTAGCTGGCGTCTTGCGGCAGGTAGCGGAACTTGTTCTCAAGAGCGGTGCCCGGCCGGACGTGGTTAGTCGTGTTGGCCTGATGGAGCATCTGGTTGAGCGCGGTCGTCGTGGCGAAGTTCCTGGCCCCGAACGCGTAGTAATCCGCGATGATCGCATCGGAGGGGTCACCGACCTGGGCGTAGTTGTCCAAGTTCAGGTAGCCCCACTGGGGCAGGATGCCGTTCTGGCTGTAGAAGTTGACCAGGGACTGGGCCATGTCGCTGGCGGCCGCCGGGTCGAGCATGGCCTGTAGCTGGGCCAGCGAATGGTAAATGTCCCAGCCGGAGAACATGCTGTACTGGTTGTGGCCGAAACTAGCCGTGTGCACCTTGAAGTCTGAGCCCCGGTACTTGCCGTTGGCGTCGCTGATGATGTTCGGCTGCAGGAAGTCCTTGTACAGCAGGCTGTAGAACTCCTGGGTCACCTTCTCGCTGCCGCCAGCTACCGAGATCTCGCCGAGCAGCGCATTCCACTGCGCCTGCGCGGCCGTTCTCACGGTCTGCACATCCCAGCCCGGGATCTCGGTCGCCCAGTTCGCCTCGGCGTCGGAGGAGTTCACGTAGGAGATTCCGACCTTGGCGCCGACGGTCTGGTCCGAACTGGTGTTGAAGGTCAGGAACACCGCGTCCGGGTCGGCCTGGCCCTTCTTGGTGATGATCTTGTGCGCGGTGAACGGCCGGTCGAAGGTGATGTCGAAGTAGAGCGTGTACTTCTGCGGGCCGACCTTCCTGCTCAGCTCGTTACAGAAGTCACCGCTGGTGACCGAGCCCTGGACCTCATCGGGACCGATGGTCACGGCGTCGGTGGCGAACGAGCCCGCCTGGCTGCCGCGTAGCTTGATCAGCAGCCCGGCCGACTTGGTCTTGGGGAACGAGAAGTTGCCGATCGCGGCGTGCGCGGTCGCGGAGAACTGCGAGGTGATCGTCGCCGATCCGTTGCTGCGGGCCGAGTAGTAACCGGCCTGCGCGACCTCGCCGGAATGGCTGAACGCGGTCGTGACATTGGTCGGGTCGCCGGCCGGGAGCTTGCCGGTCATCGGCAGGACCGGGATGTCGCCTGCGGCCTTGCAGCC
>DATNFM010000233.1:0-13088 GCA_035606435.1 Streptosporangiaceae bacterium | reverse complement strand
GGGGCCGTCGTAAAGGCTCCGGTGTCGCAGGAGCATGGATGGCTGATCGCAAGCCGCTCGGAGACTGGCCGCCGGTCAGCTAGAGGCCGTGTTCGCCGAGCCAGCCGGCCAGCTTGCCGGCGCGGCTGACCGCTCGCAGGCGCCGTTCGGTCGGGCGGCGGGCGGCCGATGAGGTGACGATGAGCAGCCGGTCCCCCGTGCGCAGCGTTGTCGTCGGTCCTGGGACCAGGCCTTTTCCGTCTCGGACGATGAGAGCCAGGTTCGCCTGGGCCGGGAGCCGCAGTTCGAAGATCTCGACGCCGTGCAGCTTGGAACCAGGCGGGATCTGCGCCTGCAGCAGATCGGCGTGCAGTTCTTCGAGCGGGGCGGCTTCGACGTCGAGGTCAAGCGGCTCGCCCGGCGCGATCACCTTCAGCACGCGCGCGACCCACGGCAGCGTGGGGCCCTGCAGCAAGGTGTTGATCACGACAACGATGAACACGATGTCGAACAGCCGGGTGGCGCCGGGCAGGCGGGCGTTCATCGGGATGGTAGCCAGCACGATCGGGACCGCCCCTCGCAGGCCCGCCCAGGACAAGAACGCCTGCTCGCGCCAGGGCATGCGCAGCGGCAGGGTCGAGACGACCACGGCTACGGGGCGGGCGATGAGGACCAGGATGGTTCCGACCACGAGGGCGGGCAGGATCTGGGCGGGCAGCCGGGACGGGGAGGCCAGCAGGCCCAGCATGACGAACAACCCGATCTGGGCGAGCCAGGCCACGCCTTCGGCGAAGCCTCGGATCGCCGGGCGGTGCGGTAGCCGGGTGTTGCCGAGCACCAGGGCCGACAGGTAGACCGCGAGGAATCCGCTGGCCCGCGCCAGCGACGCGGCCCCAAAGCTCGCGACGATCAGCGCCAGGATCGCGATCGGGTACAGGCCAGAGGACGGCAGCGCGACCCGCCGGAGCATCAGCGCCCCGGCGAAGCCGGCCGCGAGCCCGATCGCGGCGCCGCCGACCAGCTGGTAGATCGCTTCGGCGCCGATCAGCAACGGACCCGGCTGGTGCCCTCCGAACACCGCGATCCCGCTGAGGAGGGTCACGGCGAGCACGGAGGGCGGGTCGTTCAGCCCGGACTCGCCTTCCAGCACCCCGGCCAGTCTCGGCGGCAGCGGGAGCCTGCGCAGCACGGAGAAGACGGCGGCCGCGTCGGTCGGCGCGAGCACCACGCCGAGCAGCAGGGCATCCTGCCAGCTGAAGCCGAGCAGCCAGCGGGTTGATCCCGCGACTATGGCCACGCTGACCGCGATTCCCACGGTGGCCAGGCTGAGGGCTGCGGGCGCCGATTCCCTTGCGTGGGCCCAGTTCGTCGTCAGGCCGCCTTCGGCCAGGATCAAGACGAGGGCACCGAGCCCTAGGAGCTCGGCTAGCTCGACGTTGTCGAACCGGACGCCTAGGCCGGCCTCGCCTATGGCCAGGCCCAGACCCAGGAAGACGAGCAGGCCGGGCAGCCCGATCCCGTGCGACATCCTGGCCGCGACGATCGCGGCCAGCACAACGGCCGCGCCGGTTAGCAGGATGAACCCGAAATCGCTTGTCGTCACACCGCCGTCTCCCCGTGTCGCGCCCAGGCCACCCAGGACTCCCGGCGTCGATGCTCTTGAGTCTGCCCGATCGGCGGCCGGTCATGGGCCGGGCGCGGCCGGGGGTGGCTTGCCTTGCTCGGGATCGCCTTCTAGAACGAGGTAATCACGGCTATGCCGCCGGTTGCCGACTCCTGGTCCAGGGCGGCCAGCGATGCCGGGGCCTCGTCGAGGGTGATCTCCCTGGTGACCAGCAGCTCTGGGCGCAGTCGCTGGTCGGCGATGAGCGCGAGCATCGGGGGGTAGTCGCAGGCCGGCATCCCGTGCGAGCCGTAGATCTCCAGTTCGCGCGAGATGACGAGATCCATCGGGATGGGCGGCCGGGACTGCGAGCCGAGCAGCAGTCCGACCTGGAGATGGCGGCCTCGGCGGCGAAGGCAGCGCACCGAGTTCACCGCCGTCGTGGGCGATCCCAGCGCGTCGATCGAGATCTGGGCGCCGCCCTTGGTGACCTCGGTGATCGTCGCAGCCAGATCGGTGTCCTTGCTGGCGTCGATGACGTGCTCGGCGCCTAGCTTGGCGGCCAGGTCCAGGGCGGCGGCGGAGATGTCCACTGCGATCACCCGGCCGCCCAGCACGCTGGCGATCATGACTGCCGATAGCCCGACGCCGCCGCACCCGTGCACGGCCAGCCAGTCACCGGCCTTGAGCCGACCATGCACCGTGACCGCACGGAAGGCCGTGGCGAACCGGCAGCCGAGACTGGCCGCCGCGACGAAGCTGACCGCCTCCGGCAGCGCGACCAGGTTCAGGTCCGCCGCCCTGATCGCCACCAGCTCGGCGAACGAACCTGGTCCGGTGAACCCGGGCTGGGTTTGGTTCGGGCATACCTGCGCGTTGCCGGCCAGGCAGTACTCACAGGTGCCGCAGCCACAGACGAACGGCACCGTCACCCGGTCACCGACCTGCCAGTCTTTGACGTCCCGGCCGACTTGGACCACTGTCCCCGCGAGTTCGTGACCTGGAATCTGCGGCAGCGGCACCGGGTCATGGCCCTTCCACGCGTGCCAGTCGGACCGGCACAGCCCGGACGCGCCCACCGACAGCACCGCGCCGTCATCCGGACAGACCGGATCAGCTACCTGTCTCAGCTCCGGCATCAACTCGTAGTCGTCGTAGACCACTGCCCGCACGCCCCACCGCCTGTCACCAGTCACGCCATGATCAGTCACGCCATGATCAGTCACGCCATGATCAGTCTCGCCACATTCTCCCTGGTGAGTTTGTCGCTAGAAGACTCTGGGCTTCGCCAGCGCGGGTACGCCCGCCGGTGCGCGAAATAGGCGGTTTCACATGCGGGCCGTCGACTAGCCAGGCTTAATCGGAGCCGCAGACCGGGGGAGCTACTAAATCCAGTGGGCGAGCGAAATCGCGAGCAGGGTAATGAAGACCGCCGCGACCGCCAGGCCGACGCCCTTTTCGTCGGTCCGATGGATCTTGATCAAAGCCGCGATCGCCAAGATGATCGAGATCGGTGCCGTGAGCCCGCCGGTCACGAAAGCCCCGAGCCCGAACCAGAAGGCCGCGACCGCCATCCCGTTGGTCTGGGGCGCCTTCGGCGCCACCGGCATCGGCTGCACCGGCACCGGCACGTAGGTCACACCCGGCTGGCCGTAGCCAGGCTGGCCGTAGCCAGGTAGCACGTAGCCAGGCTGGCCGTAGCCAGGCTGGATCGGCATGACTGGCATGACCGGCATGGTTCCGAGCGGGCCGACTGGCAGATCGGCGGTTAGCGAGGCCAGTTCGGCGTAGGTGCGCGAGGAATAGACGAGGCCGACCCGATCGGCGTACTCCCCTTGGTCAAGACGACCCTCGGCGAAGGCCGCCTTGAGAACGTCGACCGCCCGCTCCCGATCGGCCGTGGAAGCACGCATCGCGCCATAGTCGAGCGGGACCATGCCATCCCCTGGTCTGTTCGCCACGGTGCCTCCCGTAGTGCGCTCAAGCATCCTACCGGGCAAATCACGAGATCGCCGCTGCCGGAAGGGGCCGACGGCGGGGTCTGGCCGTAATCCAGTGGCCCGACTAGGGCAACAGCACCTAGCTTCTCAAGGTGTGCGAAGCCTTCCCGCGAACTTGGAGCCAGAGCGCCTTCGAGCCGCTCTCGCGTCGGGCTGGGACCTGGGCTCGGGATCCCTGGAGTACATCCCTGAGGGCGGTGGCGCGTACCACTGGCAGCTAACCGGCCGCAATGGCCAGCGCCATTTCGTGACGGTCGACGATCTGGACGGCAAGGACTGGATCGGCGCCACGCGGTCGGCGGTGTTCGCCGGCCTCGGCCGGGCGCTGGGCACGGCGATCGCGCTTCGGATCGACGCGGAACTGGAATTCGTCGTAGCTCCGATCGCAGCCGTGGATGGCGAGCCGCTGCGACGAATCGACGACCAGTACGCGGTCTCGGTGTTCCCGTTCCTGCCCGGCCGGTCGTTCCCGTTCGGCCCCTACGCCAACGAACGGCTGCGCATCGAGGCGCTGGACCTGATCGCCGCGCTGCACCGAGCCACCCCGGTCGTCCGGGACCGAGCCCCGGTCCATGCGCTCGGTTTCGCGGGACGAGCCGACCTGGCCGCCTTCCTCGGCGAACCGGACCAGCCGTGGGTGGCGGGCCCGTTCGGCGAGGACGCCCGCGCTGCGCTGCTGGCCGGCCGCACGGCCGGCCTGGCCCGGCTCATCGCCGCCTTCGACCAGCTAGCCGAGCGGACCGTCGCGAGCCGGGCGAACGCGGTCATCACCCACGGCGAGCCGCACCCGGCGAACCTCAGGTCCTCCGGCGGCCGCCTCTACCTGGTCGACTGGGACACGGCCGGGCTCGGCCCGCCGGAACGGGACCTCAGCCTGATCGCCGCCGACAGCGAGGACCTGGACCGCTACCGTCGAGCCGCCGACCGCGACGCCGACCCGACGGTGATCAAGCTGTACCGGTTGCGCTGGTACCTCGACGACCTGGCCAGCGCCGTCAAGATGTTCCGCGATGAGCACCGCGATACGGCCGAAACCAGACGCTGGCACGACGCCCTGGCCCCCCAGTTGGATCGACTGCCCAGCTGGATCGAGCTAGCCGGTTGAGCCTGTGCTCCAATCTCCGGGCCCGGAAATATGGTCATGGGGTATGGCTTTGAATGTAAGCAGATGAGAGCATGGCAATATGGAACCTGACCCAGTATCAAATACGCCAATCCTGGACGCTATCGAGACAAAATTGCGGCACCTTTCGCCAAGTTTGGAACATGTGGCATGGGAACGCACCCCCGGTAATGAGCTCGGTCGGGAGGATGGGTCCTCATGGATTCTTCAGGTTCCTGACTTGTGGGGCTGGGAAAGTGAGAGTGCCCTTGAGGGATTGCACCCCGGAATCAAACAGCTACTGGCCAAGATAGAAAACTATATCGCCGAGGCCAGGCAATCCGTGGACATCACAACCTGGGGAGTCCCGAATTTCATTATTGCACCCGCCGGACCATATCCCGACGGCCAGTTCCTTGAGGCCATGAGCAGAGGCCTCAAGACCGCGGTCGGCAGGTTGAGGCAGAGCCAGTCTCACGGCCGCCTGCAAGTACGGCTTCTGAGCGGTGTGCTATTCCATCTAGGGGACTCACCCGAGGATTTCCTCGCGGGCCTGAAAGAAATGATCGGCCAGAATGCCAGCTACATCGACTTCAACATAGCCGTGATGGTGACGGATCAACCTAGGTCCCAGAATCACACCAAGCTCATCGTGGTGGATGGCCAATCCGTCATCTGCGGCGGGATCAACTGGATGTCGAACTATTACATCCAGGACGGCCCCTCGTGGGTCTACGGCGGTCTCGGCGGCATAGCGCCAGTAACGGACCTAGATATCGCTCTGCGCGGCCCGGCGGCGTTGTCGGCAGGAAAGTTCCTTGACCGGCTATGGGCATGGACGTGCCAGAACGTGGGCGACAAGGCCAAGATCGCGAGCAGCATGGACAAAGGCAAGCTCATGCCGTCACTATATGAAGGCCATAAGACTTCCCCCGTGGGTAAACTTGACGTGATCTCCGTCGGGAGCCTTGGATATGGAATTCAGAAAAAGGACGAGAAGTCAGGATACGAGCTCAAGGACGTTGCTAACGTAGATCAAGGAGCCTATCATTATGGACTCCTTTTTAAATCCTCTAGCAATGATACGAATACCGACCGCGACTTCATGACCGTAAATCCCGACGCCTATGCCCTGCAGGTGCTGATTGAAAGTGCCGAGAGGAACATCGTACTGTCACAGCAGGACATTAACGGATACAGCGGCGAGCCGGTAAACCAGCCACTGTTCGACGTCAGGCTCATTGATGCCCTCATCTCCAGGATGATGGCAGGCGTCAAGGTCCAGATTGTCCTCAGCAATCCGGGCCGTCCGGACTATTCCAACATCGTGAAAATAGAGGAAGCCAAGAAGTCGTTGCGTGACCGCGCGATATTGATGAATAAAGGAAACGAGAAGACCGCCAGGGATCTGCTGTTCACGAAACTGCAGCTAGCAACCCTCCGCGTTTCGAGCAAGCCGACCTGGCCGGGTGACCGCCGGTACCGCCTCCACACCAAACTGATCTGCGTAGACGACAGGGCATTCTACGTCGGGTCCCGGAATGCCTATCCCGACACTACCCAGGATCACGGATTCATCATCGAAGACGAAGGGGCGGCGCGGGAGCTCTGGTTGGCATTCCTCCGGCCGCAGTGGCAATACTCCCAGAGCACAGCCTGCCAATGGTAGTCCGGGACCACGGGCCGGCCTGTCCGGTTAGGAGGCGCTCCAGCGACGGATAGCGTCGATTCGGGCGGTGATCTGGGCCGCGGTGGCTTGCGGGATGGCCGGGCCGCCGCACGTGCGGCGGAGGTCGGCGTGAATGACGCCGTGCGGCTGGCCGGTGCGGTGATGCCAGGCGGCGACCAGGGCGTTGAGTTCCTTGCGCAGCGAGGTCAGCGTCTGGTGGGTCGTGACCGGGCCCGAGTCGGCTGCTTGGGCCGGGGCCGGCGACGGGGCCGCGGCGGGCTCGGCCCGCTGCTTGCGTAGCTGGTCGGCGTGGCGCTGGCGCAGCAACTGGGCGACCTGCTCGGGTTCAAGCAGGCCGGGCAGGCCGATGAAGTCTTCGTCCTCGGGCGACGCGCCGAACTCGCCGCCGTCGTAGAGCACGCGGTCGAAGTGGGCGGTGGCGGCCAGGGCCAGGAACGGGGTGTCCTCGTCGGTGTCGGGATGATCGCGTTGCTGCTGGGCGCGGGCCAGGGCAAGTTCTTCGTCTTGCTCGTCCGGCCTGACCTTGAGGATGTGATCGCGTTCGGCTTCTAGTTCGGCCGCGTAACCGAGCAGGATAGGGACCGAAGGAAGGAACACCGAGGCAGTTTCGCCCCGGCGCCGAGCCCGGACGAACCTCCCGACGGCCTGGGCGAAGAACAAGGCCGTGCTCACGCTGGTCGCGTAGACGCCGACGGCCAGACGCGGGATGTCCACGCCCTCGGAGACCATCCGGACGGCGACCAGCCACCGGTCCTGCGATTGGGCGAACGCGCCGATCTTCTTGCTGGCGGCCGGATCGTCGGAGAGCACGATGACCGCCGATTTGCCGGTGATCTTCTTGAGCAGGCCGGCGTAGGCCCGGGCATCCTCGTGATCGGTGGCGATCACCAGGCCGCCCGCGTCCGGCATTGCCTTGCGGACCTCGGACAGTCGCCGGTCGGCGGCTTCGAGGACCCGGCCCACCCACTCACCGCGCGGATCGAGCGCGGTCCGCAGCGCCTGCGCGGTCAGGTCGGCGGTCAGCGGCTCGCCGAGCGTGGCGGCCAGCTCCTCGCCGGCCCGCGTCTGCCAGCGCATCTGGCCGGAGTAGGCCAGGAAGATGACCGGCCGGACGACGCCCTCGCTCAGGGCCGTGCCGTAGCTGTAGGCGTAGTCGGACGAACTGCGCCTGCTGCCGTCCAGTTCGACCTGGTAGGTGACGAACGGGATGGGGTTGGTATCGCTTCGAAAAGGCGTTCCGGTCATCGCCAGCCTTTTCTTGGCGGGCTGGAATGCCTCCCTGGTCGCCTCGCCCCAGGACAGCGAATCACCGGCGTGGTGGATCTCGTCGAAGATCACCAGCGTGGCCCGGCCCTCGGTGCGCTGCCGGTGCAGGGCCGGGTGGGCCGCGACCTGGGCGTAGGTGACGACGACGCCGAGGTAGTCGGCGCTGGCGCGGCCCTGGGCGTTCCGGTAGGACGCGTCGAGCGCCATGCCCATCCTGGCGGCGGCCTGGGCCCACTGGTACTTCAGGTGCTCGGTCGGGGTGACCACGGTGATCGCCAGGATCTCCCGCCGGGCGAGCAGTTCGGCCGCGATCGTGAGGGCCCAGAGGGTTTTGCCCGCACCGGGAGTCGCTGCGAGCAGAAAGTCACGTCGCGGTTGCCGGAAATAAGACGTCCAGGCTTCCCGCTGCCAGCCGCGAAGAGCGGGCAGGAGGTCGTCTCGCGCTGGGTTCAGGCTGAGGTCTTGTGTGTTCTCTCGCCCGGTAGCCGGCCGGCTGTCCTGCCCGCGCCGGTCTTGGACAGGCACCACCACCGGCGCAACAAAGGACTCCACGGCACGCTTGCTCACGAGCGCAAGAGGCTACCAGCGGGCACCGACAGGTATTGGCGAGCCGCGCGCAGAGCCTTCTAACCTTCGCGTTTCTCCCCCGGCAGCAGAACCGTGTACATCAGCCGACGTCGCCTGTCTTTGGCGGGCGGATTGGCTAGCCGCGGCTGGAAGACTTCACGCAGGTCGCCATCTGACCGAGATCCTGCACATTGCCCTGGCTCACCCAGCGCGAACCCAGTCTTGAAAACCGCTACGCCGGACTCGGCGGCTCAGGCCACGCGGTGCTTGCCGCCCAGGCGAGCGACGACGCGGTTCCAGTTCTGCGTGGCGCCGAAGCCGCCGTTGATCAAGACCAGGGCGGGGCGTCGCCAGGGGTGGTCGCCGGCGTGTCTTCGACGTGCAACTGGGCGTCGGCGGCGGTGACAGTCTGAGCAGACATGGCGTGCGGGCCTTTCTGTCGAGATCGATGTTCGGCTGGTCAGCGCGGCGGCCGGTGCCGGCCGCGCTATTCGCTGGTCGGCACGGCGGCCGGTGCCGGTCGCGCCCGTCGCGCTATTCGCTGGTCGGCACGGCGGCCGGTTCCGATCGCGCCGGTCGTGTTACTCGGCTAGCCAGGTTGACCGGAGATAATCGCGCCGGCCGTACCAACCGACTGGTCAGCCTGCCCGGAACTGGTCACGACGGTCGCGCCACAACCGCCAAAAGGGCGCAAACCTGTAGCCGGAACGCCGCCACCAGCCTGGGCTACCGCTCACTTACCATTCGTTGGACTCCACTTACCATTCGTTACGGCCACTTACCATTCGTTAGACCGCAGTCAACCGGGGCAATCCAGACAAAATTGCAGCGCAATCGGGGGGAAGTCGTCGCAACGAATGGCAAGTGAAGTCCAACGAATGGCAAGTGGCCTCTAAAAGAAAGCCGAGCAAGCTGCCGCGAGCTCCCTGGCCCTGCCGACGCCAAAGCCGCACGCGACTGCGCCATCGCGCATCAAATAGACAGGAAGCGCCAGCCCTCCCAAACGCACCTACGGCGTCCAACGCGCGAAGCCGGATCCCCGCAACCATGCGCCCGCCAACGCCCCAAGGAAGCAAGTGCCGACCTGCACAAACCTCTCGTCGGGAGACACCCGTCGAGCAAGAAAGCAGACAGTCGCGCCCGCACGCGCGCCAGCACGCCCGAAATGCGTGAGGCGCCGACCCGGGCTCTTCGCTCGGTCGGCGCCTCACGTCCACTTGCCTGCTTTCAGGCATCCCTGCGCCTGAGCAGGACAGCTGCCACCGCAACCACTGCCGCCAGGTATCCGGCGAACACTGCCAGCCCGGTCCAGGGTGCCGCAGCGGCGCGGCATGCGCTGAATATGGCCGCCCATTGACCGTCACGCTGCCGGCCGACGGCGCGTCCAGCCCCAGCATCATGCGGATGGTGGTCGACTTCCCCGCCCCATTCGGGCCAAGGAATCCGGTCACCATACCCGAGCGGACGCTAAATGAAAGATTGTCAACCGCGGTTTTTGTCGCCGTACCGCTTGGTAAGGCCGCGTGCCTCGATCATTGAACTGCTCCTATAAGAAGAAAGCATTCCGGTGGTCTTTAGCCCGGCGGCCTAAGGTGAATCAACCGCCTGCCCGGCGTTCTTTCTGACCCGGTTCCGGTCAGTCCGTCCGCCTGAAACCAACGTTAGGGAGCAGCAATGAAATCTCGTCGGCCGCTAGACCTCACTGTGAGCGCGCCCGGCCGGCACCTCCGAAGTACCTCCTGCTCCTCAAGTCGCACATCGCCGACGGCTGAGCCGGTGACAGATCGGCCGCGCGGTGGAGGCCGCCGAGCATGTCGGGCGTCCCGGCCGACCACCCCCGTAGGGGTACCGCCTGGCAAGGGCGAGCCGCCGCGCAGAGGGATACCGCCTGGCGAGGGGTTATGCGGCTCTATCCGCTCGCTGGCCTAGTAGTGGCTGACCGCCCTTGAGGCCGCGGTAGCCGGCCTCCCACGGCCAGTGACCTCGGTCGTCGGCGTGCACGATCTGGAGGGCTCGCAAGTCGTGACGCATCAGGTCGAACGGCATCGACAAGTTGGCGGCCGGGACCTTGTCCAAGTCGATCTCGCCGCGCTCGTGGGCGCGCCGAAAGACTTCGTCAGAGAGCAGCGGGCGGCCGGGCGGCCAGCCGGCGGTAGGTGCGGCGCGCGTCGATGCCGAACAGGTCCTTCGGGTCGGTGGTCGCCTCGATCAGCGCGATCGCCTCACGGAGGGACGTGAACCGATCCTCGTCGACTGGTTCGCTCATCTCTTGCCTCGCTTCGCCTGCCTCGCCTCGCCTCGTTCTGGTGCTGTTCTCATTCTGAGAATAACTTGTCAGATGGGTCTGCCAGAACGGGCGGCGAGCGGCGTTCGCTACGCCAGGGGCCCGCCGGCCCGGCGCCGAGGCAGGCCTGGCGCGGGTGTCGCTCCGTGCCGGGCGCGAGTGCCGCTTGGCGCTAGCCGGTCCGCGCGTTATTGACCGGTCTTTGAACGGGCCGGTCTTGAGTGGCTGCGGATTGAGTAACTATAGGGCGACGTAAAAGGGCGGCGCAATGCGTTCTTCTAAAAATTTTGGAGGAGGGCGCCGCGACGCAGTTAGCCGCTTTCTTAGTTACAGTCTAATGCTGTTCAGGAACGAGGCGAAGGAGTTGCCCGCGCTTTTCAGCCAGTTGATCGCACCATCGACCACATGCGCGGCACCCTGAGGGGACGTAGCCAAATAATAGATCACGAAGGCAATCCCTCCCCAGGTCAGAACCTTCTTCATCATGGTGATCACTTCCCTTGCTTCTAGCTATGACGGCCCCTCCTGCCGCTAAGCACAGAATAAGCCAGGGTGAAGCGATGACCAATAGTTAATTTTCCGCTGCCACTGACTTCACGTCGATTGACAGTTGTCAAGACAGGGCAGTTGATTTTTGCGATGCGAACGACAACGCAAAGCGAGGCTCAGATTGCCCGCGGTGACACTTGATCCCCACGCGCCGACCAGGTCTCGCCCGGATTGGTGCAGGTGAGGTGCTTTGACGGACCGTGTCCGGTTGCGCGCTGATGGGACGGCCTGGCTGCGGATTCAGGGATCCGGCGCGCTCGCGCTGGCCTGCGCTAGGGGTTCGGTGACAGCGTGCTGGCCGAGTCCTGGCCGAAGTGATGCTGCCACGCCGACCAGCCGACGACGTTGTTCTGCTCGAGGACCATGAACTTCCAGGGGCCCGCGTAAGTGTTGCCGGCGAAATGATTACCTTGGTCGAACGTGATGTGATATTCGACCGACTTTCTCAGATAAGGGCTCCAGGAAGGATAGCTGCCCCATTCCGAGAACAGGCCCATGACACCGCAGCCGCGCTTCAGCGTGCAGTCCGAACCGATCTGTTTCGGGACGAATGAAAACTGGTTCTTGGTGACCGAGACGTTCCTGGTCTTCCATCTGCACAAGTCATAATAGTCAGGTACATGGGCCGCTTTGGCGTTCCTGAGATGCGACTCGGTGCAGGTACGCAGGTTGGCCACCTTCGGCTCGTCGAGCGTGCAGTTGCCGGAGGAGCTGTTGGCGGGCGAGCCGCAGAACCGGTTGGAGTTCTCCCACAGGACGATGCCGCTCCAGTTGTTGATGAAGGTGTTACCGCTGATCACGAATGTTGCGCGGTACTTGCTGTGCACTCGCCAGTCCGAGCCAGACTCGGAGACGTACAGCGCCGGGACCGGGAATCCCCGGTAGGCCCGGCCTCTGCCGATGGCGTTGCGCTCGAACAGATTGTTCGTGATGCTGGCGTTGTAGCTTATCTCGTACATCAGGCCGGAGTCGTAATTGGCTTCGAAATAGTTGCCGTCGAAATCGAAGCCCCGGTTGTCGGTGTCAGCCCATAGCCCGACGCTGTGGTTATCATGGACCCAGTTGTCGGTGATAACCGCGCCGTTTACGTACCAGAATTTACCGCCGCCGGTGCAGCCGCAGCCCGGCTTCCGCGCTTCCCAGTTAAAGGTGTCGTTGCCCGCGATTTCGTTGTGGTCGAGCGTAAGATGAGCTGGTCCTCGACTTGAATAGGCGTTGAACCCGTATTGCTGGTTGTTTCTGAGACAGTCATAGGAAAGCCGGTCCCTGCTGCCGAGCATGACGCCCGCACCGGCATTATCCCGGATAAGCGAATGGTCAATCGTCCAGCCCGGGGACGAGTCGACGTTGATCACGCCCTGGTCGAAATTGCCGCCGTTTTTGCCGAAGCCCTTGATCGTGAGGTAGCTAATGGTGACCGAGTTGGCCCGGCCGCCGAAGGCGTAGTTGTTGAGGTGCCGGCCATTGATAACCGCGCCGGGCGCACCGATGTACCGCGAATTATCGCCGGGGTCGATCTGCGAGTACTGGCCCCGGCCGAGCGTGTGCACGCCGGGGGCGAACCAGTACGTGGCGTGCCGCTTGCCCCACTGGACGCGGGAGTTGTTGCCCGCGTGGACGACGATCGCGCCCTTCGGTGGCTTGGTCGGGCCCGCTCCGAGAACCTTCGCGTTGCCGCAGACCCGCACGTGGTTGGTTGCCAGCGCGATGGCGCTCTTTCGGGACGCCCGGGGATGCTGGCGCTTGGCGTGGCTGGCGGGCGCGGCGGCGGTTGCGGGCGCTTGCCGGGGGGCGGACTGCGGGACGGACCGGCCTAGATGCGCGGTCGCGTGCGGGCTCACAGATGGCGGCGCTGCCACTGCCGGGGAGTACGTCATCGTGGCCGCGAGCCAGGCAAACCCGGTCGCGGCGGTGAGCAACGGCACAACACGCGCTCGGTTCATAACGGTAACCTAACGACTCTTGCTTCACTGCCGGGCGTAAATCGCCTATCGGGGCAGGGCGCGCGCGGTTAGGGGCCGGACGGAACTGCTGGCTCGCGGTAGCAG
>DATNFM010000232.1:0-25798 GCA_035606435.1 Streptosporangiaceae bacterium | reverse complement strand
CACCAGGCGGAAAGTCTCCCCGATCATGAAGCCTGCCGCTGCGGGCCAGCCGGGCACCGGACGCCGCCGCCCCCTGCCGGCCCCCTGAGCCAGGTCACGGACGGGTCCCGGCCCTATCGCGCGAGAAATCCCGCGACACGCGCCGCAAACTCGATTTATTCTGGAATGAATACTGATCAGGATGAATATGCGCATTCATCCGGCGGCAGAGCCGGCCGGGCCCACGCGGGAGCGCCCGCCGGCCGCCGCGGATCAGCCCGACCAGGAGAGCAGGAGGTCTGGCCGATGCCGTCATGGCCGAGATGCAGCGCCGCGCTTAGCGACAGTGCGCGCCATCACGCGACTCGCGAAATACACGATCATGGCGACCATAAGTCCGGATGCCATGATCGCTACGCGGATGAGGCCAAGATGGTGGTCAGGCTGAGGGCACGGAATATCTTGTCCCGCTAGGCGAGAACACCTGACCTGAGGATAATTGACAGTAAAGGCGACGGTAATTGCCGCAAATATAATCACGGTCCCTGCGACCAGGGCTAGATAATTCCTCGCGAATTTCATGGTTAACGTACCAGTTCGTCTATGGAATTTATTCGGATGGATTCCTAGCCTGCGGGATCGGGACTCGGACTGGAGTTGCTAGCGGATGGCGACGGCGTAGGCGAGTTCGAGGCTTGTGCCAGACGGCCTGCTACCGCAAGTAGCTGATCCGTGCCGTGGTATTAGCCTGATTGCCTGCAAGCAGCTCGTCAACTACATTTGTCTATAGTGACGGATCTCAATTGCCGATGGCGGC
The DNA here is from genome assembly GCA_035606435.1 of Streptosporangiaceae bacterium. Classification (GTDB taxonomy): domain Bacteria; phylum Actinomycetota; class Actinomycetes; order Streptosporangiales; family Streptosporangiaceae; genus Chersky-822. The sequence goes on along the minus strand of DATNFM010000232.1, from coordinate 25,002 downwards.
GACTCGTTTCAGATCTGTTCAACGAAGAGTGGTGCTGGCGGATGGGCAACTCGGACAGAGGGTGAGAAAGAATGCGTCTGCGCCATCACGGAGGAGTAGGGTTAGCGATCGCCTGTGCGCTCACCGGCCCGGCGTCGGCCGCAATCAGCGCGGCGCACTCGCCCGGCCTGGCCTCAGCGGCTCCGCTGACTTCAGTCACGCGGCCCCACAACGGCTTTTCCGCATCCGGACCCTGGAACAGGCCCCTGCCATCGAAGGTGCCGCTAGCGCCGAACGCGGCGGCCATCGTGAAGAACATCGTGCACGACATGCGGAACAACTTCGGCACCTGGGCGCTGAACACGGACAAGTACTCCTCCCCGATCTTCACCGCCGGCCCTGGCACCCCGGCCCAGAACTGGACGTACACCAATTGCCAGCGCACCGGCGGCGGCCAGGTCATCGCCAGCTCATTCGCCCACGTGCCCACGCCGCGGAACCTCATCGCATCGCGGGGCACCGACAAGGCGACCGCGATCTACCAGCCTTCGACCGACACCTACTGGGATTTCTGGCGGGCACAGAAGAACGCCCACGGCCACTGGTCGGCCTGCTGGGGAGGGAAGATCGCGAACTACTCCACCAATCCCGGCATCTTCGCCCATCCACTGGGAGCAACCGCGACCGGGCTGCCGCTGGGCGCGTTCGTGATCCGGATCTCCGAGCTCGAGCACGGCAAAATCGACCACGCGATCAACCTGATCACGGTACGCACCCGAGCGCGCTGCTTCTCCTGGCCAGCCAGCCGCGACGACGGCAACACCACCGGCAGTAACATCCCGTGCGAAGGCCAGCGATTCCGGCTGAACCCGCACTTCGACGCCGGCAAGCTCTACAGCCCCGTCGCGCGAATGATCGCCCGTGCCCTGCAGGTCTACGGGGCGATCATCACCGACAAGGGCGGCGCTGTCGTCACCCAGGCCCAGGATCCGCGCCCGTACGAGAAAAGCCACCGCGGCGTGAATCCTTACCCAGCCCTGCTCGACCCGAAGAACCGGTACCCTGGATATGCACAGTACGCTGTCCTGGCGGAGATCCCGCTGAACCAGCTGCAAGCACTCCCTCTCAGCTACGGCAAACCGCGCTCCCGGTAAGCGGCCCGGTGCTCTGGTGGTTCAGGTGGCGTGCAGGACAAGGAACAGGAAGCACAGGAAGCGCGGCTTGTCGGCGATGTCGTCGGGGAACAGGTCGCGGGCGGCCGGGTCTGGCTCGGGTTCGCTGATGACGGAGATCGTGAAGCCGGCCGCGGTGAAAGCCTCGGCCATCGCGTGCAGCGGCCGGTGCCAGAAGCTCATCAGGGCGGTCTGGTCGCCGATGGTCCATTCTTCGGTCCGTCTGCAGATTTCGAAGTAGCTGGACTTCCGCCCGGCATGCAGGTCGTCGAGCGCGGTCACGAAGGGGTGGTCGACGGCGACGATCAGCCTGCCGCCGGTCTTCAGTACGCGCCGCAGCTCGGCGAGCGGCCTGGTCCAGTCTTCCAGGTAGTGCAGGACCAGGCACGCTACGGCGTCGTCGAAGGTGCTGCCGGGGAATGGCAGCGGGCGGCCGAGGTCGGCGACCTGCAGGTCCGCGCCGTCGCCGAGCCGCCGCCGGGCCAGCTCGACCATCTTGGCGCTGGCATCGAAGCCGGTCACGATGGCGCCCCGGTCGCGCAGCGCCCCGAACAGGGGACCCGAGCCGCAGCCGGCGTCCAGGATCCTGCGTCCGGCCACGTCCCCGGCCAGGGCCAGGATCGCGGGCCGCGCATAATAGGCGCCGATCAGGCTGGCGTCATTCACGGCCGTGTACGCCTCAGCGAAACTGTCGTAGTCGTTGACGCGGCCCGACCCTGCGGGCACAGCTCCTTCGGCGACCCGCCGGGTTACTATGACCGGGCCATTCTTTGGTATATGGGACATGTCGTCCATGCTGGCATACCCCGCTGGGCACGATCACCACAACGGATCCGTCCAGCCTCCTGCCCGGGTCCTGACTCAGCCGGAGCAAGTCTTTCTCTATTTTTGAAATATTGGCGATGGTTTTTAGGTCCTGACCAGAGGCTGGTGCTCTCCCGGGCGGGTGAGCGAGGCGCGGGTGCGCCGGCGGGCAGGCAGCGGGCAGGCAGCGGGCAGGAGGAGGGCTGGCGATGATCTTGCCGAAGGTCAGGGACCTGCGCTTCGTGACGATCCGCCGCGGCGGGACCCTGACTGATGCCGATCACCATCTGCTTGCCCTGTGGGCGGCATTGTGCGCGGAACATGTTCTTGACCTGTTCGAGCTGGCCCGGCCGACCGATCCGCGGCCGCGGCAGGCGATCGGGCAGGCCAGGGCCTGGGTGCGCGGCGAGGTCACGATGATGCAGGCTCGCGCGGCGGGCGGCCATGCCATGGGCGCCGCCAGGGACCTGCGCGGGGCGGCCCGGCACGCCGCGTACGCTGCGGGGCAGGCCGGGGCCGTCGCGCACGTCGCCGCCCACGAACTCGGCGCGGCCGCCTACGCGATCAAGGCCGTACGCGCCGCCGCCCCGGAAGGACACGGCGAGGCAGCCGGACGATTGGAGTGCCAGTGGCAGCGCGACCAGCTCCCGGAAGCGATCCGCGCCCTCGTACTCGACGACCAGCGGCTGCGTAACGACATCTGCTGGTCGGTGTTCGACTGAGAAATTTTGCCGGAATGGGAAGCTTTGACGGTTCCTGGCGGTTGGACGGCTTCGGGCACTCAGCGCGGTGGGTCAGCTGTGCCTGGGTCCGGTGGGTTCTCTGAAGGGGGAGATGTTCTTGACCGACGTTGCTGAGGTCGCGGACGGCGACAAGATAACCGGCGCGATCCTCAAGGTCGCGGGGGTCGTGGTTCTCGGCGCCATCATGTCGATCCTCGACATCACGGTCGTCAACGTCGCCCTTCCGACGTTCCAGACCACGTTCGGGTCGCCCGGTCACCCGCTGGCCTATTCCACGGTGGCGTGGACCGTCACCGGCTACACGCTCGCGCTGGCCACCGTCATCCCGATCACGGGCTGGGCCGCGGACCGGTTCGGCACGAAGCGCCTGTACATGAGCGCGCTCGCGCTGTTCACCGCTGGTTCCGCGTTGTGCTCGGTGGCTTCTAGCATCAGCATGCTGATCGGCTTCCGGGTACTGCAGGGCCTTGGCGGCGGGATGCTGATGCCGCTGGGCATGATGATCGTTACCAGGGCGGCCGGCCCGAAGAGAATGGGCCGGCTCATGGCGATCCTCGGCGTGCCGATGCTGCTCGGGCCGATCGGCGGGCCGATCCTTGGCGGCTGGCTAATCGACAGCGCCAGCTGGCACTGGATCTTCCTTATCAACGTGCCGATCGGCGTGATCGCGCTGTTCTACGCCTTCGCGGCGTTGCCGAAGGACGCCCCGCGCCCGTCGGAGTCCTTCGACTTCCTTGGCATGCTGATGATGTCCCCGGGCCTGGCCCTGTTCCTCTACGGCGTCTCCTCGATTCCCGGTGAGGGCACGGTCGGAACGCCCAAGGTGCTCATCCCGGCGCTAATCGGCCTGGCCCTGATTGTCGCCTTCGTTTTGTACTCGTTCAAGCCCGAGCATCCGCTCCTGGACCTGAGGCTGTTCAGCAACCGCGACCTCGCGGTCAGCATCATCACGATGTTCCTGTTCGCGGTGGCGTTCTTCGGCGGCCTGTTGCTGGTACCCACCTATTTCCAGCAGATCCGCGGCGAGTCCGTGCTCAAGGCCGGCCTGCTGGTGGCGCCGCAAGGTATCGGCGCCATGCTGACTATGCCGATCTCCGGTGCTCTGACCGACAAGTTTCCGATCGGCCGGATCGTTCCTTTCGGCCTCGTCTTCATCGCGGTCGGCATGGGCGGCCTGACCCAGATCAGTTCCACCACGCCTTACCCCGTATTGCTCGGACTGCTGTTTGTCATGGGCCTGGGCATGGGCGGCACGATGATGCCGATCATGACCTCCGCGCTCAAGACGCTGCGCCCGGTCGAGGTTGCCCGCGGTTCCACGTTGCTCAACATCACCCAGCAGATCGCCAGTTCCGTCGGCGTGGCCGTGATGTCGGTCATCCTCACTAACGGCCTGAAAGGCGCCAAGGGCGTGGCCCAGGCCGCGAACGCTTTCGCCCACACGTACTGGGTGGCGTTCGCGCTCGTCGGGCTGACGGTCGTCGCGGCCCTGTTCCTGCCCCGCGAGCGCGAGGAATCGCACCTGCTGGATCACGAGGAAACCGAGGCCACCCCGGTAGTCGTGCACTAAAGCATCATCAGGCCGCGGGGGCGAAGGTCGCGCCTTCGATGCGCCCGCGACAGGCCCTCGCGCGCGAACAGCGAGGCCAGGGCCGGGGCAATCGGCTGCTGACTTGACTCTTGCGCCACACGCGCGAGTCTGCGGTGCCACTCGGCCTGGCTTTTCTGGTTGGCGAACCCTAGGGTGCAGCGGGGCGTCGCGCTGTCACACGGTTATCACGGGGGTGTCACGCGCCCGCGCAAAGCTCGGAGAGCGGGCTGAATCCGCAGCCCGTGACCTCATCTCACGGAGGCTGTCAGGCCACCCGGGCAGCCCCACGAACGAGAAGGGATTGGTGCGACCGGTGATTCACCGTATCGCTCATCGCGCGGCCGCCGTTGCCCTGGCCGTCGGCATAGCCGGTGCAGGCTTCGCGGCATCGGTGCCCGCCGCCTGGGCCGGATCCGGGCACGCGTGCCAGGCGGTAAAAACCACCGCCGACACTACAAGGGAAGGGGTGTTCTGCGCCGACATCAGCAACAGCACCAACGGCCCTACCGTGATCGTCAATATCGGGACCGAGGGCGTCTGCCAAACCCAGGTCGGCGCTACCCCCGAACAGTGCTCGAACGTCTCCATCACCGGCGGCTTGTGGTCACCAGACGGGGAACTGGTTGCGTTTTCCTTCAACTGCGGCCACGCCAATCCTCCGTGCGCAACCCCGCGCGCCGTCTTCAATGTTCCGATCAACGTCACGCTAAAAGCCTGCGAACAGGTGTGGACCGTGGTGGACGCGGGATCGACGATCATTCTGCCCGGGTCGGGTAAACCCGTCACCCTGCCAGCAAACCTCGGCTCCGGGCACATCACCATCTGCCCGTAGCCTGTCCCGTCGAGCGCCCCGATCCCTTGGATCGGGGCGCTCGAGCGCTGTCCGCCCCGGGCGCAGCCTCGTGAATCAAAGGACAAAACGCGCATCCCCGTGATCAGGACGACCACTTCCCACGGATTAGGACGTCTTACCACGGATTCTTGACAAATTTTGTCTGGATACGCGGCTTTTGTGAGTGAGAAATCCGTGGCAAGGCGTCATTATCCGTAGGAGGTGGGAAGTGGGCCGACGATCAAGTGTCCGCGGTCGCCGTTGCGGCGCTGATGGGTGACCGGCGCGTCAGTTGGCGAATGCCAGGCTTAACTGGGACGAATCTCTGGTGCGAGGTAACGCGCTGACGGTCTCCTCCAGGCGCATCAATCGGTCGAGGTCGGCGCGGACGGCGCTGGCTTCGGCGGCGCCGATCCGGGCGAAGATCTCGTGGGCCAGACCGAGCAGGGCTGCTGCTTGGGCGGTTTGGCCGGCCGTCACGGCGCAGCGTCCCTGGCCGGCCAGCGCGGTGGCTTCGTCCAGGGAGCTGCCGATAGCGCGGGCTAGCTCCAGAGCCTGCTGGAGACACTCCCGCGCAGCCGCCAGGTCACCCTGGGCGCGGTGCAGGGTTCCTTGCTCGTTGAGCGCCTCCGCCTCACCCACGCGGCTGCCAAACTTGCGGTAGATACTCAAGGAGTCCTGAACCAGGCCTGCCGCGCCCTCGCAATCACCTGTTACCCGCCGGACGGCGGCGAGGTGACGCAGGGCGTTGGCCTCCCCGAGTCGTTCGCCGAGGGCACGGTAAATGCCCAGAGCGTCCTCCAGCTCTTGGGCCGCCGCCTGATGGTCAGCCGTCACCTCCGCCGCGATCCCGAGGTTGAGCAGCGCGTTCGCTTCGCCCAGTCGGTTGCCGAGGTCCCGGTACCCGCTCAAGGCCTGGGTCAGGGCCGCGATCGCGGCCTCGTGGTCGCCGGTCAGCCGCTGCACTATCCCGAGGTCAGTGAGGGTGTTGGCCTCGCCGAACCGGTTACCCAGGCCACGGTAGAGCCGCAGAGCATCCTCAAATACTTCTGCCGCCCCGCGGTAGTCACCTCTGATCTCCCGCACGACCCCGAGGTAGAGCAGCGCGTGCGCTTCGCCGAGCTTGTTGGCCAGGCTGCGGCAGATCTCCAGCGCTTCCTCCAGCGCCGCGGCCGCTTCCCCGTACTTACCCGTCAGCCGCAGCACCGTGCCCAGGTCGGTCAGGGCGTTCGCCTCACCGAGCCGGTCGCCGAGGTTTCGGTAACTACCCAGCGCCTCGTCCAGCAGCACGGCCGCGTCCTGGCGATCACCCGTCATGAACCGGACGACGGCGATTTCGTTCAGCGCGTTCGCCGCGCCCAGCCGCTCGCCTATGCGGCGGTAGATCTCCAGCGCCTCATCCAAGGCCCCGGCCGCTCCCGTTTGGTCGCCGGTCAGCCGTAGCACTATCCCGAGTTCGGTACGGGCGTTGGCCTCACCGAGTTGGTCGCTCACACGCCGGGCCGCCTCGACGGCGGCTGAGTGGCAGACGATGGCCTCCGCCCATGGACCGTCACGCCACAGCAACGCGGCCAGGCCAGCGGTGATAGCGACGACCCGGTCCGGCTGGCCGGTGCCAGCGGCCAGGTCAAGGCACGCACGCAGGTTGGGCCGCTCGGCGCGCATCCACGCCAGCGCCTGCTCCGCGTCCCGCAACTCCGGGATCTCATAGCCGATTGGCGGGTCCGGCGCTTGCCCTGGACGCGTCTGCCGGGCTAGCTGGGTTCCGGCCAGGGCGGCAGTGTGCTGGTAGTAGTCCAGCAGCCGATCCAGCGCCTCCTGCGTGCCAGCGGCGGGGATGGCCGCGGCGGCGAGTTGGCGAGCGTACCGGCGCAGCAAGTCGTGCATTCCGTATCGCCGGTACCCGGCTTCGGTCACCAGTCCTTCCCTATGCAGGCCATCAAGCAGGCCCGCAGCGTCCCGCGTCCCGACCCCGGCCAGCGCCGCCGCGGCGTACTTGTCGATCACGGTTCCCGGGTGCACCCCCAGGAGGCGGAACAGCCGCTGCGACGCCGGATCCAGGTGCCGGTAAGACACCTCGAAAGCTGACGCGACGCTGTTACTTTCTGGCGCCATCATCAGCACCTCGGCCTGGGTCTCCGCGATCAGGTCGGCGAGGGTCCAGGACGGGTGCCGCGCGAACACCCGAGCCAGCAAGCAGACCGCCAGCGGCAAGAACCCCGCCAGCGCAACGGCCTGCGCCACCCCCGCCTGATCACCCGCCGCTCGCGGGGCCAGCCGGGTGAACATGTCCAGGGCCTCCTCGGGCGGCAGGACATCGACCAGGATCGGCGTGACCGCGCCCGGCAGATCGGCGAGATGCCTCCGGCTGGTCACCATCACCAGGCTTTCACCGCCGCCCGGCAGCAGCGGTGCCACCTGATCGCTGCTGGCCGCGTTGTCCAGCACGAGCAGCGCCCGCTGCCCGGCCATCCGGTCCCGCCACATCGCAGCCCTGCCGTTGACGTCGCCGGGCAGGTGCCTGGTGTCGACGCCTACGGCCGCCAGCAACCCAGCCAGTGCATCCTCGGCCTTCGTCGGCTCGCGACCCGGAGTATGCGCGTGCAAATCGATGAAGAGCTGCCGGTCGGGGAATTCATCCGCCAGCGCATGCGCCATATGCACGGCGAGCGCTGTCTTGCCGACTCCGGGCATCCCGTCGATCGCCCCCACCGTCACCACGCCTCCGGCCACGCCCTTCACGGCCGCCGCGATCAGGTCAAGCTCTTCGCTCCGGCCTGTGAACGCGACCGTGTCGGCCGGCAGCGAATTACGCACTTGAGGCGCGGCGGGCGCGTCCCCGTCCGCGTCACTTCGTGCCACCTGGTTCCAGCGCCACTCCCATTCGGCCACGTCGCCGCCGCAGGCACGGACGAACGCCAGCGTCACCTCCAGCGACGGAAAGGTGTTCCCGCCCGCGGCCACGGACAGGGTAGTTGCGGAGTAGTGCGCTCGCTTCGCCAGATCCCGGTAACCTGGCTCGCCTGCGTGCCGCCGCAGCGCTCGCAGATCGCTCGCAAATCGCGCGACCGGCCCGTCGCTTGGGTCTAGTGGTTGCTCCCGCCTGCCCAACCTGCTCTCCTCGCCACGTCGAGACATGCAAGACGAGTATGCGGGCGGCCGGCGAGAAGTCCGAACTACGCCGGTCCGCCCCCAAGATCCAGCTCTGGTCGCCGGCATACGCAGGGTTGGCGGCCTAGTAGTAAGACGCCACGAATGGCCGGATCGTAGCGATCGCAACCGTCGGCAGCGTTGGTTGTCGACTGGTCGATTTCGCCCGATTCGCCTTTGTGCTCGCGCCCCGGCCCACTCGCTACTCGTTCGGCTGGGTTGGGAAGACGGGCGGGATGCTGGGTCTCGTCGAGACCGGTGAAGGTGACCGAGTAGGTCTCGGACTTGCCTCGCAGTCGCTTGTCATAACGTGCCTGGACATATCACCAGGCCGGCCACGCGGAAAGCGAGCTCCGCGGGAGCCCGTGTCGTTGGCTCGGTTGGCAAATTCGCCGGTGCCTGGGATGTTCGAGTGGGGAATCCAGAGGGAGGATCAGCTTGCCTGACCTAACGGAGACTGACCTAGCGGAGACTGTCGGCCGTCTGACCATTGGCGAGAAGGCCGCCCTGTGCAGCGGGGCCGACATGTGGCACACGGTCGCGATACCGCGCCTGGGAATCGGCTCGATCATGGTGGCGGACGGCCCGCACGGCCTGCGGGTGCAGCCGAACGCCGCCGACCACTCCAGCGCCCGCACCAGTCTGCCCGCGACCTGCTTTCCGACCGCGGCGGCGCTGGCTTCGACCTGGAACACCGCGCTGATCGACCGCGTCGGGATCGCCATCGCGTCCGAGGCGCGGGCTCAGGGGATCACGGTGGTTCTGGGCCCGGGCGTCAACATCAAGCGAAGCCTGCTGTGCGGACGTAACTTCGAGTACTTCTCCGAGGATCCCTACCTGGCCGGAACGGCCGCGACCGCGTTCGTGAACGGCGTCCAGTCTCAAGGGATCGGTACCTCGCTGAAGCACTTTGCCGTCAACAACCAGGAAACCGACCGCATGCGGGTGAGCGCGGAGGTCCATGAGCGAGCCTTGCGGGAGATCTACCTAGCCGCGTTCGAGCAGTGCGTGAAGCAGGCCGCGCCCTGGACCGTCATGTGCGCTTACAACCGCGTCAACGGAACCTATGCATCGGAGCATCACTGGCTGCTGACCGGCGTGCTCAGAGACGAATGGGGATTTGGCGGCCTGGTGGTCTCTGACTGGGGCGCGGTTCACGACCGGGTCGCCGCGCTCGCCGCTGGCCTCGATCTGGAGATGCCGCCCGACCTGGAGCGTTCACCGGCGGCCGTCGTCGCGGCGGTAGAGGCGGGCCGCCTGGACGAAGCCGTCCTTGACCGTGCCGTCGGCCGGGTCCTTGAGCTGGTCGGACGCGCCGACGCGCCTGGCCGCCGAGAGCCACGAGAGCCACAGGAGCAGCCGGAGCCGTGCGACTTCGAGGCGCATCACGAACTGGCCCGCCAGGCCGCCGCCGAAGGCGCGGTCCTGCTGAAGAACTCCTCGGTCCTCCCGCTCGCGCCAGCGTCGGGGGCAACGGTCGCCGTGATCGGTGAGTTCGCCCGCAAGCCCAGGTATCAGGGAGCCGGCAGCTCACGGGTGAACCCGGTCAGGGTCGAGAACTTCCTGGACGAGTTCACCGCCAGGGTCGGCGATCAGGTCACCGTCCGGTTCGCGCCCGGATTCGAGCTGGCCGGTGACGAGGTCGACGAGGATGCGGCTGACCAGGCGATGAGCGCGGCGGCCGGGGCCGACTACATCATCTTGCTGCTCGGGCTTCCCGGCCGGGCCGAATCCGAGGGCTACGACCGCGACCACATCGACCTGCCCAGAAACCAGATCTCCCTGCTGCGCCGGCTACGCACCGCCGGGCCGCCGGTCATCGTCGTCCTGTCGAACGGCGGTGTCGTCGATGTCGCGAGCTGGGACGCCGACGCGGACGCGATCCTCGAATGCTGGCTGGGCGGTCAGGCGGGCGCCGGAGCGGCGGCGCAACTCTTGCTCGGGCAGGCCGAGCCCGCCGGGCGGCTGGCCGAGACCATCCCGCGACGGCTCGCCGACTCGCCGGCCTTCCTCAATTTCCCTGGCGAGGACGGCGAAGTCCACTACGGCGAGGGCATCTTCGTCGGTTACCGGTACTACGACGCCCGCTCGATCGAGGTTGCCTATCCGTTCGGGTTCGGCCTGTCCTACACGACCTTCGGCTACGGCGAGCTAACAGTCCGATCCTCGGGGTCGGCCGATGCCGGTGACCTGGAGGTTCGCGTTGGCTGCCGGGTCACCAACACCGGCCAGCGCAGCGGAAGCGAGGTCGTCCAGCTGTATGTCGGCCAGCAGGACCCCGCGATCGAGCGACCGGTACGGGAGTTGCGTGGCTTCGCCAAGGTTGACCTGGCTCCGGGTGCCGCCGAGATGGTCTGGTTCACGCTCGGCCGCCGCGACTTCGCCTGCTGGTCAACCGCCCGCTCAGGCTGGACCGTCCCGCCGGGCCGGTACGAGGTCGCCGTCGGCTCATCCTCGCGGGATCTCAAGCTCACCGCGACGATCGAGATCGACGGCAGTACCGGAGCCCGCAGGCCGCTGGACGGCAGGTCGACGCTGGAGGAATGGCTGGCTGACCCCGACGGACGAAGTGCGCTGATGCGCGCGGCCGGGTCAGGCAGCGACGGCCGGCCCAACGGAATCCTGGCCGATGCCAACCGGATGCGCGTCTCCGGCAACATCCCGCTCCGCCAGTTCGCCGTCTTCCCCGGGACCGGCATCACCTACGAACTCCTTGACGCCGTCCGCGCCGAACTAGGCCCACCGAAGTGACGGACCGGCCCGGCGTAGGCTGAGGCTGGTGAGTAGCGGCCGCGCTGCCGGAAGCCTGGTTTCGGTCAATGTCGGGCTTCCGCAGGACATCTCCTGGCACGGCAGGACCGTGCATACCGGAGTATGGAAACGGCCGGTCCAGGGGCCCAGTCAGGTGCGGCGGCTGAACATCGACGGTGACGGCCAGGGTGACCTGGCTGGTCACGGCGGCGTGAACCGGGCCGTCTTCGTGTACCAGCTCGGCTCTTACGAGTACTGGCAGCGCGAGCTGGGCCGCAGCGACTTCGAGTACGGGCAGTTCGGCGAGAACTTCACCGTCAGCGGCCTGCCGGACGACGAGGTCCGCGTCGGCGACCGCTTCCAGGTCGGCGAGGCGATCTTCGAAGTGTCGCAGCCGCGCGTCACCTGCTACCGGGTCGGCATCCGGATGAACGACCCGCGGATGCCGGCGCTCCTGGTCTCGCACCACCGGCCGGGTTTCTACTTCCGGGTGCTGCGCGAGGGCGCGGTGCGGCCGGGCGATCCGATCGTGAAGGTCGCAGCCGGGCCAGAAGCAACCGGTCCAGAAGCGATGACCGTCGCCGAGGTCGACGGCCTGCTCTACCTGCCGGGTCATCCCCGCGAGCGCGTCGAGGCCGCGCTGCGCATCCCGGCCCTGTCGGAAGGCTGGCAGGCCTCCTTCCGCGAAATCGTCCAGCAAGCCGAGCGTCGGGGAGCCGACAGCGCGGGTGCCACCGGGAACGCCGGGCTGACCGCGCAGGCACCGCCGCCGGCCTGGCCTGGTTTCCGCGATCTTGCCGTTGCTGAGATTACGCAGGAAAGCACGTCGGTGGTGTCGCTGCGGCTGGCCGATCCGGCGGGCTCCGACCTGCCGGACGCGCTGCCCGGCCAGTTCCTCACGCTGCGGCTGCACCCGGGGTACGGCCAGCCGCCGGTGCTGCGCAGCTACTCGATGTCCGGAGCATCCGGCATCGGTACCTACCGGATCAGCGTGAAACGCGAGCCGCACGGTACCGCCAGCCAGTTCGTGCACGACCACGTCGGCGTCGGTGACCAGTTCGAGGTGGCGGCGCCGCGCGGCACCTTCGTACTCGAGCCTGGCGCCGCTCCGGTCCTGCTGATCAGCGCGGGCGTGGGAGCGACACCGGTGCTGGCGATGCTGCACGCCCTGGCCTCGGCGGGGTCGAGCCGGGAAATCTGGTGGCTGCACGGCGCCCGCAGCAAGGCCGAAGAGGCGTTCGCCGCCGAAGCGCAGACGCTGCTGGCCGGCCTGGCCGGCGGTCACCGGTACGTCTGCTTCAGCAGCCCGGGACCCAGCGACGCGCCCGGCCGTGATTTCGACGCCACGGGTCACCTGACGGCCGACGTGCTCGCCGCCTTGGATCTGCCCGCTAGCGCGCAGGCCTACATCTGCGGCCCGGCCGGATTCATGACCGGCATCTCGGAGGCACTGAGTCGCCTTGGCCTCGGCCCTAGCCAGATCAAGACCGAAATCTTCGGCACGCACCCGAACGGCACCCCGGGCATCGCAGCCGCCGCCGCTGTCCCGCCGCACCAGCCCTCGGGACCTTCCGGCGACGGACCGGAGATCGCCTTCGCGCGCAGCGGCATCACCACCCGCTGGAGCACCGGGTACGGCAGCCTGCTGGAACTGGCCGAGGCCTGCGACGTGCCGGTCCGCTGGTCCTGCCGGACGGGCGTCTGCCACACCTGCGAGACGCCGTTGCTGTCCGGAGCCGTTCGCTACTCACCTGAGCCGGTCGACGAGCCAGGTGCGGGCAGCACGCTGATCTGCTGCGCGGCACCGAGCCGCGACGTCGTTCTCGACCTGTAAAGGCCGGAGTTCGCAACCGACGTAACGCTCCCGCCGGGCGACGAGCTTCGGGTCGGCGAGCCGCGCGGCCAACCAGCCGCGCACTTAGCCCGGATTAGGACGTCTTAGCCCTGGTTACGGCGTCCGGAAACGGGATCAATCCGACATAATTTGTCGCTAACCCGGGCTAAGACGTCGCAACCAGGGCTAAGTGCGGCCCTGGGTCGGGCTTACGGTGTGGGGAACGGTTTTGTGGCTTGTTGGCAGGTGGTGCCGGGTGGTGGCAGGGCACCGGTTTCCAGGTAGCGGATCTCGTAGCTGGTGGCGCATGGGTCCGGGTTGAGGTTCTCTGTGTGCCCGAATCCGTTGACGGTCAGCAGCCGTGCGCGGGCAAGGTCGCGGGACATCGCGACCGCGCTGCGGTAGGGGGTGATCGGGTCGCCGGTGTTGCCGATCACGAGGATGGCGCTGGGGGTTCGGTGGTTCCACGGGCCGGTGTAGCGGTCCTGACCCGCGTCGGCGGGCCATTGCGCGCACGGCTCTTCCTGCCAGGCCAGGCCGAGCCCGATGCCACCCGACCGGGCGTTGCCGACTCGGGCCGCGGCCTGGTAGGCGTGTGCCCCACGCGGGTCGGCTGTATCTGCGCAGAGCTCGGCAACGGCCTGCTCCGGCCCGGTGTATGCCATTCCCCGCGCGGCCGCCGGCGGAACCGTGGACGTGTGGCTTGCGGCTGAGGCATCCCAGAGCTGCTGAAGCAGCCCGGCGGTGCTCGGCCAGTCTCTTACGAATGCGAGGAATCCGAGCGGCACGTCGTTGATCGTGACCGCGTAGGTGAATGTCTGCGGCGGGTTGCCGATAGTCACCTGGTGCCTGCGCAGGCGCCGCAGCAACGTCGCGTATTTCGCCCGGGTCGCGTCCGGAGTGCCAGCGGAGAACGCGCACGCGGAGGTGGTCGCCTTACCGCACAGATCCAGGAACGACCGCAGCACCGACGCGGCCGCGAGGTCCTGGCCTTCGCGCAGCGCGGCGGGCAGGGGGCCGCCCTTGCTCCAGGCCACCGGGTTGAGGTTGCCGTCCAGGACCATGTGCCCGACGGTGGCCGGGAAGAGGTTGGCGTAGATGGCGCCCAGCCCGGTCCCGTAGGACAGGCCGACGTAGTTCAGCTTGCGGACGCCGGCGGCCTGGCGGATCAGGTTCATGTCACGGGCCGCGTCGGTGCTGGTGTCGTGCTGGAGGAGGCGTCCGCCGTGGCGGGCGCACCTTGCGTCGAGCCGGGCGAGCGTCGCCTCCCAGGCGGCGTCCTGCCGGGCGCCAACCGGGAATCCCTGCGGCAGGCCGCTCAGGAGCTTGTTCTCAGTACCGGCATCCGGGAAGCACCGCACCGGGTTGCTCAGGCCGAACCCGCGCTCGTCAAAGGTGATGATGGTGAATCGTGCTCGCAGGGCGGCGGGGAAGCCGGCGAGTCCGGCGACGAAGCCATCGAGTTGCGGGCCGGGACCGCCGCCGTTGAAGAACAGCGTGCCCGCCGGGTGCGCGCGGTCGGTGGCCAGGTGCCTGATCACCGCGATGCGGGTCTTCGCGCCGTTCGGGTGCCGGTAGTCCAGCGGCACCCAAGCCGTCGCGCACTGGAAATCACCATGACAGCCAGTCCAGCTCAGCCTGGGAACGCGCGGAGCGGCTATAGCGGGACCGGTTCCGCTGATGACCCGTGGGTAGACCGGCGCGGCCGAAGCCGTTCCGATGGTCGCTGGCATGAGGGCGGCGAGCAGGCCGGTGGCCACGACGCCAATTCGTATCCATTTCATGGCGCGATCCTGGCAGCGGCACCGCGAGCGTCACATCGCCTTGCAGGCCGGTATTAGCCTGCTCGCATCAGCTTGGCGGCCTAAGCCGCACGGCCGAGCGAGGCAAGGAAGCACACGCTATCCGTCCGGGGTGCGCTATCTGGACTGGGTGACGAATCCTCGCTGGGCGTTGCTGGCGTAGAACCCGCCGGCGGTGCAGTTGCCTGGCGCGGCACATGACACGGAGAACACCTGGCCGTAGTCCTGCTTGTCGGCCAGTGCGCGACCCTTGATCGTCGGCCACCTTTTTGCTGCGGCTGGCGCCGTCTTACCACGGCTCGCGACGACTTCCCACGGATTTTGCACTCGCAAAAGCCGCGTATCCGGGCAAAATTTGTCCAGAATCCGTGGCAAGGCGTCGCGATCCGTAGTAAGACGTCTGGATCCGTAGCAAAGTCGTCGTGATCCATGGCAAGTGGCCGCTCAGGCGCGCTCGCCGCCCGGATATCACCCGCGAACGCAGAGACCGCACGCTAGCAGCCCTTCATCGCCCGGCCGGTTCGACCACCGTCAGGGGACTTCGGTGTACTCGCTGCGGTCCAGTTGCACGACGTTGGGGTAGTCGCTGGCCTCCGGCTCTGCGACGTCGGAGTACTGGCTGCCGTCCAGTCTTACGACCGGGAAGCTGCTCCCGGAGATTACTTTGCGCAGGCGCCGCAGTCCGCTGATGCCCGCGATCGCGACAACCACGGTAGCGATGAGTACCGAGCCGCCGAGCACCGCGAGCCCGCCGACGACGTGCCCAAGCAACATGATGATCACTCCGGCCAGCAGAGCCACCGGCAGGGCAGCCACCAGCAGCAGCGCGAGCAGCGTCACGGCGATCAGGGCTTTGCCTGACCTTGGCCCGTCCGGCGTCCGCTCGGCGTTCCAACCGGTCATCACGCTCACCTCTCAAGGCCCGGCGCCGTTCAAGACCTTGGGCCTGCCTAGACGACACGACATGTCGTGGCCTTGCGATAACACGCCCCTTGATCAGAATCTTCCCGTGACCGTCCGCCGCACCGACCGACCGTTGGGGCAGCGTGATCGCGCTGTGGGAAAATCGGGCGTATGGGACCCCATCTGAACGCGCTTCTTGAGGTGCGCCTTTTTCAGGCTTTCGACCTTGACGCTGACGGCCGGGTGCTGGCTGGCAGCGACGAGACCGGATCGACTCAGCTCGTCGAGATCGAGCCAGACGGCACGACGACTCCGCTCACCGCACTGCCGGGGGCGTGCTCTGGCCGCTACCTGCCTGGCCAGCGTGCCGTGATCGTCTCCCACGACGAGGGCGGCAACGAGAATCACCAGCTCTCGGTGCTCCGGCTGCCGGTGCCGTCCGGACGCCCAGCGGGCCCGGACGACCTTGAGCCGCTCGTCCGCGATCCGCGCTTCATGCACGTCCTGGCCGACGTGCGAGGCGGCCAGATCTGCTATCTCGCCAACCGCCGCAATGGCGTCGCCTTCGACCCGATCATCCGTCAGCTGGCAGACGGCTCGGAGCGGGCGTTGGTCCTGGCCGACGCGATGTTCGCAGAAGCGGCGATCTCGCCTGACGGGCGGTGGCTGGCGCTCGCAGTCGCGTCGCCGGTCACGGCCGCGTCCGAGCATGTCGCGATCGTCGACCTGACGGTGCCCGCCGGGAGCGAGCGGATGATCGACGTCACAGTGCCCGATGCCCCGGGGCGCAACATCGCGCTCGCCTGGACACCTGACAGCTCGGCCCTGTATTTCAGCTCGGATAACGACCGGGAGTTCCTCGCCGTCGCGCGGTACGACGTGGCGGCCGGCTCGGTGTCGGTGCTGATCGCCGCCGACGACGCCGACCTGACCGGCTGGCTGTCGCCGGACGGGTCGGTCCTGCTGGTCGAGCGCAACGACGACGGGGCCTCGACGCTCGCGCTGCACGACGCCGCGACCGGCGCGAAGCTCGGCGGCCTCCCGCTGCCGTCGACGGGGTCGGTCAACGACTCCCGGCTGCCGGCCCCGCGCTGGGCGGCCGATTCCGCGTCGATCGGCCTGTCGATCAGCGGCTCCGACCTGCCGGGCGACGTCCTGCTGGCCAGCGACCTTCAGGCGAGGCCACCCGCGGTGCGCCAGCTCACGCATTCCGCCCAGCCCCTCGGCCGGCCCGCGGTCGCACCGGAGCGGCATCGCGTTCCCGCCCCCGGCGGCCACCGAGTGCCTTGCCTGGTCTACCGGGGCGCGGACGGCGGCGACCCGGCCCTGGCCGGATCGACCGTGATCGTGGTGCACGGCGGGCCAGAAGGGCAGGCGGGCCAGACCTTCAACACCTACGTGCAGGTCCTGGCCGCGGCCGGGCACACCGTGCTGGTCCCCAACGTCCGGGGCTCCGCCGGATATGGCAAGAGCTGGTACTCGGCCGACGACAAGCAGCGCCGCCTTGACTCGGTGGCCGACCTCGCGGCGCTGCACGCCTACCTGCCCGAGCTCGGAGCGGACCAGGCCAGGGCCGCGCTGTGGGGCGCCTCCTACGGTGGCTACATGGTGCTGGCGGGCCTGGCGTTCCAGCCCGAGTTGTGGGCGGCCGGAGTCGACATCGTCGGCATCGCCTCGTTCGTTACCTTCCTGGAGAACACCTCGGCCTACCGCCGCGCCTACCGAGAACGCGAATACGGCACCCTCGCCGACGACCGCGAGTTCCTGATCTCGGTCTCCCCGCTGACCAGGGTCCAGGACATCCGGGCGCCGCTCTTCATCATCCACGGCGCTAACGACCCGCGCGTCCCGCTCAGCGAGGCCGAGCAGCTCCACGCCGAGCTGACCAGTCGCGGCCGCGAATGCGAGCTGCTTGTCTACGCCGACGAGGGCCACGGACTGGCCAAGCGGGCGAATCGCCTAGACGCCGTTCCCAGGGCCTTGACCTTCCTGGCCCGGCATCTCGCCGCGCCAGGGAGCTAGAGGAGCCAGTGAGCTAGAGCCCCTGCACAGCAGCCAGCCCTGACCCTTGCTTACAGGTCGTTCAGGGCGGCGGCGAGGAAGTCGTCGCGGCGTTCGAGCAGGACCTCGCGGGTCAGGTCGGGACGACCCTGAAGGGCCATCGACAGCGGGAACCATCCCATGTCCGGCGGGGAGGCCAGCGCGGCGACGGCGTCCCAGTAGGCGATGTCGCTGGCGGGCCTTCCCGCCTCGGCCTGCCAGCCGTCCAGGATGTGCGCGGCAGCGTCTAGGCCGTGACACCAGGCGGCGTCGCAGCGCAGCGAGCCGAGGTCGATCCCGGCGGGTCCGACGCCGGCGCAATCCCAGTCGAGCACAGCGGTCAGCTTGCCGTCGTGCCACAGCGTGTTGCCGTGCCACAAGTCGCCGTGCACCAGGCCGGTCTGGCGGTCTTCGGGCTGGATCGTCGCGATGGCCTCCTCGGCGGCGCGGACCAGGTTTGATGTGCCCTGGTCGCGGCGCATCCCGGCGAAGTCCTCGGCCTCGATCGGCCGGCTCCGAACCGGGAGTTCCGGTACCGCAGCGGTGACGACCGAACTGATCCGGGCCGCAGCCGCGCCCAGCGAACGCAACCGTGCTGGGTCCGGCTCGCGCTGGATCACGCTCGTTCCCGGCACGCGGGACGTGAGCACGAGCCCGTACCCGGTCCGCTCCGCCAGGTCGTAGCCGAGCAGTTCCGCGACCGGCAGCACGTCACCAGCCACCCGCGCGGCGCGGGCCATCGCCGCGACCTCGGTCGCTGTCTCGGTTACCCATTGGGCCCGCGCGACCCGGAGCACGACCTGCTGATCGCCGGCCCGCAGCAGCCAAGGCGAACCTCCGTCGCGCAGGCCGCGCAGCACCGTGACCTCGGCGCCAAGGATCGCGGAAGCCCAGCTAAGAACGCCACCGGGAAGGGACATCAACTCCCAAACCTACTGCCGGCGAGTAAGCCAGGGACAGATCCGGTTCTGGTCAGGACGTGAAAAGCAAACGCAATATTTATATAAAAATTTGCGGTTGTCTTTTTCGTATCTTCCAGAGGCTAGCCGGGCGGGCCGCCGGCGAAGACCATCCGCTAGGTTAATCGACCGTTTTGTAAAGATTCATGGCGGGTAGGTGAGCTGAGTGCCTGCTCGCGCGCTATTTCATACCGCGCCGCGCCGCGTGGAGATCAGGGAACTGCCCACGCCGCGGCCTGCGGCGGGTGAGGTACTCGTCCGCACGTTGTGCTCTGGCATCAGCAGCGGCACCGAACGGCTGGTGTACCGGGGTGAGATTCCCGCCGACTTGGCGCTGGACGACACGATCGACGCGCTTGACGGTGACTTCTCCTATCCCTTCGCCTACGGGTATGCCTGCGTCGGCGAGGTAGCGGAGTCTGGCGAGGCGGTGTTCGCGTTCCATCCGCATCAGGACGTATTCGCGGCGCGGGCTGATGAGCTGATTCCGCTGCCCGCCGTCGATGCCGCCTCCGCGACGTTGTTTCCGCTGGTGGAAACGGCGTTGCAGGTGACGCTTGACGCCGGGGCCGGTTATCGCGACCGGGTCATCGTGCTCGGGGCCGGCGTGCTCGGGTTGCTGACCGGCCTGCTGCTGCAGCGCTCAGGGTGGCGGCCGCTGATTGCCGAGCCGCAGGAGTGGCGCCGCGCCCTGGCCGGCAGCGTCGGCGTCGAGGTCGCGGCACCGGAGGAACTGGCGAAGGCCGAGGTTCGGCTGGTCATCGACGCCAGCGGGAACGCCGATGCGCCCGCGATGGCGCTGAACCTGCTCGCCCACGAGGGAACCCTGCTGGTCGCGTCGTGGTTCGGCGCCAAGCAAGTGGTGCTGCCGCTCGGCGGCGCCTTCCACCGGCGGCGTCTGGTTATCCGCAGCACTCAGGTGTCCACGATTCCGGCCCGGCTGTCCGGGACCTGGACGCTCTCCCGCCGCCGTCAGGAGGCCGTCCGCCTGCTGGCCGAGTTGCCGCTGGCTCAGCTGTGTACTCACGTCTTCGCCTTTGGCCGCGCGGCCGAGGCATTCCGTGCCGTGGACCAAGGGGAACCCGGGTTGATGCATGCCGTTCTTGACTACGACAGGAGTGATGCCAGTGACTTGTGAAGTCGGATTGAGCCGCAGCGTCCGTGCGTTCCACATCATGCCCGGAATGCCAGGACCGGAGGGCGAACTCCATGCTCACGACTACCGGATTGAGATCGTGGTCGACCGCGAGCGGCTCGACGAC
The DNA here is from genome assembly GCA_035606435.1 of Streptosporangiaceae bacterium. Lineage (GTDB taxonomy): Bacteria > Actinomycetota > Actinomycetes > Streptosporangiales > Streptosporangiaceae > Chersky-822. Next base: position 5,180 of record DATNFM010000232.1, on the reverse strand, counting down.
CGGGGCATGGTCTGTGATCTGGATGTGCTGGAGGCGGCGCTGGGCGAGCTGACGGGCCGGGTCGAAGGCCGCAACCTGGAGGAAATACGACCGGCTGAAGCGGAGGCGGTGACGGTCGAGGTGTTCGCGCGGTGGGTGCATGACACCCTTTCACCCGTCGTCGCGGCCGAAGGCGGTCAGACGCTGGCGGTGCGGGTGTGGGAAAACCCGGTCGCTTTCGGCGGATACCGCGCACAATGCAGGCGCGCCGGGGCCTGAACCGTTCCGCAGGCATGTCCGTCTGCTCTCATAGGAATACGACCTGTTCGCCATCCTCGCGGGGCAGCCATATGACTCTGGGCTGGGACAATCCCACAGCGGATCCCACTACTACCGTCCTGCTGCGGCACGGCGATACTCAACTGTCACCCGAACACCGCTTCAGCGGGCTGAGTGACCTGCCGCTCAGCGCCAACGGCACCCGGCAGGCCAAGGCCGCCGCCTGCCGCCTGGCCACCGGCGCCCCGATCGACGTCGTGGTCAGCTCTCCCTTGCGGCGCGCTGTTGCGACGGCCGCCATCGCGGCCGGCGAGCTGGGCCTGACCGCAGAAATCGACGATGATCTCCGTGAAACCGACTTCGGTGACTGGGACGGCTTCACCCTCGCCGAAATCGAGCAGCGATGGCCCGCAGCCGCGGCGTCCTGGCGGCGCGACCCGGAAAAGGCGCCGCCAGGCGGGGAAAGCTTCGCCGACACCGCGCGCAGGGTCAACCGGGCTTGCGACCGGCTGCTCGCGGACCACGGCGGCCAGACCGTCCTGGTGGTCAGCCACATCACGCCGATAAAGATCCTGCTGTGCCGGGCTCTCGGCGTCCCGCTCGGCACCGTCTACCGGCTATATCTCGGTTCCGCCTGCATCAACGAGATCCAATGGCACGGCCGCGGATTCGCCGCCGTTCACCGCGTCAACGACACCAGTCATCTGCCCTAGTGCTTGTTGAAGGCCCGTAGGAACTGGTTGCGGAAGGCGTCCATCGGCTCGCTCGGAGCGCCGGGTCCTGGCAGCAGCCCGTCCTGCCAGTGCCAGGAGCCGATCTGCCTGAACACCGAAGGGTCGCGAGCGATGATCGAGATCGGTATCTCGTGGGTCGCCCCTGGGCCGCTGACGACGGTGTGGGGCTGGTGATCGCCGTACACGATGAGCACCAGGTTCGGGTCATTCAGCTCGGTGACCCAGGTGGTGAGGGCAGTCAGGGAGTACTGGATCGACTGGCCGTAGAACTTGCGCACGGTGTCGGAGTTGCGCCAGACCTGGTCCGCGGACTCGCTCCGCGCGGGCATGGGGTCATAGACCGAGCTGTCTAGGGCCTTGCTCCAGGGCACCATGGTCGGCAACGGCGCCCAGGGTATGTGCGAGGAGACCAGGTCGATCTCCGCCATGACGGGCTTGTGGCCGGGGGCGAGTTCGTTCCGCTGGAATTCGGCCAGCGTGTACTGGTCCGGCACCTTGGCGAAGCTGAAGGTCGGGCCGTGGTAGCCGACGTTGTACCGGTTGAAGAGCTGCTCGTAGTGGTAGAAGACCCGGCCGGGCCGCCAGGACCTGAAGTCAGAGGGGTCGTCGGCGACGGTGTGCCACCCGGCCTTGCGGAAGGCGTCGCTGAGGGTGAACCGATTGCTGGCGATGAGCTGGTTGTAGCGCTGGTTGCTATCGACCCACAGCCCCGACTGCAGGCTGGAGTGGGCGAGCCAGCTGATCCCGCCGAAGGTCGGGGAGGTCAGCCAGGCGCTCTGCGCGGACCAGCCGGCCCGGGACAGCGAGGCGGCGTGCCGGCGCAGGACGGCGTCGATTCCCGGCGAGAAGCTCCTACCCCGGACGGCGACCTGCCCGTAGCTTTCGACGACGGCGATGATGACGTCCTTGCCGCGCAGTCCGGTCAGCAGATCCGGGGCGGGGACGGTGGACTCGGGGTCGCGGCTGTGGATGGCCCGCCCGAAAACACGCGGGTCGTCGATCGCTGCCCGGGCGGCGCGCACCTGCGCGTCGGCTAGCCCGGCCGCGCTGGTCGAGGCGACCGGGAATCCCGGGATGAGCTGCAGTGACAGGCCCGCGCACAGGCCCCAGACGACGGCGAAGGCGGCGAGACCGCGAATAGCGCCCCGGCGATGACGGGCGGCGACGGCGGTGACGTGAATCGTCGAGGCGGTGATCACGGCGACGAGCAGGGCCAGGCCGATGCAGACCGCGACGAGCAGGATGACGGTGAGCGTGGTGCCGAGAGAGTCGCGTATGACGCCCACGGCCGGCGGAATGCTGACCCAGTCCGACACCGGGTTGAACGGCCGGTCGACGTTCTCGAAGAACTCGATGTTCAGGATCTTGTCGATAATGAGCAGGCCCAGAACGATTCCGCCGGCGGTGGCCACGATCCGTCGCGGCCGTTGCGGCAGCACCAGCGCGACCGCGACCAAGGCCAGTGCTTCCACCGGGATGCGGGCAAAAGCGGCGAAGGTGAACTGCCAGGAACGGTCGGGGGCCACGAGGGAGAGCCACACGATCGCTGCCGCCAGCACGGCGACGGCGATCCGCAGGGCCAGCCGGGTGCGCGGGCCGGCGTCGGCCCGGTACAGCCAGATCACGTCGCGGCCGAACGACTCGGTCAGCAGCAGCAGTGCGATGACGACCGCGACCATCCCGATCAGGCGGCCGGGCACCCCGGACGCGGCGGCGGTGAGCACGATGCCTTGGACCGCGGCCACGGTCTTGCGCCAGAACCGGGGCGGCAGCGGGGCGGCCAGCCACGGCATCAGCCAGCCCGCCAGCAGGAAGACGTAGCGGGCGGCGCCGATGGCCAGCACCCACGCGCCGTAGTCCTCCGACACGATGATGGCGAGCAGCAGGATGAGGAAGGCGTCGACTTCGCCGTCGAGGCGGGCGCCCAGCGGGGTGGTGGTGCCGGTCCGGCGCGCCACCAGTCCGTCCACCGCGTCGAGGATAAGCGCGACGATGGAGAGGGCGACCAGCGCCGGGATCGACACCGGCCGGCTGAGCGAGTCCGCCACCAGGCCCGCGACCCCGGCGGCCAGCACCGCCCGGGTGAGGGTGACCCAGTCGGCCGGGTGGATGGACGGCTGGTCGCCGGGTTGGCAAGCACCGGCACTGCGGACGCGGGCGCCGACGAGAAGTGCGGCCGCCGCCGAACCGGAAACCAGCCCGGTGATCCAGCCTGCGACCTGCAGGCCGGCCGTGACGGACACGACGCCGAGCACGACGGCGGTGGCGAGCAGTCCCAGGATTGCGGCCCGCGCGATCGGGCGCAGCGTGTCGTGTTTTGCCGGCTTAATTGCAGGTAGTGCGTCTTCGTCCGCTTCTCTGATCGCGATAAGCGTGCCTTCGTCCGCAGGCTTAGTCGCACGCATCGTGCCTCCGTCCTCACCAGTTGCCGCCGTACCCTACGGGATACGGGTCCGTGGTCGGGCTGGTTCACCCTTACCGGCCGGGCGCCTGCGATGCTGTCGCAGTGCGGTACCCGGACGTTCGTCCGGGTACCGCACTGCCCGTGTTTGCCAATCCAGTGCGGTCTCCGGACTTCCGTCCGGAGACCGCACTGCTGGTGTTAGCTAACACAGTGTTGAACTATGTGTCCAGCGGGTGCGTGTAACCCGGTATGGCAGCCCCGAACTCCATTGCGGGCAGGGTCGGCCCGGCCGTCCGCCGGTTCTGGCCGGCGTTGTTGCGCCTGGCCGCCGGCGTCATCGTGCTGTGGCTTCTCGTGCGGCAGATTGGCGCTGGGCCGTTCCTGGACGGGCTGCGGGCGGTCACCTGGCCTGCGGTCCTGGGCGCAGTCACGCTCACTGCCCTGACCACGCTCTGGTCGGCGTGGCGATGGCGGGTCGTCGCCCGGGCGCTCGACGTCGACATCAGCCTGCCGGTCGCAATCGGTGCCTACTACCGGTCCCTGTTCCTCAACATGGTGCTCGTCGGTGGCGTTCTTGGCGACGTGCACCGGGCGGTCACGCACGGGCGCCGGTCCGGAGACGTGGCGCGGGGACTGCGCGCGGTGGCGTGGGAACGGCTGTGCGGGCAGATCATCCAGGCCGTCGTGGCCGCTTTGGTGCTGCTGATTCTGCCTTCGCCGGTTCGGCCCGCGCTGCCTTACGTTCTGGGCGGTCTGGCCTGTGTCGGCGGATGCGCGGCGCTCGTCGTCTTCGGCGGTGCTCGCCGCGGCCGGTCGCGACTGGAACGCACCGCCCGGGCCGTTTCCGACGACCTGCGCCGGGCGCTGCTGGCTCGGGAGGTATGGCCCAGGCTCACGCTGGCCTCGGTGCTGGTCGTGGTCGGGCACACGGCCGTGTTCGTCCTCGCGGCCCGGGTCGCCGGCTGCACCGCGCCCCTGGGTGAGCTGGTCGCGCTGCTGCTGGTGGTCCAGGTCGCGGCGGTGATCCCGCTGAGTATCGGCGGGTGGGGGCTCAGGGAAGGTGCCGCCGCCTGGGCGTTCTCCGCGGCCGGGCTCGGCGCGGGCACCGGCGTCACGGTCACCACCTTGTATGCGGTGCTCATGCTGGTCGCGGTAACCCCCGGAGCCGGCCTGCTGCTCGGCGACGTCGTTCGCCGCCGCCGGGGTTTGGTCGGGCGGGAGCTTGACCGGCGCGAGCTGGGCCGGCGCGAGCTGGCGCCGCCGGCGTCGGAGGCCCTGAGTGGCGACGAGCCGTCCCTGACGTCGCGCGAGGCCGAGCGGCTCGTCCGTTGACCGGGACTGTCCAGGCGGCCACGATCCGCCGCCGTATCGGCATCCCGCTGCGCTTCGGTGACGGCTACTCGACCAACGCGACGGTCATCAGCTTCACCGGACTGGCCGACGGGCAGCAGCATGTGGCATTCGAACTCGGCCGGCCCGCCTGCGCCGAACTGCCGCTAGTGCGCCTGCACAGCGAATGCCTTACCGGCGATGTGTTCGGCAGCCAGCGATGCGACTGCGGGCCGCAACTGCGCGAGGCGGTCGAGCGGATCACCAAGCGCGGCGGGTACGTGCTCTACCTGCGCCAGGAAGGGCGCGGCATCGGACTGTACGACAAGCTCGACGCCTACGAACTGCAAGATCGCGGTCTGGATACCTACGACGCGAATCTCGCGCTCGGTCACCGGGCCGACGCGCGCGATTACACCAGCGCCGCCCAGATGCTGCACGCGCTGGGCGTCAAC
>DATNFM010000231.1:0-18879 GCA_035606435.1 Streptosporangiaceae bacterium | reverse complement strand
AGAGCATCGAGACCCTCAGCCGCCTGCCTCAGAACGGCGTCAACCGACTGCATGCAGGCCTACCCGCGCGCCGGCCACCGCAGGCGATCGCCTGCCTCGCCGCTCTGCCTGCGCAGCCACGCCTGCACCCTGGCCTCAATCTCCTCATCCGAAGCCCGCGGACTCTCCCGCCGCATCCGCTGCCGGTACATCCGCACCCCGGCATCGCACATGTCGAAGACGACCCGGAACTTCTCAACATCAACAGCCGCCACAGAACCATTCTAGGCAGCATCGACCAGCCCACCGTGACCCGCCGCGCTGCTTGCAAGCGCACGGTGAGGCGCGGGCAGCCGGCCCTATCGGGCACGCGACGGGCACGCCAGCTACCGAGATGACTGGCGGGCACCTGGCTGGCGGCAGGCTTCGTGAGACCCCTTGAAGTCAGACGTTGCCGTCCATGTATGGCCCGAGCCGTACAAAGAGCTGGTCTGCTATAGCAAGGCAGGAGGGAAGATGAGGAAATTCCGGGTTCTCGATCACAGGCTCGTTAGCGATCAGAGCGTGCAGGTCTGCGCCCCCGCGTCCCGCCAGGTAAGCGGTCCGACTATGCACCCCGCCGTGGTCCAGGCCGCCCGGCGTTGCTCCAGTTCGGCGGCAACGGCATCGAGGTCAATGAGCTTGTCCATCAGTACAGCGCTACCTCCCATGGCTCGAAGTCCGGGTGGCCGGCTGGAAGCGTCCCGACGCAGTATCTATAGAGCCAGGTCGCGGCTCGCTGCTCGGCGTACTTCTCGTTGGCTGGCTCGCCGGTCTCGTCGAACTCCAAGACGTTAGCGAAGATGGCAAAGCAGGTCTCCATCTGGCTTGGTGAGTCCTTCAGTTCGTCCCAGTAGTCGATGCCATCTAGCAACGGCTGGCCAACCGAGCCACGCGCCACCCACCCGGCAAATCGGCGGATCGCACCGGACGCACCATGGCTGACCTTGATTGTCATGGGAAGACCTTAGAGTTCCTGGAAAAATCCAGCGACTCTATAACAGCCGACCACCTCCACGACTTCAACAGAGGGCAGCCCCGACGGCGCCAACGCCTGCACGAGCCGACAGACCGCATTGACCGCGACAGGGACCGCACCACGCCGACCTGAGCATTCTGCTAGAACTACACCGCGCTGCGCCCCGACCGCGACTCGAACGCGGGACCCACTGCTTAGGAGGTCTTCTAGGCAATCCCTCCAACCTGCGCCAACGCAGGTCAGAGCCGACAGGCGTGCCCGTGAACCGTGACTCACCGCTGATTACGATCGGGCACGCCACGGGCACGCTGTTGAGACTCTGCCGACGGCTGCTTGCGCATGACCTGGCGGACGCGACGGCGAATGCCATGCCGTCCTGTGTACCGCGCTTCTTGTAAGTGCTGACCGGTGCGCCACCTTGCCGAACGACTCGGCAATCGCGCCTGTCTCCATCTAGGTATGGTCGCTAGTGCCGACCGTTACATATCCCGTCGTCAGTGGAGATACTCCGTCAGATGACTCCGGATCATCTCGACCCGTGTCGCTGGTCTCACGACGCGAGCCGTTCGAGGAAGTGGCACGCCGTCGCCAGCAAGCATCATGACGGCCACTAGATAATTAAGAGAAACCCGGCCTGACCTGGGCCGGAGCGAGAGCGCGCCTGGCAGGAATCGAACCTGCGACCAACTGCTTAGAAGGCAGCCGCTCTATCCGCTGAGCTACAGGCGCTTGCAGCACAATTCTGCCCGACCCAGGCTACGCGCCGATGCCCTCTTGGTACCAACAATCGCGCACGACCCAAGCATCGCGTCTATGCAGACCAGTCACCGAATCCGACATCACCGACGAATCTCCACCAGCATGGGCCGCAGGCAAGCCTGTCCGCTGCCCGAGGCCACGACGCCAGCGAGCGCTCCTGCCTGCACCGTCCGGCCGACCTTGGCACAGGTCACCAGCAAGACCGTGTTGTTAGCCGGGTCCGCGCTCCCTCCGATCCCCGATAGGTCGACGAAGAAATGCGGCCACGGCAACGCCCGAGTCGTCCAGATCACGTGCTTCTTCCCCAGGTTGTACCCCCAGGCGTCCCCAGCCGCCCCCGTGTCGAGCCCGAGCGCGACTCCGGCCCGCACCCCGTACGTCCCGGGCGGCCCGGGATAGATGGTCCCGGGCTTATTCAGTCCGGTCACCGGGTCGATCCCGATCAGCGCACCGCGCACGTCGACGTACAGCACCCGCTGGATCGGGTCGATCGCCTCCGGCACCGCTCCAGTTCGCTCACCGGTCTGCCGGCCGTCCCTTTCGCTGTACATCCGCAGGCCGTCGCTGGCGGAGAACAGCAGCGTCCCGTCGAGCGCGCCGCTCAGCCTGCCGTCGAATGATGATTCACCGGTCGGCTGGATCAGCCGCTCGTCACCGCTGCGCAAGTTGATCTGCCCAACTGCCGTCACCGGCGCGGTCCCGACGACCCCCGACGCCGACACGGTCACGTACAGGTAGCCGCCGCTGCGCTCCCAGGCTTGCGGGGCCGAACCCGTCAGGACACGCCAGATCACCTTGCCGGTGGAATTCGAGTAGCTGGTGACCGAGTTACGCCCGACGATCACGGTCGACTTGAGGGTCGCGTTCACCGCGCCGCCGAACCAGGTGGCCGGGAAGGACCGGATCTGCTTGCCGGTGACCGCGTCCAGCACGATCTCTTCCCGCCCGGCCGCGCCAGAGGCCGATCCATCCGGCAGATCGACCCCGGCCGTCACGACGCCGGGCCACACCCGCACCGAGATAATCGACGCTCCGACCGGAACGCCCGTGAGGTTCGCTGCCCACCTCGGAAAACCGTTCCCGGAGTCGTACACGTCAAGAGTGAGCCCGAAGCCGACCGCCGCGACTCCATTGCCGACGGCCGCGAACGCCTGGCCGTTCGCGTACACCGTGCCCTGGACGCCGTTCTCCGCGACCCACGCGCCGGTGAGCGGCTTGGACCAGATGATCGCCCCGGCGACCGGGCACGACTGACCGTGGCACAGCTTGGCGTGATGGCTCGGGGTACCGCTGGGAAACAGCACGACGGCAATCAGGATCAGCCCGAGCGCGCTCCGGCGCACCGGGGCTGAAAGCAAGCCGCGGAGTTTCACGCGAGTAACGGTAGTCCGCCTGCGCACCCGGTCGCGCCAGCCTCCCGTCGAGCCGACCGGAGTAGCGTTGGCAGCCGGAGATTCTCCTTGCATTGTGGAGCACTGACTTTCCGCTAGCCCTTACCCCAGGAGGAACCATGTCCGACCGGGCCCCGCTGCCCTACGACTTCATGCCCGAGGTGCCTTCCTTCGGCGTGACCAGCACCGATGTGGCCGACGGCCAGCAGATGGGCGACAACCAGGTCTACAACGGCTTCGGCATGAGCGGCGGCAACGTCTCGCCCCAGCTGAGCTGGTCCGGCTTCCCGGCGCAGACGAAGGGATTCGCCGTAACCTGCTACGACCCGGACGCGCCGACGGGGTCCGGGTTCTGGCACTGGCTGGTGATCGACATCCCGGCCTCGGTCACCGAGCTGGGAGCCGGCGCCGGCGCGGCGGGCGGCGGGGGCCTCCCCGACGGCGCGTTCTCGGTCAGGAACGACTACGGCAGCAAGGACTTCGGCGGCGCCGCGCCCCCCCAGGGCGATCCCGCGCACCGCTACGTGTTCGCCGTGCACGCACTCGACACCGACAACCTCGGAATCGACTCCGACGTCACGCCCGCCGTCGCCGGCTTCAACCTCAGGTTCCACACGATCGCCCGCGGATTGCTCGTCCCGGTCTTCGGTCACTGAACCCCAAAAGATCAAGATCAAGATCAAGATTTGTTAGCAAACCAGCCCCGGCCGGTCGCGTCGCCCGAGCACCCGCGGCCGGCCGAGGCAAGTCCCTTAGCTGCCGCCCGAGCCGGTCGGCGCAAGGCCGCCCCGATATCCGGCCTGTCACTCCCGCCCCCCGAACTCCCCCAGGAGCCACGCCGCCGCTAGCCAGAAGTTAGTCCAGCTGCGCGCAGCGCCGGGACTGCGTCACCAAATCCGGCCCGGCGCTGCGCGCCCCTCCCGAGCCTCGCCTCAAATTAGGCTCGCGAGAACCTTTCGCTCTTTCTCCGGGTCGATCCCGTGCATCGGCCGGCCTTCCCTGACCGGCGGATCGCCCTCGGCCCGCAACCACCGCCACGTGTCGGCCACGGTGTCCTCCACCGGCCGGCACACCAGCCCGGCCGCATAGATCGCTGAGACGTCCCCGTCGTGCAGCGCGCCGCCTTCACCCTCCGGCGAGATCCACACCGGCAGCTCGGTCCAGCCCTCGATCCCGGCTCCGTCGATCACCGACGGCTCCGCCCAGACCAGCCTGGCGTCGGATCCGGTCGCGGCGACGCACGCGTTCAGCAGGCTCTCCATGGTCGCGTGACCGGGCTGGCTCACCGTGTTGAACGGGCCGCTGATTCCCTCCTCGGCCGCGTGCAGCATCCAGATCGCAAGATCCCGGCAGTCGATGTACTGCAGCGGCAGGTCGCGCGGGCCCGGAGCGAGCACGTCACCGCCGCGCTCGATCCGGCGGAGCCACCAGGGCATCCGTCCCACGAGCTCGTACGGCCCGAGGATCAGCCCGGCCCGCGCCAGGACCGAGCGTCCGTCGAAGTACTCGAGCGTCGCGAGCTCGCCGCCGCGCTTGGCGGCCGCGTAGTCCGAGCCGTCGTCGCTGCCCGCGTCGGCCTCGACAACCGGAGCGCTCTCGTCCGACCTGGACGGGATCGGCCAGCTGTAGACCGACCGGCTCGACACGTACCCGTAGTGCCCGACCCGCCCGTCCAGCAGCTTGGCCGACTCGCGCACGACGCGTGGCTCCCGGCTCCAGGTGTCGATCACCGCGTCCCAGGTGTCGTCCCCCAGCGCCGAACTCAGTTGCCCGGCCTCGGTCCGGTCGGCATTACGCACCTCCGCCCCGGCCGCGGGAACCCCGCTGACGCCGCGATTCACCATCGTGACCTCATCGCCCCTGGCCAGTGCTTCCTCGACGACAGCGCGTCCGACGTGATGGGTTCCACCCAGTACCAGAAGTCTCATGTCCCCCATCGTGGCCGAGCTAGATCACCGAACGCCAACTTGTTCATCCGTGGCGTATTCGGGCGCTCGCTTTAAGCGACCGCTTAATAGCCTTGCGGCCCCGCCCGGTTAACCAGGCAGCGTCGCGACGTGCTGGCCGCAGGGTGTCGCGTCGTAGCCGGGCAGGCTCGCGAGCTGATCGAGCAGCCAGCGCGACGACAGCACCTTGATCAGCGCCTGGACCTCGCGACCCGCGACCCGCTCGGCCGGGATCACCAGGTCGAAGCGCTCGTCCGCCAGGGGGATGAACCGCAGCCCGTAGGCCAGCGCGGCCGGCTCGCTGGCGACGCCCGCATCGGCCAGGCCCGCCGCGACCGCGTCGGCGACCTGCAGATGGCCGGTGACGACCGTGCCGTAACCAAGCACCTCGTCCCCGTCTAGCCCGAGGCTGGCCAGTTCACGATCGAGCACGCTCCGCGCCTGCGCTCCTAGCTCCCTGTTGACGACCCGCAATCCCGCCTGAACAACGTCCTCAATGCTTTCCACCTGATAAAAGAGATCTGGCCGCAGCACGAGCCCTTCTCGCCAGGCGCTGAACCCGATGACCTCGCCGCCTTCAGCCAGCAATTCCGCTGCCGGGCCGGTGTTGTAACCACCGGACTCGCTCGCCAGGTGCACCCCGGCGACGTGGACCAGACCCTCCGCCGACAGCCGCAGCGCTTCCCGGCTCGCGCACGGCCACCAGCTGAACCCGATCGGCGGCTCGAGCAGGCTGAGCGGCTCTTCGAGCAGTGGCAGCGCCGGATCGCAGCCGGCGATCACCAGCGTCGGCCGGGGCGGCCCGATGGGCCGGACGGACACCTGCTCGCCCGGGACCTCCGGGTCGCCGATCAGTCCGCCGGCCGGAAGGAACCCGGCCTTGCTCGCGGTCGGCCCGGCGAGCGGCAGCGCGACGAACGAGTCCCCGATCGGCGCCAGCGTGACGCGTTCCCCCGGCGGCGGGACCTTAGCTTCCCCGACCAGCCGCGCGGTGACGGCCGGAACCGCGGCCTGCCCGCCGAACAGTTCGTCCACCGTCATCCCGAGCGCCTGCGCGAGCACGAGCGCGACCCGGAGCGACGGATCCGACTGGCCGGACTCGACCGCCGACACCGCCTGCCTGGACACGCCCGCCATCCCGGCCAGTTGCTGCTGGGAGAAGCCCCTGGCCTGCCGGGCCAGCCTGAGCCTGGTCCCGCTGATCATTCCCCGACCTCGAACGGCGGAGTTTCCGGCGACGTCAGTTCAAGCGGGGGCGCCGTGTCGATGGCCGCTCTGTCGATCGCCGCCCCGCCCGGCCAGAAGATCGGCGGATCGGTCGCGGTGATCACCAGCGGCTGGCCGATCGAGGCCGGTCCCGGCATCCGGGCGGTCACGGTCTCCTCGCCGACAGCGGCCTCCAGCTCAAACATCACGCCGGCCGGGCGGCACGCGGTGACCTCGCCTTCGAGCACCTGCCCGAGAGCGGGGTGGCTGCCGCCCACGATCCGGTCCGGGTGGATGCCCGCGACGGTGCCGTCGTCGGCCGGGACGAACGCCGTGTATCCGACCAGCTCGGCGACCCGGCAGGAGGCGGGCCGCTGCACGACCTCACCGGGATCGCCCACCTGCAGCACGGCTCCCCGGTCGAGCACCGCCAGCTGGTCCGCGAACGCCTGCGCCTCGGCCAGCTCGTGAGCGACGAGGATGGCCGGGACGTTGCGCTCCGCGACCAGAGTGATCACAAGTTCGGTCAGGGTCCGGCGCAAGCTGGCGTCCAGGCCGGTGTAGGGCTCGTCGAGCAGCAGCGTGTCGCAGCGGGACAGGAGCAGGCGGCCGAGCGCCACCCTGTGTGCTTGCCCTCCGGAGAGCCGGGCGGGCATCGCGGCGAGCAGCCCGTCGATGCCGAGCGTGCTTGCCAATCTCCTGAACTCATCCCCGTCTCCCGCGGACGTCCTGCCGTAGCGCAGGTTGTCCCTGACCGACAGGTGCGGGAACAGGCCCGGATCCTGCCGTAGCAGCCCTACCCCGCGCCGCCAGGGCGGCAACGCTATCACCGGCGACGTTGTGCTGGTCAGCGGCTTGCCCGCGAGGGAGATAACCGCCCGGCGCGGCTTGACCAGCCCGGCAACCACCTCGAGCAGCGTGGTCTTGCCCGCTCCGGACGGCCCGAACAGCGCGAGCCGCTGTCCCGCCGCGACCGAGAAGTTCGCGCGCACGGTGAACTCCGGTCGGTCAACCTCGACGTCGACCTCGAGCACGGGCGCTCCAGAAATAGGCCGCGATCGGCAGCGGCAGCGCGACAACAAGCAGGACGAGGGCGAACGGCAGCGCGGACGGCAGCCCAGTTTCCTGCAACGACGTCCAGATCTGCAGCGGTAGCCCAGTTGGATGGTAGGCGATTATCACAACCGCCCCAAATGCCCCCATTGCCCGAGCCCAGGCAATGGCCATCGCCATCGCGAGCCCGGGGGCCGCGAGCGGGACCGTCACCCGGCGGAACACCCGCAGCGGCCGGTCGCCGAGCAGCGCGGCCTGCTGCTCCAGCGCAGGATCGACGCTGGCGAACGCCGCCTGCGCGCCGAGCACGTAGTACGGCGCGGACTCGTAGACCTGGGCGATCACCAGCGCCAGGAACGTGTTGGTCGCGCTCAGGTTGAAGTGCGACAGCAGCTGCCCGATAGCCGTGTAGGGCCCGACCAGGAAGATCAGCAGCAAGCCGATCACCAGCGGCGGCAGCAGCAAGGAGGCCAGGACGCCGATCTCCCAGACCCTCGGGAACGGCAGCGTACCCCGGGCCAGTGCCCAGGCCAGCGGCGTGCCGATCAGCAGCAGCACGCCGAGCGTGATCGCCCCGGACTCCGCCGAGATCACCAGCGGATCCCAGGCCCCCGGTGCGCTGAGCGAGCTCTTGATCGCGCTCCACGACAGATGCGTGGCCAGCGCGATGACCGGCCCGAGCAGCGCGACCCAGATGACGCCGGTCCCGAGAACCCCGAGCCAGCCGGAGAATGAACGCAATCGCTGCGCTCCGGCCGGCCCTAGCGGGCCGGCCGGAGCTACGCCGGAGCCTGAGCTAGCCGCCCAGCTCACTGGTGATCTCAGCTGGGGCGCCGGTGCCCGTCAGGGTCGGCGTCAGTACCCGGTACCCGCCCTGCTTGTAGAGCGCGAGGCCGGCCGGTGACAGCAAGTACTTAACGAACGCGATCGCTGCCGGGGTGGGCGTGCCGATCGTGGTGACGTCGAGCGCCAGCGGCGAGCCCGACTTCGCGACATTGCCAGTGATCGTGATGTGCGCCTTCGCGTAGTTGTCCGCATCGGCCGGATTCCCGAGGTTGATGTCGTCCGGCAGCGTGATGTAGGGCAAGTGTAGTTCGACCGCCTGGTTCAGGTACGCGCTCGCGGCGTCCAGCTGCCCGGACTGCAGCGTCGAGTCCAGCGACGCCTCGGCGAAGACCTCCGATGACTCGGCATCGGCGGACGGGCCGCCGAGGATCTTGGCCACGATGGACGCTGGCAGGTGGTACTTCATCTGCGCCAGCTCGACCATGTAGATAAAGGCCCGGCCCTGCGGGTCGATGTTCGGGTCGGTCCGGCCGAGCTTGAACCCCGGGGTCGTCAGCAACGTAAACAGCTTCGACAGAGGTTCCTTGCCGCTGGCGAACGCCTTGAACTGCGAGGCGTACTTGCTCTTGGGGTTGTAGGCCAGGACGATCGAGGTGCTCGCGTATTGGACGAACCACTTGGTGAACTTCGGCTCGAGCGGCGTGATGTTGTCTCCGCCGACCGACTCGAACACGTTCGGCGAGAGCTCACCGCCGGCGATGTCGGCTTCCAGTTCGCCGGAGGCGCCGGCGTGACCGGAATACGTGAAGCCCTCGGCCTTTTCGAAGGCGGGACCGAAGACCTTTTCGTTAAGGAACTCGACCGAGGAAGCGTAAGCGACGTTCGCCGTGCCAGACGGCTTGGCGGCGCTTGACGACGAGTGAGAAGAACCACCCTGGCTCTTGCTCGACGAGGAAGCACCGCATCCGGCCGCCGCCAGGCCGATGCACGCAAGCAGTACGAAACCGCCAGGCCAGCTCAGTGCTTGCCCAACGGTCAGTGTTTGCTTAACAGTCATGACTTGGACGATAGCCACCCTCAGTTGCGCAACGCAAGAAGTCGTGACGCTGGGCACAAGCTCCCCGTCCAGTCGGGCAGATGCGCTTCGGAGGCAATACAGAGGTAATCCTCAGCACCTGTCGGAGCCATAGCAATGCCTGCGCCAGGTAACCTACGATCGGGCTACGTACGACGGAGATAAGGACGGGAATGGGTAAGGCGCAGCGAAACCGTGAGGCAAACGCCCGGCAGCGAATCGCTCTGGCACAGGCGGCGGCCAGGAAGGCCGAGGCCCGGCGGAGAATGCTGGTCGCGGGCGGCAGCGCCGTCGCGGTCGTAGTCATCGTGGTCGGCCTCGTCGTCATTAGGACGATCACCTCCCACTCGGCGAAGGTCAACACGACCGCGAAGAGCAACGCGACGGTCGTGAGTCAGATCACCAACGTGCCGGCGACGGTTCTGGACAAGGTCGGTGCCGGGCCCACGGGATCGACCGCGGTCTCGCCGCTGAAGCCGATCTCCAGCCCGGCACTGACCTCCGGCGGCAAGCCGGAGATGCTGTACATCGGCGCCGAGTACTGCCCCTACTGCGCCGCCGAGCGGTGGTCGATGGTCGTCGCGCTGAGCCGGTTCGGCACGTTCTCCAACCTGCACTTCATCCGCTCGACGAGCAACGACGTGTACTCGAACACCTCGACGCTGACCTTCTATAAGTCCAGCTACACGAGCAAGTACCTGACGTTCCGCCCGCTCGAGACGTCCACCGTCGACAACAAGCCGCTGCAGAAAGCGTCTCCAGCGGAGGCGGCGCTGCTGCAGAAATACGGGCAGGGCAGCTTCCCGTTCGTCGACATCGACGGCAAGTACATCGTCAGCGGCGCCCAGTACCTGCCGAGCGTGCTCGGCACGACCTCGACCCAGGATCCGACCCACTTCGGGCTGACCTGGTCGCAGATCGGCAACGCCCTGAAGGACCCGACCAGCCCGGTCGCCCAGGCCATCATCGGATCCGCGAACCACATCACGGCCGCGATCTGTAGTGTGACCAACGACCAGCCAGCCACCGTGTGCAAGTCCAAGAGCGTGACCTCAGTAGGCGGGAACATCTGATGGCCCCACAAAAGCAGGCGAAGCGAAGCCGCCAGGCAACCAGTGCGAGGAAGAAGGCGCCCCACGGCGGCAGCCAGGGCCGCCGGCCCGTCACCCTCGCCGAAACGGTCCCGGTGCCGCCCTCTACCGCCGCCAAGTTGCGCACCGGCCAGGCCAAGACCGTGACTAACGGGCAGCGAGCAGCGGCGGCAGTAGCGGACGACGCGGCCGCCGAGGTCACGCCCGCCCGGCCGGGTGCACTCGGCTGGGTGCGCGCGAACCCGCTGAAGTTCACCACCTGGCTGCTGGCCCTGTTCGGCTTCGGCGTGTCGATCTACCTGACGATCACGCATTACGACACGCACATCACGATCGCCTGCTCCGACAACGGCCTGGTCAACTGCCAGAAGGTGACGACCAGCGCGCAGTCCATGGTGTTCGGCATCTTCCCGGTTGCGGTGCTCGGCCTGGCCTTCTACACGTTCATGGTGGCGATCAACTCGCCGCTGGGCTGGCGGTTCAGCCAGCCGCTGGTGCGCTGGGCCCGGCTGGGCTCGGTGATCGTGGGCATGGGTTTCGTGCTGTACCTCATCTACGCCGAGATCATCCAGATCGGCAATATCTGCCTGTGGTGCACCAGCGTCCACGTGGTGACGTTCCTGATGTTCGCGCTGCTGGTCTATGACGCCACCTCGTGGGGCCTGTCCAGCCCGGCCACGCCAGCACCCGCGCGTCGGTAGGGCACCTCCAGCGCGACTAGAATCCGTCCGATCAAGCACACCAACTCAAGGGACGAACAGCTCTAATGGGAAAGGCCCAGCGGAACAGGAACCTCAGCGCGCGTGCGCGGATCGCGGAGCAGCAGGCCGCGGCGCGCAAGACTGAGCAGCGGCGCCGGATCTACGCCGTGACCGGCTCGGTGGTCGGCGTCCTCGTGATCATCGCCGCGATCTTCATCGTCAAGAGCTTTCAGACGCACGCCAAGCAGGGCGGCACCGGCTCGCTGACCTCGTCGACCTTCAAGGGCGTCACGACCGTACCCGCCGCCACGCTGAGTTCGGTCGGGGCCGGTCCGCTGCCGGCGACCGGCCTGCCGATCAAGGGCATCACCGACAACGTGCTGACCAGCTCCGGCAAGCCGGACATGCTCTACATCGGTGCCGAGTTCTGCCCGTACTGCGCGGCCATGCGCTGGTCGATGGCGGTGGCGCTGAGCCGGTTCGGCACGCTAGGCCCGCTGTCCGGGATTCACTCCTCCAGCACCGACGTCGACCCGAACACCGCGACGCTGACGTTCAAGAACCAGAAGTACTCAAGCAAGTACCTGACGTTCACCCCGATCGAAAACGAGGACGTCAACCACAAGCCTCTGCAGAAAACGACCAAGGCGCAGCAGGCGCTGTGGTCCAAGTGGGACTCGTCCAACGGCGGCCTCGGCTACCCGTTCATCGACTTCGGCGGCAAGATCGTGCTCACCGGGCCGCTGTACAACCCAGCCGTGCTCAAGGGTCTGACCTGGTCGCAGATCTCCAACCAGCTGAGCAACCCGAACAGCACGGTGACCAAGAACGTGCTCGGGGCAGCCAACTACGTGACCGCGGCGATCTGCAAGATGACGAACGACACGCCGTCCACGGTCTGCAAGGCCGGCGCGATCCCGTCGATCGAGTCCAAGCTCTAGCTCTCAGCTTCCGGCGAAAGGCCGGCCCCCGCTGACGCGGTGGCCGGCCTTTCGTGCTTCCCGCCTCCGGTGGCCGCGGGCGGGAATTTGTTAGCCTGGGCATTTGTTAGGCAACCGAACTGTAAGCACTGCGTATGAAATCCCGCGAAGGGCAGCAAGATGCCTCGATCAGCCTCAGTGGTGAAGCCGCTGGACAAAGACCGCACGGCCGATGCCGCGCTCACCTTGATCCGGCTGTTCCGTTCGATGGAGCGGGTGGATGCCGGGCTGACTCCGCAGCAGTACCGGGTCCTGAAGCTGATCGGCGCCGGCGGCGAGCGCTCCGCCAAGCTGGCCGAGCGGCTGGCGGTCGCCAAGCCCACGCTGACGAGCACCGCCGACGGGCTGGTCGCGGCCGGCCTGCTGCAGCGGGAGACCGAGATCAAGGACCGCCGGGTCGTCCGGCTCCGGCTGACCGAGGCCGGCCAGGAAGCCATGCGCCACGCCGACGACGTCTACGCCGGCTGGCTCGGCGACTTGCTGACCGCGACAGCTGATCCCGAGCGCCTGCTGGCCGACCTCGCCCAGCTCGACCACGCCCTGGACGAGATCCACCGGGCCTGCCACGCGGCTAAGGCAGCCGCCCCGAAGTGAGGAGACGAATGAAATCAGCCGACCCGCACCAGCGCTGGCTGCGACGGCTCATCGGATATTGCTGGCGGCACCCCCGTAACCTGATCCTTGCCCTTCTCGGCTCACTGTTCGCCACGCTGATCATGGTGATCATCCCGCTGATCCAGCGCGACATCGTCAACAACGCGATCCTGACCAGGCACCAGCCGATCTGGATTGGTGCCACCGCGCTGATGGTCGCGGCGGCGTTCAGCTTCGTCGGCGTCTTCACCCGGCGTTACTTTGGCAGCATGGTGTCGCTGGATGCCCAGCACGACGTCCGCACCGAGATGTTCTCCGCGCTGTCCGCGCTCGACGGCGCCCGTCAGGACCAGCTGCACACCGGCCAGGTCGTCAGCCGGTCGATCTCCGACGTGAACATGGTGCAGGGCCTGCTGAGCCTCACTCCCCTGCTGCTCGGCAACGTGCTGCTGTTCCTCCTGTCGCTCGTGGTCATGGCCACGCTGTCCCCGCTGCTCACCCTCGTCGCGCTGGCCGTCGGCCCGGCCCTGTTCGCTATCTCGCTGGCCTCGCGCAACAAGCTGTTCCCGTCTAGCTGGGACGCCCAGCAGCAGGCCGCCAACGTGGCCGGCGTGGTCGACGGCGCCGTTACCGGCGTCCGCGTGGTGAAGGGCTTCGGCCAGGAAACCCAGGAGGTCAGGCGCCTCGAAGGCGCGAGCAAGCTGCTGTACGCCGCGCGAGTGCGGACGGTCAGGATCGCGGCCCGGTTCAACCCGACGCTCCAGGCAGTACCCGCGCTCGGCCAGGTCGGCGTGCTGGCCTACGGCGGCTGGCTCGCCATTCACGGCGAGATCAACCTCGGCACGTTCTTCGCGTTCTCCTCCTACATCGCCCAGCTGGTCGGTCCCGTTCGGGCGCTGACCGGCCTGATCACGATCGGCCAGGAGGCCAGGGCCAGCGTGATCCGGGTGTTCGAGGTCATCGACTCCCGCCCGGTGATCAATGACAAGCCCGGCGCGGCCGAACTGCCCGCCGGCTCCCGCGACGTCGAACTCGACGACGTCACCTTCGGCTACCTGCCTTCCGAGCCGGTGCTGCGCGGGCTCACGCTGAACGTCAAGCCAGGCGAGACCGTCGCGGTCATCGGCACCTCGGGCTCTGGGAAGTCGACGATCTCCTTGCTGCTGCCCCGGTTCTACGACGTGACCGGCGGATCGGTGCGGATCGGCGGCCACGATGTGCGCGACGTCACGATGGACTCGCTGCGCGCATCGATCGGCCTGGTAATGGAGGACAGCTTCCTGTTCTCCGACACCGTGCGGGCGAACATCTCCTACGGCCGACCGGATGCCACGTTGGAGCAGGTCGTGGCCGCCGCCCGGGCCGCCGAAGCCGACGACTTCATCAGCGCGCTGCCCGATGGCTACGGCACCGTGGTCGGCGAGCAGGGCCTGACCCTTTCCGGCGGCCAGCGGCAGCGAGTCGCGCTGGCCCGGGCCCTGATCACCGACCCGGCGATCCTGGTGCTGGACGACGCCACCTCCGCGATCGACGCCCGGGTCGAGGCACAGATCCACGAGACGCTGCGCCGGGTCATGGCCGGCCGGACCACGCTGCTGATCGCGCACCGGCGGTCCACCCTGCAGTTGGCCGACAAGATCGCGGTGCTCGACGCCGGCCGTCTGGTCGACCTCGGCACGCACGAAGAACTGGCCGAGCGCTGCCCGCTCTACCGGCTGCTGCTGTCCGGTCCCGGCGAGGACGCCGAAGGCGTCGACGCGGGCGAATTGGCCTACTACGAGAGCAGCGACGACCGCGTCACCGCCGCCGCCGGCAAGTTCAACGCCGACGGCATCACGCCGAGCCTGTGGCCGGCCCACCTGAACCCGGACGCGGCTGGATCCGCCGCCAGATCCGAGCAGGCCAGCGCGCAGCTTGCCAGTGCGACCGCCATGACGATCCACGGCGGCATGCTGACGGGCCTGCCGCCGACGCCCGAACTGCTCGCGAAGGTGGCCGCGCTGCCTCCGGCCAAGGACCAGCCCGAGGTCGATGTGGCGTTCAGCCGGGCACCGGATCCGAAGTTCAGCCTGCGGCGGCTGCTGAGGCCATTCATGATCGCGCTGATCGCCGGGCTGATCCTGGACGGCCTCGACGCGGTCGCCGGGGTCGCGCTGCCGTGGCTGATGCGAGGCGGAATCGACCACGGCATCGAGGTCAAGGCCTTCCGCGTGATCGTCATCGTGGCGGCCGCCGGGCTGGCGATCGTGCTGGCCGACTGGGTGGTCAACGCCGTGCAGACGGTGGTGGTCGGCCGCAACGGCGAACGGCTGCTCTATACGCTCAGGGTCAAGATCTTCGCTCAGCTCCAGCGGCTCGGGCTCGACTTCTACGAGCGCGAGATGACCGGCCGGATCATGACGAGAATGACCACGGACGTGGACGCGATGTCCACCTTCCTGCAGACCGGCCTGATCACGATGGTCAACTCCGGCCTTACCTTCATCGGCGTGCTCATTGCCCTTCTGCTGATCAATGTCAGGCTCGGGCTGACCTTGTTCGCCGTGCTTCCCGTGCTGATCGCCGCGACGGTCTGGTTCCGCCTGAAGTCGTCTAAGGCCTACGCCGAGGCCCGCGAGAAGGTCTCCGTGGTCAACGCGGACCTGCAGGAGAATGTCGCCGGGCTGCGCGTGGCCCAGGCCTACCGGCGCGAGCAGGTCAACCACGACAAGTTCGCGGGCCTGTCCAGCGCATACCGCACGTCCAGGCTGCGGGCCCAGCGCTACATCTCGCTGTACTTCCCGTTCGTGCAGGCGCTGTCCACCGTCGCCGGCGCGCTGATCTTGTTCACGGCCGCGAGCGAGGTCCACAGCGGCCTGCTCACCGCCGGCGGCTTGATCGCGTACCTGCTCTACATCGACATGCTGTTCTCCCCGGTCCAGCAGATGTCCCAGGTCTTCGACGGCTACCAGCAAGCATCGGTAGGCGTGGACCGGATCTCCTCGCTGATGCGCACCCAGACGACCACGCCCGAGCCCACCCACCCGATCGAGGCCGGGCGCCTGCGCGGCGAGGTCGAGCTCGACGACGTGCACTTCAGGTACCGGACGGACTCGGCCGAGGCCATCGGCGGGGTCAGCCTGCGGATCGCGCCGGGCGAGACGGTCGCCTTCGTCGGCCAGACCGGAGCGGGCAAGTCCACCCTGGTCAAGCTCGTCGCCCGGTTCTACGACGTGACCCAGGGCCGCGTCCTGATCGACGGCGTCGACGTGCGGTCCTACGGGCTATCCAGCTACCGCCACCAGCTCGGCGTCGTACCCCAGGAGCCCTACCTGTTCGCCGGCACCCTGCGCGACGCGATCGCCTACGGCCGGCCGGAAGCCACCGACGCCGAGGTCGAAGCCGCCGCCCGCGGCGTCGGCGCGATCGAGATGATCGCCAGGCTCCCCGGCGGCTTCTACCACGAGGTCAGCGAGCGCGGCCGCAACCTGTCCGCCGGACAGCGCCAGCTCGTCGCCTTGGCCAGGGCCTACCTGGTCGACCCGGCGATACTCCTCCTGGACGAGGCCACCGCCGCCCTGGACCTGGCCGCCGAAGCCCAGGTAATCAAGGCCACCGAGCAGCTGGCCGCCAAGCGCACCACCCTGCTGGTCGCCCACCGCCTGACTACCGCCGCCCGCGCCGACCGGATCGTCGTCCTGGACGGCGGCAAGGTCGCCGAGATCGGCACCCACACCGAACTATTGGAAGCCGACGGCACCTACGCCGCCCTCTGGTCCGCCTTCATAGGCGACACCGCCCTAGCCGCCTGACGAGACGATTTCGGCGAACGGCTGGTCTTTCTGAGTCACGCCTGGAATCCTACGAAGTGCTGATGAAGGTCGTGGAGGAGTATAAGGGCCGCGGATTTGACGCCAGGGCAATGAGATCCGAAGTCACCTCGAACGAACGATTTTGGCGTCCTGCCTCGCCCATTGCCTTGAGACGCTTCGCCAACGCTAGCGCGTAGCAATTATCACAGCCCGGTGAGTAACGGTCTCAGCCCGTTGTAGGATTCCATGTCACTTCTGTCCATTGAATCCCGGTCTTAGTCACCACAATATACAGTGGTAGATGAGGCTGCGGCCGCGCTTTCGTTCAGTTGATCTCATCCTCCCGTCTGGTCCTAGCATCTCATCGACCACTGACAGTACACATGCATCTACCGATCTGAAATCTGGCTCAAAACCGACTCGCCGTACAGCGTTTCAAGCGATGCAAGCAAGATCTTGCCCTGGCTATTGGCGGCTTCGTCGGCCAGTTCTTCGGAGAAGCCAGTCGTGCTGAAGACGCCGAGGACCGCGTCGGCGGCGTTGTGTCCGGAGGCGGTGAGCAACTCGCGCAGGTGCTGGAGTCTGCGAAGCTCGGCGAGACCGGGCCTGCGATCACGGTGCTTAGCCTCGCCGACGAAGGCGACTGGCGCTCCGGTGGTGCGTGGGCGAGCGCCACGCGCGAGCGCCAAGACGTCGATCTCGTGGCCAGTCCTGTGCTCGCGGCAAGCGATGACGGTCTGCCCCACTGGTCCAACCAGCAGGCCTGCCTCGGTTCCTGAATGCCGGGCGACCCACTCGGCGGCCAGCGCCTCGAAATGTGGCCCGAAGATCTTGGACTCGACGGTGTGCGTCACTTCAGCCCAGATCTGATCCGCTCGTCCGGCCTCAAGGTCGGCCAGATACGGCTCGATCACTAGCTGGTGGAATCGCACCATCGGGTCAGAGATAGTAATGACCGGTCGACGGTCCAAGAGCAGATCATGCCGCCGCTCGATGAATCCGGCCGAAGCCAGCGTGGACAACTGGTGTTCTAGCGAATTGGCTGGCCGTCCGAGCAAGCCGCCGATTTTCGTCGGGGACGACTCCCCTGCCGCCACCGCCGCGAGGACCGAACTGTAGGCGGCGGTGTCGCGGATTCGCGGATCCTCGTGCACGACCCTTCGTGCCTCGTCGAACAACGGCATTGACGGCCGCAGCACATTTCGCGCTAGCCAATCGCCAAGGTGGGACGGGTCCTCGGGAACGCGCGGGTTCAGGACGAGCTCCCGATAGCCCGGGGTACCGCCGATCAGGGCATGATGCGCGAAGGCTGCCGCTGGGGATTCGATCCCCCAGTACTTGCGGGTGTCGCGATAGCTGAATGGCCGAATTCGCTGTTCGAGTGCGGCCCGACCGCGCAGCGCCTTGGTGCCGGACAGCAAGTCACCCATCACCGAGATGGCTGACCCGCAGAGGACCAGTCGCAGCGGCAACGTGGCTCCCCGACCTGCCCCTGGCCCCAGGTCGTCATACAGAGACTGCACGATCGACGGTAGTCCGGCCGTCTCCTCCGTCAGATAGGGAAATTCATCGAGTACCAGCAGTGCTGGCTGGTCAGGAGATGTCTGCGATCCGGCCCGCGCGGTCAGAACCTCAGTCGCCGTCCGCAGCGCTCGTTCCCAGTCATCGAACCCGAATGATCCAGCAGGCAACCTTGCCCAGCTCGCGAGTGAGTCCCCGAACCGGCGCAGCGAGACGAGTTCCGCTTGCTCAGTGGCCAGGTGATAGAGCCCGCCAGTCGCATCAGCCAGCCGGCGGAGCAGATAGGACTTGCCCTGCCTGCGGCGACCGTCGACGACCGCAATCCGCAATCCAGGCGACGGCGAGAAGACGAAGTCGACCAGATCCGCCCACTCCGCCTCACGATCGAATACATCTGCCGGCTTGATCGGCATTTCGCTATTCAGCCCAATCTCCTGCTAGCTCGACTGTACTTATGCTAAGCATAGTCGAGCTAGATCGGTGGTCAGGTGAACCAGGTGTCGCCCCAGTGCTGGCCTTTGCTCAGGCCGGGCGGGCAGGCGAAGATGGCGCTGCCGGTGTGCCTGATGTACTCGTTGAGCGCGTCGTCGGCCAGGACGGTCTGGGAGCTTGATGAACTGCTGCGGGCTCTTCATGTAGGCGATGTTCGGATCAAGGTCCTCGTTCGGCAGCGGCGGGAGCGGTGTCAGGCCGGCCGGCTTGCGGGCCGACAGACCGAATCGGTGGTCGAACCGGGCTGGTCCGTAGCCGAGCGTGATGGTCAGCCGGCCAACCGGCGACCCGACCGCCTCGCAGGTGTCGACTGCGGCGATGATGCCCACGATCAGCGCTGCCTCCAGGCCCTCGCGCAGCCCGATCACGAACGTCGGCAGCACGTCGTCCTCCCCGGAGGCTGGCGGCCGGCTGGATTAGGTAAGGCTAACCTAAGCGAGGCTTACCAAGCAACGTCCGGGGTGGCCCTGTCAAGTCCCCCGCGCCCCGTCGGGCG
>DATNFM010000230.1:0-48202 GCA_035606435.1 Streptosporangiaceae bacterium | reverse complement strand
GGGATCCACAGCACGTCGCGGAGCAGGCGGTAGGTGAGCGCCGGGTCGAGATCGGCCCGGAACGCTCCCTCCGCCACTCCCCGTTCCAGCTGGCTGATCCAGGTCTGCTCGATCTCGCGAAGAGCCTTGCGCAGGTAGCCGAACCTGGCATTGCTGTTGAAGTACGACCAGTCGGTCTGCAGCATCGACAGCGCGGCCCTGTTCCTGGCCAGCGTCTTGCTCGTGCTGCGGACGATCTGCTCGAGGACGGCGCGCGGGTCGCCGGCCGAGGCGACCGCCTCCCGATAGTCGGCCCGGATCTCGTCGAGGAAACCGGCGAGGATCTCATCGCCGATCGACTCCTTGGAGTCGAAGTGGTGGTACAGGCTGCCGGACAAGATCCCGGCCGCGTCGGCGATCTCGCGTACGGTCGTGGCCCGGTAGCCCTTCTGCGCGAACAACTGGCCGGCCAGCCGGACGACGTCGTCCCGCCGGGCCGAATCCGGCTTAGTCCTGCGCGTCACTGCCACTTGCTCATTATGGGTGCCCGGTCAGGACGGTGGCACCAGCGCTCGGGCGGCGTCGATCGAGTCGACGCCCGGCGTCGGCAGGATCGCGATCACCGGGGTGTCCAGCCCGGCTCGACGGTAGGCGTCCACCCGGTCCCGGCAGTAGTCGAAGTCGCCGTGGATGACCAGGTCGTCGACCACGTCATCGGGGATCAGCGGGCCCGCGCCCTTGCGGTCTCCGGCCTGCCAGGCGTCCATCATCGGCTGCAGCAACTCGCGGCGGCCGAGCCATTCGTGGAACTTGAAGTAGGCCGGGACCGTGAGGTACCCGGTCAGCGCGCGCCGGGCGATGTAGCGCGCCGTGTCTCCGTCCGTCGTCGGGCAGACGAAGATCCGCGCGATGAGCTCGCAGTCCGGTCCGGCGGCCCCCCGGACCTGGGGCACGTCGGCGGGAGCGAGCCAGTTCGTGATCGCCGCGTCTGACTCGGTCGCCGCCAGCTTGACCATCTGCGGACGGAGCGCGGCCAGGGCCAGCGTCGGCGGCACCGCCGGCGGAGGCGCCAGGCGGAACCCGTCGACCGAGAACGTCTCGTACCGCTCGCTGACCTTCTCCCCGGCGAACGCGGCCCGCAGGAACCGCAGCACGTCGCGCGAGCGCTGGTACGGCGAGTCGAATTCGATGTCGTTCCACTGCTTCACGACGACCGGCGTCGAGGTCCCGACACCGAGCATGAACCGGCCGGGCGCGAGGTCGGCCAGCGTGGCCGCGGTCATCGCCAGGCAGGCCGGGCCCCTGGTATAGACCGGTGCGATCGCGGTGCCGAACCGCAGCCGGTCCGTCCACTGGGAGGCAAGAATTAGGGGGGAGAAAGCATCGACCCCGTTTAGTTCCGCTGACCAGAGGTCGGTGTACCCCAGATCGGCCAATTCGGACACGATCTCGCGGTGCTCGGGCAGCGAATGACCGTGCAGCGGCAGCGTGAGACCCCAGCGAGGCGGGAGCTGTGCCGTCAATCTTTCCGTCATGGCAGGACCATAGTTGGTCGCTGGTTAGTTCGTCAGGGCCAGGGTGGCTCCGTCTGGGTCGGTGATGCGGTGGTAGCCGGGCGAGTGACCGAGCGTGGCCAGATCACCAGAGACCCGGCGGATCGGTCCCTCCTGATTGACCAGGATCGCGCCGTCGGCGTTGACCGCGACCAGCTCGCCCTCGACCCGCAACAGCAGCGGGCCGTCCCGGCTGGCCGAGATCGCGACGTTGCCTGAGGCGACGCCATCGAGGATCGGGGTGGTCGCTGGTTCTTCGGCGAGCACCCAGGTGGTCGGTGAGCCCGGCGGCGCGTCCGAGCCGGGGCGGTGCCAGTCGCTGCCGCCGACCGCGATCGCGTCCGGGTGCCAGGCCAGCCACCAGCTCAGCGGCGCGGTCCAGCGCAGGTCGAGCCAGCTCCAGTGCCAGATCTCGATGAGCGGCGGCCGCCGTCGCATGGGGGAGGTCCAGCTGACCTGGCCGCCGTAGGGGTGATTGATGGAGAGCAGGCCGCCGCCGTGCTCGGTGGCTTCGAGCCAGGCGTCGGGCGGCTCCCTGAAGTCGATCCAGGACAGGTCGCCGAACGCGTTCGCATGGCCCTGCTCGGTGGTGACCTCCTGGCCGGGTACCAGGGCAATCTGGTAGGCATCGGCCGCCGCTGGCAGCTCGTGGTGGTGACTGATCGTGTTGTGATCGGTGACGGCGAGAAAGTCCAGGCCGCGCCCGGCGGCGAACCTGGCCAGCTCGGGGACCGTGAGCACGCCGTCGGAATGCACGGTGTGCGAGTGCAGGTCCCCGGCGAGCCAGCGCAGGCCGGGCGGGGCCGGCAGGTCGCGGTGGGGCGGATGTTCGGTGAGCGGCGGCTCGATCCGCTCGTCCGAGCCGAGCAGGGCCGCCGCGCCAGCGCTGGTTGCCTCGGCGGTGAGCTCGTACCGGACGCCGTCGGCCGGGATCCGGTGCAGTCCGAGCACGACCTGCCAGGTGCCCGGTGCTAGCTCGCCCGGCAGGTAGCCCGGGGTCGCTGACTTAGCGGTGATCAGGAATGACCTTCTGGCTCCGCCCGACCAGCCGCGGAATCCGGTCGGGTCGAAACAGCCGAGGTCAAGGACGGCGGTGCCGGCCGCTTTGTAGTGCAGTTCGACCTTTAAGGCCGACGACCCGGCCGGAACCTCGACCGGCAGGTAGTGCCAGGGCGATGAGCACTTGTCCTCGATGGTCAGCTCTCCGGCATGCCGAGTCAGTGCCATGTCTCCGTTCTACCCGAAGGTACTGACAGTCTTGACCAAGAGAATTCAACGATTGTAGAGTTCAACAGACGTTGAATTAACTTCGGGAGACAGCCATGTGGGCGATGATCGTGAAGGAGTTCCGGCAGGTCCGCCGGGACCGGCGGACGCTGGCGATGATGATCGTGCTGCCGGTCTTGCTGCTGGTCGTTCTCGGTTACGCGGCGAGCTTTGATGTGAAGTCCATCTCGGTCGCCGTCGCCGGGCCGCAGGCGGCTGCCGTCCAGAAGCTGCTGGGCGCGCCGTTCAAGGTGACCGAAACCGAGTCCGCGCAGGGGCGTGCCTGGGCTACGGATCAGCTCAGGGACGGTCAGGCAGACGTGGCGGTGGTGACGGGAGGCGCCCGCCCGCTGGTACTGATCGACGGCAGTCAGCTTTTCTCGGCCCGGGCCGCTCTGACCGCGCTGGCCAGTCACGCCCAGGGAACTCAAGGGCCCGCCGGACCAGGTGGCGCTGGCGGCGCGATCAAGCCCCAGGTGACCGTGCTGTATAACCCGGACCTGACCACCTCGGACATCATGATCCCCGGGCTCTGCGGCGTCGTCCTGGTCTTCATCGGGACGATCATCACCAGCCTCGGCGTCGTCCGGGAACGGCAGTCGGGCACGCTCGAGCAACTCGCCGTGATGCCGCTGAAGCCCAGGGACGTGGTGCTCGGCAAGATCGTGCCGTACTTCCTGGTCGCGACCGTCGACCTGGTGATCGTGCTGGCCGTGGGGATCACCGTATTCGGCGTGCCGTTCCGCGGCTCGCCGTTCACGTTCGCGCTCGGGGCGCTGCTGTTCCTGTTCGTCACGCTCGGCTTCGGGGTGCTGATCTCGAGCGTCTCGCAGAACCAGGGCCAGGCGATTCAGCTGGCGATGATGACGCTGCTGCCGCAGGTGCTGCTGTCCGGGCTGATCTTCCCGCTGAGTTCGATCGTGGCCGGGGTGCGGTGGATCGCCTACCTGCTGCCGCTGACTTATTTCAACGAGATCTCGCGCGGGGTGATGCTGCGGGCCGAGCCGATCGGCCCGCTCTGGCAGCCGTTCGTGTTCCTGACGCTGCTCGGGCTCGTGGTGGTGACGGGAGCGACGCTGAGGTTCCGCAGCTATCTCGCGCCGTCCGGCCGTGAGCGGCGCGGGCCGCGCGGTCGATCGGGTTCGTCAGCGGACACGTCGACGCAGACGGTGCGGGCGCAGGAGGTCGGCGCATGAGCTGGGGTGCCGACGATCTCGTGGTTCGCTACGGCAAGACGGTCGCGGTCGATCACGTCAGCGTGGACGCTCCGGCCGGCCAGGTGACGGCCGTGGTCGGCGGGGACGGCGCGGGGAAGTCAACGCTGCTGCGATGCCTGGCCGGGGCGCAGGCACCTTTGACCGGGACGGTGCGCCGCCCGGCCAAAGAGGCGGTCGGTTATCTGCCGTCCAGCTCGGGGGTCTACCCCGACCTGACCGTCACCGAGAACCTCGATTTCCGCGCGACCGGGTACCGGCTGGCGCGGTCGGCGGCCCGTGAGCGGGCCGCCGAGTACCTGGAACAGGCCGGGCTGACGGAGGCATCGGACCGGCTGGCGGGTCAGCTTTCCGGCGGGATGCGGTGCAAGCTCGGCGTGATCGCGGCCATGCTGCCCAAGCCGCAACTCCTTGTCCTGGACGAGCCGACGACCGGCGTCGATCCGGTCAGCCGCAGCGGCCTGTGGTGGCTGATCGCCCGGGCCGCGGCCGAGGGCTGCGCCGTCGTGCTCGCGACGACCTACCTCGATGAGGCCGAACGCTGCGCGTCCGTGCTCGTGCTCGATGAGGGTAAGGTCCTCGCGACCGGGACCAGCGATGAGATCATCGCTGCCATGCCCGGAGCGCTGCGTAGTGCTAACGCGGGGGGTTCCGGGGGGTCGTCCCCCCGGGCCAGCACTGCCCGGCCGGAGGGCTCACGCGCCTGGAGGCGCGGCGGCCAGTGGCGGGTCTGGGATCCGGACGCGACCGCCGGTGACTTCCAGCCCGACCTCACCGACGCAGTCACCGTCGCGGCGATCGCCAAGGAGGTCAGGTCATGAGTCCGCTCGCGCGGCTGACCGGCGTCACCAAGAAGTTCGGCGAGTTCACCGCGGTCAAGGACGTGGATCTGAACGTCGAGCCCGGTGAGATCGTAGGGCTGCTCGGTGCCAACGGGGCCGGGAAGACTACCGTGATCAAGATGCTGCTCGGCTTGATCGGCACGACCGCAGGCACCGTCGAGCTATTCGGACAGCCGCCGTCGCGGCAGACGCGCCGTCGCCTCGGGTACGTCCCGCAGAGCCTCGGCCTGTACGACGACCTCACCACGATGGAGAACCTGGAGTTCAGCGCGGCGGCGTTCGGCGGCAAGCCAGGGGTTAAAGACACAGCCATCCCCGATGCGATCAAGCAGTACGGCAAGGACCTGATCGGCGCGCTGCCGCTCGGGGTGCAGCGCCGGGTGGCGTTCGCGCAGGCCCTGGAGCACGAGCCCGATCTGCTGATCCTCGACGAGCCCACCTCAGGGGTCGATCCGCTCGGCCGGGCCAGGCTCTGGGAGACGATCGCCGGGGCGGCGCAGGCCGGAGCGGGTGTGCTCGTCACCACGCATTACATGGAAGAGGCCAGCGAGTGCAGCCGGCTGGTGATCATGGCGGGCGGCGCCGTGGTCGCGGCCGGGACCGCCCAGGAGATCATCGGGACCAGCCAGGCCGTCGTGGTACTGGCCCAGTCGTGGGCCGACGCGTTCGGCCGCCTGGAGAACGCCGGACTGCCGGTCTCTCTCGCCGGGCGCGGAGTCCGGGTACCGGGCGCCCGCTCTGAAGACGTGCAGCGGGCGCTCGGGGATCTGCCCGCAGTAGTCCAGGACGTGCCCGCCACGCTGGAAGAGCGATTCTTCGAGCTGGTCCAGGGGTCATGACGGGACGGGCCGGGCGGCGGGCCGGGGAGAGCGGCACCAGCGAGGCGATCCTTGAGGCCGCGCGGACGCAGTTCGCCGAGCACGGCTATCGCGGAGCGACGATCAGGGCGATCGCGGCCAAGGCCGGGGTCGATCCGGCCCTCGTGCACCATTTCTACGGAACCAAGGAGGCTCTGTTCGCGGCCGCGATGCAGCTGCCGATCGTGCCCAGCCAGGTGATCGGCGCCGCGCTCGAGGCTGGGCGGGACGCTCCCGGGCTTGGCGAGCACATCGTCCGCACCGCGCTCACGCTATGGGAGTCAGCCGAGCTGAAGGACACCTTCCTCGGCCTGTTCAAGTCCGCCACTACCAGCGAGAGCGCGGCGGTCATGCTGCGCGAGTTCCTGTCCGAGTCGATCCTGGGCACGATCGCGCGGGTGACGAGGATCAGCGGCAGTGCGCAGGAGGTGCAGTACCGGGTCGCGCTGGTCGCCAGCCAGATGATCGGCCTGGCGGTGGCCAGGCTGGTGCTCAAGCTGCCGGCGATCGCGGACGCGAGCATCGACGAACTGGCCGCCTCGATCGGGCCGACGCTCGAGCGGTACCTGAGTGGCGAAATAACCCTGCCTGACTAGCAGGCACGGTCTGGGCGGTTTTGATGCGCACTTACGGGTTAAGCATTCCTACGTGGAGGCATTGCTGGGAGATTGCTCGCTCGATCAGCTCGTCAAGCGCAAGAGTCACAAGTGGCGCACGTATCCGCCCGACGTGCTGCCCGCGTTCGTCGCCGAGATGGACTTCATGATCGCCGAGCCGATCGCCGAGGCGGTCAGGGGGGCGCTCGCGCTCGGGGACACTGGCTATCCGTACGTCGGTGATCTGGGGGAGGCGTTCGCCTCATTCGCCGGAAGCCGGCTCGGCTGGCGGGTCGATCCGGCGCGGGTCTTCCCGGTCCCTGACGTGATGACCGGCATCGCCGAGGTGCTGGTGGCGACGACGCCGCACGGCTCGGGAGTGGTGCTCAACCCGCCGGTGTACGGGCCGTTCTTCCTGCGGCTTGGCTACATCGGCCGCCAGGTTGTCGAGGCGCCGCTGCTCCGCCGCGACGACGGAGGCTATGACCTGGACTTCGGCGCGCTCGATGCCGCCCTGGCTCAGCCTGGGGTCAGCGCCTACCTGCTGTGCAACCCGCATAACCCGCTCGGCCAGGTCTGGCGCAAGGACCAGCTGCTCACGATCGCTGACTTGTGCCAAGGGCATGAAGTCGAGCTGATCGTCGATGAGATCCACGCGCCGCTGGTGCTCGCCGATGCCCAGCACGTGCCGTTCGCCTCGCTCGATCACCCGATGGCCGAGCGCGCCTACACGTTCAACTCCGCCTCCAAGGGCTGGAACATCCCCGGGCTCAAGTGCGGGCTTTCGGTGGCCGGCTCTGATGCGGCGGCCAAGTTGCTCACCGATCGATGGGAGGCGCTGCTGGCCTCCCACCACGGGGTGCTCGCCTCGGTCGCGGCGTTCACCCGCTCGCTCGACTGGCTCGACGCGGTGCGTCGCCAGCTGATCGAGAATCGGGAGCTGCTGGCCAGGCTGCTGCGCGAGCGGCTGCCCGAGGTTGGCTACCTCCCCGGCGAAGCCAGCTTCCTGGCCTGGCTGGACTGTCGCAAGCTCGGCCTGGGCGATGACCCGGCCACCGCGTTCCTGGAACGCGGCAAGGTCGCACTGACCGAAGGACCGTACTTTGGCGCCCAGGGCTTGGGATTCGCGCGGCTCAACATCGGCACTTCGCCCGAGCTGATCACCGAGGCCGTGACGAGGATGGCGGCGTCGATTTAGGACTGGCTCGGGTGCTTGCCGGTTAGGTGGCGACCTGTCACTATCGTGATCCTCCCGCCCTACGTCCTCCGAGGTCCGATATGTCAGCTCGCTATGCCTGGATGCCTGCGTTGGCTCTGATCGCTGCCGCACTTGCCGCAGGCTGCGGTTCCAACAGCCCGTCGCCAACGCCCGTGGTCACCGTGACCGTTCCGGCTAGCTCAGGGGGCGGCTCGGGCTCGGCTTCTGGCGGCGGGGCCGGTGCCTCGTCGCCGGCGCAGTCCTCAGGTGCCGAACCGGGCATCGTCGGGGTCACCACGGCCGGAGCGCTGGTGCGAATCGACTCCTCGAACGGCAGCATCACGCAGACGCTCGTGCCCAACGGCGTAGCCGGGGACGAGGTTTCGGTCAGTCCGGACGGGTCGACGGTCTACTTCACCGAGGAAGCCGGCTGTCACGCCGAGGTCGAGTCGGTCAGCAGCAGCGGCAGCAACCTGACCGCGATCGCGCCGGGACAATTCCCGGCCGTGAGTCCTGATGGCACCAAGCTGGCCTTCACCTCAGAGCCGGTGATGAATGACGCCTGCGTGCCCGATCCGTCCAAGCCTGGCGTGGCCGCCGAGTTCAAGCTGATCATCCGCACGCTCAGCGGCGGCGCGGAGCAGTCGCTCGGGCTGCCGGCGCAGGTGCGGCACGGCGGGCTGCTGCCGCCGATCTCGCACCTGTCCTGGTCGGCCGACGCCGCCATGCTGGCGGTCTCGACTTCGGCAGTGGCCGACAACGAGGGCTGGGGAGTCAACCTGGTGAGCCCCTCGACCGCGCAGTACTACGCCGACTCCACCACCGGGGTGACCGCGGTGCCGGTCACTGGTTCGCCCGATGCCCAGCGGAGCTACATCAGGGAGGGGGTCTACCTGCCCGACGGCAACCTGTTCATCAGCCGGGCCTGCTGCGGCGGCGTGCCGATCCACAACACCTCCAGGCTGATGTGGGAAGTCTCGCCCGCCGGCGGCCTGGTGCACCAGGTCGCGATCGGCTTCCCTGACCTCGATCACGTCAGCCTTTCGGCCGATTCGTCGGGCCATTGGCTGCTGTATCTGGCCGACCACGACCTGTACGTCTCGCAGGACGGCAACCGTCCGTCGAAGCTGACGACCGGCTTGATCGCCGCCGCCTGGGGGTAACCATCTGAGGACGGAAAGCTACCTCCGCCGAGCCATGCGGCTAGCCCCGGAGATATAGGGCCTGGTCAGGCTGTCCTATCCATGTAAATCTGGTTAAACAACATGCAGGGGCGGCTGATCGCAGCTGGAGGCTTGATGGGCAGGGATGTGCCGGCGATCACAATTAGTCGCCGGGATAGACGCGCATATCGCGCGAAAGTACGCACCTGCCTTGATGTGCTCGCGAGGATGCTGCACGAGTCCAGGTTCGAATCGGACGCCCACCATGTTGGCCTGGAGATCGAGTTCAATCTGGTGGACAAGGCCGGCTACCCGGCGATGACCAACACCGACGTGCTCGCGGCGATCGCAGATGACTCCTGGGGCACAGAGCTAGCCAAGTTCAACGTCGAGCTTGCCGCCGAGCCACTTCCGCTCGGCAGCGGAGTGTTCACTTCGATGCAGTCCTCGCTCAACGGCATCCTGACGCGGGTCGCCGAGCAGGTGGAGCCGGGCGGCACCCGGCTGGCAATGATCGGGATCCTGCCGAGCCTTCGCGAACCCGATGTCGACGTCGAGTGCATTTCCTTTAATCCGAGATATCGGCTGCTTAATGACCAGATTTTGGCCGCTCGCGGTGAAGAAATGCGGATCCTCATCGAGGGCCACGACCGGCTGCTCACCTATGTGGATTCGATTCTCGCCGAGGCGGCCTGTACCAGCCTGCAGTGCCATCTGCAGGTGAGCCCGGAGACCTTCGCCAGCTACTGGAACGCCGCTCAGGCGATCGCCGGCGTCCAGGTCGCCCTCGGCGCCAACTCACCGTACTTGTTCGGTCAGGAATTGTGGCGCGAGACCAGGATCACGCTGTTCGAGCAGGCGACCGACACCAGGCCGGAGGAACTAAGAGAGCAGGGGGTGCGGCCGCGGGTCTGGTTCGGAGACCGGTGGATCACCTCGGTGTTCGACCTGTTCGAAGAGAACCTGAGGTTCTTCCCGGCGCTGCTTCCGCTCAGCGAGGATGAGGACCCGGTCGAGGTGCTCGAACGCGGCGACGCACCGGAACTGGCCGAGCTAACCCTGCACAACGGAACCGTGTACCGGTGGAACCGGCCGATCTACGCGGTCACTGGCGGCAAGCCGCACCTGCGGGTCGAGAATCGGGTACTGCCCGCCGGGCCGACCGTCCTCGACTCGGTCGCCAACGCGGCTTTCTACTACGGCCTGGTCGGGGAACTGGCCGAGACCGAGCGGCCGATCTGGTCGCAGATGTCGTTCTCGGCCGCCGCCTCGAACCTGACCGCCGGGGCCAGGTTCGGCATCGACGCCGAGGTCTACTGGCCGGGCGTCGGCATGGTGCCGGTGGCGGAGCTGACCCTGCGCCGGCTGCTGCCGATGGCCGCTCGCGGCCTCGCCCGCTGGGGCGTCGATTCGGCCGACATCAGCCGCCTGCTGTCGATCATCGAGCAGCGCTGCGTGTCCGGCGTCAACGGAGCCGTCTGGCAGGTCGACTCGGTGCGGCGGCTGACCGGGCAGGGCATCGACCGTGACGAGGCGCTTCGGCTGATGACCCAGGACTACATCGAGCTGATGAACGAGGGCGAGCCGGTCCACGACTGGCCGGTCATGTGAGCCCTGGCCCAGGCGTCTCGTTCCGCATCCGGATCAGCGCCAGCTCGCGGGCCTCGCAGACGCCCATTATTTGTGCTTAGACGCTGTGCCCGTCGGGCAGGTGCCAGTGATGGGGCTGGATCAGGCGTTTGATCGCCGCTTCGGGTCCCCAGGTGCCCGGCACGTAGAACTCGACCGGCGGCGGGTTCTCCAGCAGTGGCGTCGCCACCTCCCAGAGCCGGTCAATCTCATCTGACCTGGTAAAGAGCGACTGGTCACCCAGCATCGCCTCCAGAATCAGCCGCTCGTAACCCTCAAGCTCATGCATCCGGTGGAACGAGTCGGAGTACTTGAAGATCATCTCGACTTCCTTGAGCTTCATCTGCGGCCCGGGCTGCTTGGTCATGAACTGGACGGCGATCCAGCCGGGATCGTCGAAGTCGATGATGACCTCGTTGCTGCGCTGATCCTGCCTGGTCCTGGCGGCGACCGGGAACATCCGCAGCACCGGCTCCTTCAACCCGAGCGTGACCGTCTGCCTGCGCTGTGCCATCGACTTGCCCGAGCGCAGGTAGAACGGCACTCCCGCCCAGCGCCAGTTGTCGATGTCTACGCGCATCGCGGTGAACGTCTCGGTCTGGCTTTCCGGGTCCACGCCCTTCTCGCCGCGATAGCCCGTGTACTGGCCCCGCACCACCTTGTGCGGGTCGATCGGCCGCATGGCCTGGAAGACCTTGGACTTCTCATCGCGCAGTGCCTTGGCGCCGAAGTGGGTCGGCGGCTCCATCGCGACGAACCCGAGCACCTGGAACAGGTGCGTCACGATCATGTCGCGGAAGGTCCCGGTCTTCTCGAAGAAATCGGCCCTGCCCTCGATGCTGATCCGCTCGGGTACGTCGATCTGCACATGCGAGATGTGGTCACGGTTCCAGATCGGCTCGAACAAGCCGTTGGCGAACCTGAACGCCAGGATGTTGTCGACCGACTCCTTGCCCAGGAAATGGTCGATCCTGAAGATCTCATCTTCGGAGAAGACCTTGTGCACCGTCTCGGTGAGCTGGCGGCAGGACGTCAGGTCGTAGCCGAACGGCTTCTCGATGATGACCCTGGCGTTCTCGCACAGCTTGGTGTCGCCCAGCATCGTCACCACCGACCCGAACGCCGACGGCGGCACCGCCAGGTGGAAGATCCGGCGCGGGTTATTGCCGATCTCCTGCTCCGCGTTGTAAACGGCGGTGACCAGCGGCTTAGGATTGTCCGGATCCGCCGCCGCGAAATGCAGCCGGCTCTCGAATTCCTTCCACGCCTGGCCATTGGGCTTGGCCAGCCCGAACTGGGCGCACGCCGCCTTGGCGTGCGCGCGGAATTCGTCCTCGCTCAGCGCGAACTGAGCGGGCGCCGACCCGATGACCCGGTAACCTGATGGAAGCAACCCTGACTTCGCCAGATGAAACAGCCCAGGCAGCAGCTTGCGCTTGGCGAGGTCGCCGGTGGCGCCGAATATCACGATCACGTGGTCGTCTGGGTGCGTAGTGGCCAGGTGCGCAGTGGATTGCATGCGCCCATAGTGCCATGCCATAGTTCGGCCCCGATGCCCGCTTCGGCAGCTCCCATCGGCCAGACTGGACGAGTGAGTGAACAGTCGGGTATCGACCGGGAAAAGAAGCTAGCCGCCGAGGCGGCCGCGGAGCTAGTGCAAGACGGCATGGCGGTTGGCCTGGGCACCGGGTCGACGGTTGCCTATCTGCTGCCGGCCCTCGCTCGGCGCAGGCTGTCGATCCGGTGCGTCGCCACGTCAATGGATACGGCGCGGAAGGCAACCGAGCTCGGTCTCGCCGTCGATTCGGTGGACACCCTGGAAATGCTGGACATCGCGATCGACGGCGCGGATCAGATCACGCCCGATGGATGGCTGGTCAAGGGCGGCGGCGGTGCGCACACCAGGGAGAAGGTCGTCGCCGCCTCGGCGGCCAGGTTCGTGGTGATCGCCGACTCGACCAAGCCGGTGCAGGCCCTCCGGCCGCCGATACCGCTGGAGCTGCTGAGCTTCGGCCTCGCGGCGACGCTGAAGCACCTCGGCGAGGCGGGGGTAGTGCGGCCGGGAGCTCCGGCGAGTCCGGACGGCGGGGTGATCGCCGACTACCACGGGCCGATCGGGGACCCGGCCGAGGCGGCCGCCTGGCTGGCGGCTATCCCGGGCGTCGTCGGCCACGGCCTGTTCGAGCCGGCGATCACCTCGGACGTGCTGATCGGCGGCGACAACTCGGTCGAGCACCGTATCCTGCGCTGACGCCTGGCCCGCCCGGCTTACCTGGCCAGGTAGCCGGTGAGGTTGTCGAGCATGTCGGTGGTGCCTTGGCGCCGCAGTACTCACCGAGTCGGTCGCCTGCGGCACGACGGTCAAGCGCATGCTTAAGTATCGGTTGGTCGAGCCGACAGCAGCCCGGCCGCCGGACGGGCCCGCGTACTACGATCCGCGTTTCACCAGCGTGAGGATTTCCTGGAGCGTGCCATCCATGCTGTCGAGACGGCCGTCCATCTTGTCGAGACGGCCTTCCACCTTGTCGAGCCGGCCTTCAACCCGGTCGAGGCGGATGCCGTGGTCATTGACCGTGACAACGAGGCCATTGACGGTAACGAGGATCTCCGAGACGGTGTCGCTTAAGGCTCGGATGTCCTCTTTGAGGCTGTCAACTTGAGCTTCAGTAGCGGGCATGTCGCCAGAGTAATCAGGCGGTCCGACAGTCATTGGGCGAGCATGGCACGGCAGGCCGGGAGACACGCCATAGATCTCGCAGACGGTTCGCGGTTATTTCCTTTCTGCGTGGCCGCCGAACTCGCTGCGCATGGCCGACAGCAGCTGGTCGGTGAACAGGCCGAGCGCCCGGGACTCGAACCGCTGGTACAGCGACGCCGTGATGACCGGCGCCGGCACGCCCTCCTCGACCGCGGCCAGCACCGTCCACCGGCCTTCGCCCGAGTCGGAGACCCGTCCGGCGAAGTCGGCCAGATCAGGCGACTTCGCGAGCGCGCTCGCCGTCAGGTCAACCAGCCACGAGCTGACCACCGAACCCCGGCGCCAGACCTCGGCTACCTCGCCGACATTGATCTCGTACTGGTAGGCGGCCGGATCGGTCAGCGGCGTGGTCTCGGCGTCGGTCTCGACTTCCTCCATGCCCGCGTTGGCATGCTTGACGATCGACAGGCCCTCGGCGATCGCGGCCATCATGCCGTACTCGATGCCGTTGTGAACCATCTTGACGAAGTGACCGGCGCCCGCAGGCCCGCAGTGCAGGTAGCCCTCCTGCGCGGTGCCGCCCGGCTTCCGGCTCGGCGTAGCCTCGACCGTGTCCGCCAAAAGCCCTGGTGCGATCGTGCGGAAGATCGGATCGAGCCGCTCGACCGGCCCGTCCTCGCCGCCGATCATCAGGCAGTAGCCGCGCTCCAGGCCCCAGACGCCGCCGGAGGTGCCGACATCCATGTAGTGGATCTGCTTCGGCGCCAGCGCCTTGGCCCGGGCGATGTCGTCGCGGTAGTAAGAGTTGCCGCCGTCGATCACCGTGTCCCCGGGCGACATCAGCTCGACCAGCTCGTCCAGGATCTTGCCGGTGATCGCGGCCGGCAGCATCAGCCAGGCCGCCCTCGGCGCCTCCAGCTTGGCGACGAAGTCGGCGAGCGAGTCCGCGCCGGTCGCGCCCTCGGCGACCAGGCCGGCCACCGCATCGGCGTTCACGTCGTAGACGACGCAGCGATGCCCGTCTCGCATCAGCCGGCGGACCAGGTTGGCGCCCATTCGCCCGAGCCCGACCATGCCTAGCTGCATCGAAGAATCCGTGGCCATGTTTTCTACCCCTTAAATCTTTGGTCTTTAATCATTCGATAGCGGCGGATCAAAGCGTTCGTTGACGAATCATGAGTCAGCGAAGGCTCGTCCGCGCTGATCAGCTCGGGGGCGATCGCCGCTGCGAGCACCTTGCCCAGTTCGACGCCCCACTGGTCAAAGGAGTCGATACCCCAGATCGTGCCCGCCGTGAACACCGAATGCTCGTAGAGCGCGACCAGGGTGCCGAGCACCTTCGGGGTCAAGATCTCGGTCATCAGGACGTTCGTCGGACGGTTTCCCTCCATCACCCGGTGCGGTGCGACCTCGGGCGACGTGCCCTCGGCGAGCACCTGCTCGAGCGTCTTGCCGAACGCCAGCGCCTGCGCCTGCGCGAACACATTGGCGGTCAGCAGGTCGTGCTGGTCGCCGATCGGGTTCAGCGA
Organism: Streptosporangiaceae bacterium; assembly: GCA_035606435.1. Classification (GTDB taxonomy): domain Bacteria; phylum Actinomycetota; class Actinomycetes; order Streptosporangiales; family Streptosporangiaceae; genus Chersky-822. The sequence goes on along the minus strand of DATNFM010000230.1, from coordinate 33,678 downwards.
CTTGCCGAAGCCGATGAGGTCGACCGGGATCAGCTCGGTGCCCTGGTGAATCAGCTGGTAGAAGCTGTGCTGGCCGTTGGTGCCTGGTTCGCCCCAGAACACCGGGCCGGTCGGGTAGTCCACGGGCTGCCCGTCCAGCGTGACGTGCTTGCCGTTGGACTCCATGGTCAGCTGCTGAAGGTAAGCCGGGAACCGCTTCAGGTACTGCTCGTACGGCATCACGCCGATGCTCGCCGCGCCCATGAACCCCGTGTACCAGACCTGCAGCAGCCCCATCAGGGCCGGCAGGTTGGACCGCAGCGGCGCGGTGCGGAAATGCTCGTCCATTTCGTGGAAGCCGGCCAGCATCTCGGCGAATTGCCCGGGCCCGACCGCGATCATGGTGGACAGGCCGATCGCGGAGTCCATCGAGTACCGGCCGCCGACCCAGTCCCAGAACCCGAACATGTTCGCGGTGTCGATCCCGAACGCCGACACTTTCTCCGCGTTCGTGGACACCGCGACGAAGTGCCTGGCCACGGCCGCTTCATCGCCGAGCGCACCGACGACCCAGTCCCGCGCCGCCTTCGCGTTGGTCAGCGTTTCCAGGGTCGTGAACGTCTTCGACGAGATGATGAACAGGGTCTGCGCCGGGTCGAGGTCCCTGGTGGCCTCGGCGAAATCGGTTGAATCAACATTTGATACGAAACGCATTGCGAGGGTTCGTTCGCTGTAGAAACGCAGCGCCTCGTAGGCCATGACCGGACCCAGATCTGACCCGCCGATCCCGATGTTCACGATCGCGGTGATCGGCTGGCCGGTGAACCCGAGCCACTGCCCGGACCTGATCTGGTTCGCGAAGGCGCTCATCCGGTCGAGCACCTCGTGCACTTCGGCGACGACGTCGGTACCGTCGACGACCAGGGTGGCATCGCGCGGCATCCGGAGGGCGACGTGCAGGACCGAGCGGTTCTCCGTGGTGTTGATCCGGTCGCCCCTGAACATCTCCTCGATCCGCTCCGCCAGGCCCGACTGGCTGGCCAGCTCGAAGAGCAGGTCCAAAGTCTCGTCGGTGACCCGGTTCTTGGAGTAGTCGAGGAAGAGCCCGGCGGCCTCCATCGTCAGCCGCTCGCCCCGGTCCGCATCGGCCGCGAACAGGTCGCGCAGATGCAGGTCCTTGATCTTCTCGTGGTGCTCGGCAAGCGCCGCCCAGGCCGGCCGGCTTCGCAGCGGAGTAGTCATCTGTTGTCCTGTCCGTCCCATCGCAGGTGTCCGTTCGCGACCCTAGCCCACGTAGTACCAAGCCACAGTCGCGATACTGCAGTTATGAGCGAGAAACACACCGGCCTCCGGCTCGGCGGCAGCGACCTGCCCGTGCTCGACCGGGCGCGGATCTACTGCTGCGGAATCACGCCCTACGACGTCACCCATCTCGGGCACGCGGCGACGTTCGTCTGGACCGACGTGCTGACCAGGGTGCTCGGGTCCCTGGGAGTGAACACGCAGCTGTGCCGCAATGTCACCGACGTGGACGACGTCTTGTTCGCGGCGGCGCAGAGGTCGGGGTCGGCGTTCGACGCGTTCGCCTCGGTGCAGCAGTTCAGGTTCGACCAGGACATGACCGCGCTGGGGGTGCGCGAGCCGCAGTTCGCGCCCCGGGCCCGGCGGAACATCGGGCCGGTGATCCGGCTGGCCGAGGCGCTGCTCGGCTCGCAGGCCGCGTACCTGCGCGACGGCTCGGTGTACTTCCGGGGAGCGCGGGTCGCGGCCGATGCTGGACTCAGCGATGACGAGGCGCTCGCGCTCGCCGCCGAATACGGCGCGCGGCTCGATGACCCGGCCAAGGACGACAAGCTGGACGTCGCGATCTGGCGCCAGTCAGCCGACGGCGAGCCGGGCTGGCCGTCGCCGTGGGGGACCGGCCGGCCTGGCTGGCACGCCGAGTGCGCGGCGATGTCGCTTTCGGTGCTCGGCCTCGCCGTCGACGTGCTGTGCGGCGGCCACGACCTGCGGTTTCCGCATCACGCCTACCAGATCGCGATGGCGGAGGCGATGACGGGCGTTAAGCCGTTCGCGCGGGCCAGATTCCGGGTCGGCGTGGTGAGCCTGGACGGCGCCAAGATGGCGAAGTCCACCGGCAACCTGGTCCTGGTCAGTGACGTGCTGGCCGATCACCCGCCGGCGGCGCTGCGGCTCTGCCTCATCGACCGGCCCTGGTCGGCGGGCTGGGACTATTCGGTCTCCGAGCTTGATGCCGCCACCGCCAAGCTCGGCCGGCTGTACGTGGCCGCCGGACGGCGCTCCGATTCCGATGCCGCGTCGGCCGCTATCACCGATGCCCTGCTCGATGAGCTCGACGTGACTAGCGCGCTGCGGATCGCCGAGGAGGCCGGCGGCGTGGCGGCGCGCGGCCTGATCGCGACGCTCGGGCTGAGCGAGTCGAATTAGTGGGGGATATCGGGATGCCTGACCACGGGGCGAGGGTGGTGGTCGCGCCGGACAAGTTCAAGGACAGCGTGACGGCGGCGCAGGCTGCCGCCGCGCTCCGGGCCGGGCTGCTGAGCGAGCGGCCGTTTCTCGACGTGCTGCCGCTGCCGGTCGCCGACGGAGGCGAGGGGACCGTCGACGCCGCGGTCTCTGCGGGTTACCAGATCGTGCCGGTCCGGGCCGACGGGCCGACCGGCGAACCGGTCGATACCTGCTTCGCGATCCTGGACGGCACCGCTGTCGTCGAGCTGGCTGATGTGTCCGGGCTGCGGCGGCTGCCGGGTGGCGGTGGCGGCGGCAAGGCTCCGCTGACGGCCTCGACGTACGGCGTCGGTCAGGTGATCGCCGCCGCACTGGATGGCGGCGCGACCACGATCGTGCTCGGCATCGGCGGCAGTTCGAGCACCGACGGCGGCGCCGGGATGCTGCAGGCGCTCGGTGTCCGGCTGACCGGCGCCGACGGCGCTGACCTGGAACGGGGCGGGGCCGCGCTGGCTGGGCTGGTCGACATTGACCCGGCCGGACTTGACCGGCGGCTGCGGGCCGGCGGTGGTTCGACGGTGCTCGTCGCCAGCGACGTGAACAATCCGCTGCTCGGACTGTCCGGCGCGGCCGCCGTGTTCGGGCCGCAGAAGGGCGCCGCGCCGGCCCAGGTGGAGATCCTGGACGCCGCGCTGGCCCGCTTTGCGGCCGGGACCGCCTCGGTGACCGGCCTCGACCTGGCGAGCGCGGCCGGTGCGGGCGCGGCCGGCGGTACCGGCTTCGGCGCACTCGCCTACCTCGGGGCCAAGCTCGTCCCCGGCGTTGACCTGGTGCTTGACCTGATCGGCTTCGACGACGCCCTGGCCGGCGCCGGGCTGGTGATCACCGGGGAGGGCAGCATGGATAGCCAGTCCCTTGGCGGCAAGGCCCCGATCGGCGTTGCCCGGGCCGCTGCCCGGCGTGCGGTGCCGGCCGTCGCTGTGGCTGGTCAAGTGCGGCTCAGCGCCGAGGACGCAGCCGCCGCCGGCTTCGCGGCGGTCTACGCTCTGACCGATCTGGAGCCCGACCAGGCCGCCAGCATCGCCAGGGCGGAGGAGCTGCTCCAGCAGGTGGGTGCCCTGATCGCGGCAAGCGGGTTGGCCGGTTAGCCGACCGTTGGCGGCGTGCGCGTACCCTTCGGATGTGACTGGGCAGGTAGCGCGCGCATTGCTGGTAGTCGACGTACAGAACGACTTCTGCGAGGGTGGCTCGCTAGCCGTGGTCGGCGGGCAGTTGGTCGCGGCCGCGATCACCCGGTATCTGGCCAGCCCGGCCGCAGGGCAGTACGCGTATCTTGCCGCCACGCAGGACCATCACGTCGATCCTGGATCTCACTTCTCCGCCGACCCGGACTACCTGGACAGCTGGCCGGCGCACTGCGTTGCCGGGACGCTGGGGGCCGCGTTTCATCCCGCCCTGGATGCCGGCCGCTTCGACGAGGTCTTCCGCAAGGGCGAGCGCGCCGCCGCCTACAGCGGCTTCGAGGGGACCGCCGGCGACGGTCAGACGCTCGCCGACTGGCTGGCCGAGCGCGCGGTAACCGCCGTGGACATCGCCGGCATAGCGACCGACTACTGCGTCGCCGCCACCGCGCGCGACGCGCTCCGTCTCGGATTCACCGTCCGAGTCCTCGTCGACCTGACCGCCGGAGTAGCGGCCGACACTACGGACAAGGCCCTGGCGGAAATGCGCGCCAGCGGCGCCGAGTTGATCCCAAGGTAGGCACTGCGGTATCGCCGGGAATGCCGGCGACAGGCGGGTGGTTGATACCCCCAAGGGTATAACCGAGCTTGTGGTTAGGCCGAGATGGAGGGAAAACAGTGGCAACAGTCGAGCTGACCGCTCAGAACTTCGATGAGGTCGTCAGCGGCGCCGAGGTGGCATTCCTGGACTTCTGGGCATCCTGGTGCGGTCCGTGCCGGATGTTCGGCCCGATCTTCGAGCGGGTCTCCAAGAAGCATAAGGACCTGGTGTTCGCCAAGATCGACACCGAGGCGCAGCCGGAGCTGGCGGAGGCGTTCAACATCACCTCGATCCCGACCCTGGTGGTGATCAAGGACCGCGTGGTCCTGTACGCCGAGGCGGGCGCACTGCCCGAGCCCGCGCTGGAGAACCTGGTCAGCCAGGCCCGCGAAGTGGACATGGACAAGGTCCGGTCCGACATCGCCGAGCACGGGGCCAGTCACGCGGCAGCTGGGTCAGCGGATGGCAGCTGATGGCGTGACCGACTGCGACACGAACTCGAGCGCCTGTTTCTGTTCCTGTTCCTGACCCTGGCCTAGCTGCGCGGTCTTACTCCTAGTGCACTATAGGTAGATGAGCCGGGAGGTCAGCAGCGTCGCGCTAAATGAGGCCAGCACCGCTCTGGCCAGCACCGCTCTGGCCGGTGCCGCGCCAGCCACCACGGGGCTAAGCAGCGACCAGGTGGCCGAGCGGCGCGAGGTCGGCCTGACCAACGACCAGGGCAAGCAGCCGACCAGGACCGTGGCCCAGATCCTGCGGGCCAACGTCCTGACCAGGTTCAACGCGATCTTGCTGGCGTTGCTCGTAGTGATCATCATCGTCGGGCCGCTGCAGGACGCGCTGTTCGGCCTGATTCTGGTCGCTAACAGCGGTATCGGGATCATTCAGGAACTGCGCGCCAAACGCACTCTCGACCAGCTTTCCGTGCTGAACGCGCCGACCGCCCGCGTGGTGCGCGATGGCGCGAGCACTACCGTGCCGGCCGGGCAGGTGGTGCTCGACGACGTCCTTGAGCTGCGGTCCGGCGACCAGGTCGTGGTCGACGGGCAGGTGCTGCGCAGCGCCGGGCTCGAGATCGACGAATCGCTGCTCAGCGGCGAAGCCGATCCCGTCAGCAAAGAGCCGGGCGACGGGGTGATGTCCGGCAGTTTCGTGGTCGCCGGGTCAGGCCGGATCGTGGCGACCAAGGTCGGCGGCGAGTCCTACGCGGCGAAGCTGACCACGCAGGCGCGCGGGTACTCGCCGGCCCGGTCAGAGATCAGGGACGCGATCAACCGGGTGCTGATCTGGATCAGCTGGCTGCTGGTCATCGTCGGGCCGCTGCTGCTGATCACCCAGCTGCGCTCGGGCCAGACCACGGCCGAGGCGCTGCGCGGCTCGGTGGCCGGGCTGACGGGCATGGTTCCCGAGGGGCTCGTACTGCTGACCAGCGTGGCGATGGCCGTCGGCGTGGTCAGGCTGGCGGCTAGGCGGGTGCTGGTCCAGGATCTCCCGGCGATCGAGGGACTGGCCCGGGTCGACGTGATCTGCTGCGACAAGACCGGGACCCTGACGGAGGGCAGCATGCATGTCGTCTCGGTCGACCCACTCGGTGACGGAAGCCGAGTGGAGGCCGCCCTGGGTGCGCTGGCCGTCGTCGACCCGCGCCGCAACGCGACGATGGTGGCCCTCGCCGACCGGTTCGCCGATCCCGGCTGGCGGCCGGTGAGCACGACCGCGTTCTCCTCGGCTCGCAAGTGGAGCGCGGCCAGCTTCAACGAGCACGGTCACTGGCTGATCGGCGCGCCCGAGATGCTGCTGGCTGAGGGCCAGGACCAGCCTGTGGTCAGGCAGAGCGCGCTCGACCGAGCCGGAGATCTGGCCGCCGATGGGTACCGGGTATTGCTGCTCGCCAGCTCTCCGGGAGCGGTTGACGACGACAACTTGCCCGACCACGTGGAGCCGATCGCGCTGGTCGCGCTGGCCGAGCGGATCAGGCCGGACGCCGAATCCACGCTGAGCTACTTCGCCAGCCAGAACGTCTCGGTCCGGGTCATTTCCGGCGATCACCCGGTGACCGTCGGAGCGATCGCCCGCAGGCTCGGCCTGCCCGGAGCCGAGCATCCGATCGACGCCAGGGAACTCCCCGACCCCGGCGACCCCGGCGGTGCGGCCAGGCTGGCTGATGCCATCGGCGAATCGACCGTGATCGGCCGGGTGGCGCCGCACCAGAAGCAGGCGATCGTTGCCGCGCTGCAACGTCGCGGCCACGTGGTGGCCATGACCGGCGACGGCGTCAACGACGTGCTCGCGCTCAAGAACTGTGATGTAGGAATCGCGATGGGCTCAGGCACTCCCGCCAGCCGGGGCGTCGCCCGGCTGGTGCTGCTCGACGATAAGTTCGCGACGCTGCCCGCCGTGGTCGCCGAGGGAAGGCGGCTGATCGGGAACGTCGACCGGGTGTCGAGGCTGTTCTTGACCAAGGCGTGCTACGTGCTGCTGATCGCGCTGGCTATCACCGCCGCGGCGGCGCCGTTCCCGTTTTACCCCCGGCATCTGACCGTCATCTCCACGCTGAGCATCGGAGTGCCGGCCTTCTTCCTGGCGCTGGCGCCCAACGCCGACCGGGTCGCGCCTGGTTTCCTCGGCCGGGCGCTGCGCTTCGCGATCCCGGCCGGCCTGGTGATCGCGACGGCAGCGGTCCTGTCGTTCCTGATCGTGCGAGACCTCGGCTATGGGCTCGGTCCCGCCCGGACCGGCGCCACCGTGGTTGCGACCTGCCTCAGCCTGGCCGTCCTGGCGGCGCTCGCGCGGCCGCTGATGAGCTGGCGCGGCGCGATGGTGCTGGCGCTCGCGGCCGGGTTCGCCGCGCTGTTCGCGTGGCCGTGGCTGCGCCACCAGCTGGCCCTGGCCGTCCTGCCGGCCGAGGTGCTATGGCTGTGCCTGGCGCTCGCGGCGGCCGGGTTCGGGCTGTTGCTGGTGCTGTGGCCGGTGGTGGCCCGGGTCAGCTGGTTCCAGCCGGCTGAAAGCGCAGCCAGGCAGCAGCCGTGAACGGAGCCTCCCGCGCCGCCGTGACCTCGCTGCCGCGGTCGAGCGCCTGACAGGCCAGCTCATCGAGCACGTCGGGCACGGGGCGAGCGGCGCTGCCCGGGTCAGGGCAGGTGCAGCCGGCCGCGCCGGCCTCGATCGGCGTCGGTCCGGCGGCCAGCCCGCCGCAGGTGTCGCAGACATGGCCGGGCACCATCTGGTCATCGGCCAGCACGAGCTGGGAGACCGCACCGGACCGGACGGCGGCCAGGCAACTGTCCAGGTCCGTGGTGATCGTGCGATCCGGCGGCTCGCTGAGCGCCTCGGCGACCAGTTCGGCTTCGGCCGACTCGGACCAGCGGGCCATCACCGGCTTCGCCAGGTCGCGCACCCGGGCCGGAGTGGCCGAGCTCAGGTCGACGGCGAAGCTGCCGGCTAGCCGCTGGCTGACCGTCCGGCTGAGCATTCCCAGGAAATGGCTGATCTGCCGGCCATGACCACCGATCACCAGCGGACGCTGGCTGGCGGCGGTGGTCTGCTCCAGGATCGCGGCCGTATCCCGGTAATGCTGCTTGGACAGATTCAAGATCCGCTGCTGCATCCGGTGGGCCTCAAGGCCGGCCCACCCCGCGAAGGCCGAGCTGGGCAGGTCAGGGCCCGTTCGCTCGAAGAGCATGTCCACGTCGTCGTCATGGACGGACAAGATCCAGGCGTGCTTGGTGTCCAGGACCGCTATCTGATAGTCCGGATGCCGTTGAAGTGCGGTCAGCAGCGGCCTGGTGTAGGGCCGGTTCGACAGTATGGCTCGGTCCGCCGCTGGGCCGCGAAGCGGGATCGCCTGGAGCAGGCCGACCTCGCCGCAGGCGAAAATGGCCACGGTCCGGCCGAGCCAGTCCTGGCTTCGGTCGCTGATGAGCCCGGTGATCGACTCGACGTCCGAGCCGGCGGCGTGCCCTGGCGGCCCGCCCTGGGCCGCTTTGATCAGCTCGCGGGCCCTGGTGAGCAAGCCGCGGTGCTCGGCCAGGTCCAGCGGCACGTTCAGGTACAGCGAGATGACCGTCGTATTCGGAACGAGCAGTCCGCGCAGGTCATCCGTCACAGTCTTGGTGATCGACGCTCTATTGATCAAGCTGACCTCCGCGTTGTGTCATTTGCTGGCGCGGCGCCTCCGGGCGGGCCGGTGCCGCGCGACGATCGTGTCGGCGGACGGGAAGAACACGCTTTCGTGACCGTCCGTCCACTGGACGACGTACGGCGGGCTTCCCTCGTCGCCATGTATCTCGACGATTTCCCCGTGACGGTCGCCGTCGCCCTGGTGGCGTCCCTTGACCGTCAGCTCGTCTCCGACTGCAGCCTTCATGGCCTATCCCCTTCCCCCGATTCCTGATCTACTCCCCGCTCGCCGCGATAACTAAGCCTGACCTCCGGGCTAAGCCTGGTTGGCCTCGAACGCCGAGACCCGGCGCGCGACAGACTCATCGAGCCGGTGCTCGAGTTGGATGATCACGGCGCGGCAGCGGGCCAGGTCATCGTCGTCGACGTCGCCGAGCAGGTCGTGGGCCAGCGCGCGATAGCTGTCGGTGAGCTTGATCAGCGTGGCTTCCGAGGCCGGGGTGAGCGAGATGATCGTGGCCCGGCGGTCGTTCGGGTGCGGGCTCCGAGTCACCCAGCCGTCGGCCTCCAGCGAGTCGACGAGCCCGGTGACCGTGCGCGGCGAGACGCCGAGGGCGTCGCTGAGCGCGCGCATCACGACCGGCCCGGACTCGCGAAGCGACCAGAGCACCCGCCCCCGGGCGAACCCGAGCCCGTAGTCACGCTCGCCTAGGTCGATCAGCTCGACCAGTCTCGGGGCTAGCCGGAACAGCAGACCGACCACGCTGATCGGCAAGTTGTCGGCCTCCCGGTCATCCGGGCCGGCCTCGCCCGCGCCTGGGCTCGAAACCCCTGAGGAAGCCATATTGTCCGGTCGCCTCACTAAGTGTTAGCCTCACGATATGAGCCAGTCTAAGACGGTGCCCGCCGTCGAGGCCGTCGGCGTCGCGAAGAACTTCGGCTCGGTGACCGCGCTTGGGGGAGTGGACCTGACGATCCCGGCGGGAACGATCACGGCGCTTCTCGGGCCGAACGGCGCGGGCAAGACCACCCTGGTCCGGATCATCGCGACCTTGACCAAGCCGGACCGGGGCCAGGTGCGGGTGCTCGGAATCGACGTGGTGCAGGCTCCGGCTCAGGTGCGCGCCCGGGTCGGCCTGACCGGTCAGTACGTCGGGCTCGACGACGCGCTGAACGGCCGGGACAACCTGATGCTCATCGGCCGCCTGGCCGGCCTTGACCGCCGGGCGGCCCAGACGCGCGCGGTCGAACTAGCCGAACTGCTCGGAGTGGCCGACGCGCTGGATCGAGCGGTCCGCACCTACTCGGGCGGTATGCGCCGCCGCCTGGACCTGGCCGCCAGCCTCATGACCAGACCGCCGCTGCTCGTGCTCGACGAGCCCACCACCGGCCTGGATCCGGCCAGCCGCCAGCAACTCTGGGAGGCGCTGGCCGGCCTGCGCGCCGATGGCACCACGATGCTGCTCACCACCCAGTACCTGGAAGAAGCCGACCGGTTCGCCGACGCCGTCCACGTCCTGCGCCACGGCAAGATCATCGCGTCCGGGACGGCCGGCCAGCTCAAGGACAAGGTGGCGGACCGCGTCGTCCAGATCCGGCTGGGACGGCCGGACGACGCGGCGGCCGCGGTCGGGCTGCTGGCCGGTGCGTTGTCGCTCAGCCAGAGCCAGATCCACGTCGAAGCCGGGTCCGGTCAGCTGACCTTTGGCGTGGGAGACGGGGCGGGCGCCGATGGCGCCGATACGTTGCTCAGGGCAGCGGCGGCATTGAGGTCGGCCGGGGTCGCGATCGCGGACCTGGGCCTGCGGCAAGCCTCGCTGGACGAGGCGTTCCTGGCCTTGACGGGGGCGCAGTCATGAGCGCGGCGACCGCGCCGGAGATTGCCGAGATCGGCTCGCTGCGCCGGACGCTACGCGACAGCGGCCTGGTCGCGGGCCGCTACCTCCGGGTCCTGTGGCTCAACCCCGGCCGCCTCATCTACCCGCTCGTTCAGCCGCTCATCCTGCTGGTGCTGTTTATCTCCGTGTTCGGCAACCTCGCCGTGCGCGGCCACCCCGAGGTCGGCGCCTACCGGCAGTTCCTGATCCCGGGCATCATCATCCAGAACGCGGCCCTGACCGCCCCGATCGCCGGACTGTCCCTCCTGCGCGATGCGGGCAGCGGCTTGGCCGACCGGTTCAGGTCACTGCCGATGTCCAGGGCGGCCGTGCTGATCGGCCGGCTGATCTGCGACGCCATCGTTCTCGCCGCCCAGGCCGCGCTGCTGCTGATCACCTCGCTCGGGTTCGGCTTCTCGATCAGCTCCGGCCTGGCCGGCGCCATCGGCATCGTCGTGATCGCGGTCGCGTTCGGCCTGAGCATCAGCGTCGCCTCAGCCTGGCTCGCGCTCACCATCCACGACGCCGAGACCGCCGAGCGGGTCATGTACTTCCCGTCGATCATGCTCAGCTTCGTCAGTTCGGCGTTCGCGCCGGTCGCGTTCCTGGCCGGCTGGATGCAGCCGATCGCCAGGGTGAACCCGGTCACCGCCGCCGCCGACCTGATCAGGTCCCTGGCCGCCGGCGGCTCGGCCGCCGGCCCCGCCCTGCTCCTGACCGCCTGGGTAATAGTCCTGGTCACGATCCCCGGCATCCTGGCCGTCCGCCGCTGGCAACGCTCCCCGTAGCGAACCCGGTAGCCGACGTGGCCAGGGTCGCCGTAGTCGGCCGGGTTAGCCTGGGGATATGTACATCCCTGCGCACTTTGCTGCTGGTGACCTCGACAAGGTCGCCGAGTTCGTCGAAAGGGCCGGTGCGGCCGACCTCGTGACGTTCGACGGGACCAGGCCGGTCGCGACATTGCTGCCGGTGATCTGGGAACGACCGCCGGCCGGAGAGGACGGGCCCGGGCGACTGCTGGGGCACATCGCACTCAACAACCCGCAGTGGAAGACGACCGTCATCGACGTGCCGGGGCTGGCCATCGTGCACGGGCCGCAGGCCTACATCTCGCCGTCGTGGTACGAGAGCAAGAAGGAGCACGGCCGGGCGGTGCCGACCTGGAACTACACCACGGTCCACTTCACCGGCCGGGTCACGTTCCACAGGGACTCCGAGTGGCTGCGCGACATCGTCACCAGGCTCACCGACCGCCACGAGGCCGGCCGGGAAGACCGCTGGCACGTGACCGACGCGCCGGAGAAGTACATCGACGGCCAACTCCGAGCGATCGTCGGCATGGAGTTGCAGATCGAGCAGATCGAGGCCAAGGACAAGCTGAGCCAGAACCGGCCCGAGCAGGACCGCACGAACGTAGTCGCCGCGCTCCAGTCCGAACCGAACCCGCAAGCTCACGAGATCGCGGACCTGATGGCCGCCCGCGAACAAGGCGAACTAGCGATCTCGGACTAGCCGGACGCGCCTCAAGGCACGCTCTCGCGAAGCCACGAACGAGTCGCCTCCGGTGCGTACCTCAACTGCGGTACAGAGGGGTACAGAGGCTGAGGGGAGGGCGTCATGGTGGCAAGTACATCGTTCCGGATTAGCGACGAGACGAGGTCCAGGCTCGCGGGGCGGGCCGTCCGCTCGCACGGGAGCCGCGATCAAGCTGCCGCTCTAGCGCCAATAGCGTGACCGCCCCCGCAGCCAGCGAAATCAATGATCGGCTCATGTCCTGCGTCCTGTCCGACTGAACGCGATCCGTTTGGCTTGACGCTAAGGCCGGGACAACCACGCCGTAAACGCGGAAAACCACAACCTCTGAGCAGCAGTAAAGCGCCGTTACTGTAGTTCCGTCCCGGGAAGGAACTACTGTAACGAGACTTCGTGGTTGCCATGCCTACGGCACAGTCTCGTTACTGTAGTTCCGTCCGAGGAAGCTACTACAGTAACCGGGCATCGCTGTTGTTGAACCATGCGCATTAAGCTGAACCGATGACATTCGTGCTTTCCGGCTTCGCCGATGAGATCTCACCGGACCCGGCCGAGCAGCTGGCCGTGCTGGCCAAAGAGTCGATCACCCATCTCGAATTCCGGGGTGCCTGGTCGACGAATGTCGCCGACCTGGATGACGCTCACCTGGCCAGTTTCCGCGCCGCTCTCGACGACGCCGGGGTCAGCGTGTCCGCGATCGGGTCGCCGATCGGCAAGATCGGCATCGGCGATGCTTTCGAACCAGAAAAGGACCGCCTGCGGCGGATCGCCGATGTCGCCCACGAACTCGGCACCAGCCTCGTCCGGGTGTTCTCGTTCTTCATCCCGGCCGGCGAGCCGCCGGAACGCTACCGGCAGCAGGTCATCGACCGGCTGGCCGAACTGACCGAGATCGCGGCGGCCAGCGGCCTGGTCCTCGCGCACGAGAACGAGAAGCTGATCTACGGCGACACCCCGCAGCGCTGCGCCGACCTGATCACGGCCATCGACTCGCCCGCGCTGCGGGCCACCTTCGACGCAGCGAACTTCGTGCAGTGCGGCGTCCGGCCGCACTCAGAGGGCTTCGACCTCCTGCGTCCGCACCTGGAATATGTCCAGATCAAAGACGCGATAGCCGCTACCGGCCAGGTTGTCCCGGCAGGCAAAGGCGACGGTGAAGTCCGCGAGACATTGGCCGCTCTCGCCTCGGAGGGCTTCGACGGCTACCTCTCGCTGGAACCGCACCTGGCGGCGGCCGGGCAGTTCGGCGGGTATAGCGGCCCGGATGGCTTCCGGACCGCTGCCCGCGCTCTCAAGGACCTGCTAGCCGAACTGCCCGCCACCTGGAGTTAGGGGAAGCTCACGATGTAGGTTGGTCCCGGATTGGCCGAGGTCACCGCCGCACCGGTGCCGTCGACCACCGAGGTGATCTGCCCGGACCCGTTCAGGAACCTGGTCAAGATGTCGTGCAACTGCACTCCCGGCGCGGCCGAGGGCACCAGGAACGCCTCGGACGACTCGATCGGGATCCCGAGTTCGAAGAAGCAGTAGGAAGCCAACCCGTACCCGGTGAACGACCGTACGTTGCTGGCCACCTCGAACGCCGGATACCCGTCGGTCGAAGCATCCGCCATCCAGGCCGCCTGACTCGGCGGATCGTAGGGATCCTCGTTCTGGAAGAAGATCGTCGTGCCGCCCTCGCCGTTCCACTGCACCTCAGTCTGCTGATAGTGCTCGACAAACAGGCCGAACGCGGTCACGTCGGCACCGTTCACCACCAGACCGTGGTCGGCCACGTTGCTGGTCCAGCCCACCCCGGCTCCGTGGTCGGCCCGCCAGGCCCAGATGTCATCCAGGATCACCTGGGAGCTGTTCACCACCAGGCTGGTGGTGGCCGAACCGGCTTCCGCCCCGCCGATCCGGAAGAAGACGTCCGCCAGCAGCGTCGGATCGTTGCGGTGACCGGCCTTCACCGGAGCCCCTGGCGACCCGATCTGCATAAGCACCGGCGAGTTCACCGGCCCGGCATCGATCAGCAGCCCGGACAGGTTCGCGCCGGCCACGTCACCGACGGTGAGAACCGCATTCCCGGCGGTGGGGATCAGCGTCGGGAAGCCGAGCCCGAGCACGACGGTGTGCGCCTTCGCCACCCTGATCGGCTGCGCCAATTGGTACACGCCCGGCGTGAGCAGCAGATTCCGTCCGCTCGCGAGCGCGGCGTTGATCGCCGACACGGGAGTGCTCGGATCGGCGATAAAGAACTGCCCGATCCTGATCGACCGTCCAGCCTCGGTGTTAGCTGAAGATGGTCCACCGGTCCAGGACGGTCCGGTCGAATGACGCCGCAGCGACGGCACCAGCACCCGGAATCGTCCACGCGAGTCCGTGAACAGGAACGGCGTCTCCTTGGATACCGGACTGGTCGCTAGCGTCGTATACGGCTGCCCGCCCGGCGTGCCGAAACTTTGCGCGGGCGCGCCGTTGTCACCGGCGAACACCTGGTTCCACACGCCGTTCGACCAGCCGTCCAGATTCGAATTCCGCACGATGAACTGCTGCTGCGACCCGTTCACGATCGTGCTGCCGGTGAACACCGAATCCGCCACGAACCCGCCGCTGGCGAACTGCGGCCCGGCCGAGCAGTAGTCCATGAACGAGGTCAGCCCGTTCACCTGGACCCGCCGCATCGGCGCCGCCTGCGACACCGCCCAGAATTCGGTGTTCGCCTGGCAGCCGGACAGCCCGGAGACGTTGATCGTCAGGTTCGACATCGACCGCCAGAAGTTGTCCAGCGCGATGCAGTTGTCGGCCGCGAAACACTGGTTGAACACGTCGACCGACCCATTGATCACCACGTCGCCCGGACTCGCGCCCAGCCCCGCGACCTGCGTGTAGTACCCGACCTGGAAGATCAGCGGATTGGCCGCCGACCCGTAGGTGCCGGGCTCGAACAGCAGCGCGTACCGCTGCGTCCCGAACTGATTAGGCACTTGCTGACTGGCGATCGCGTCGACCGTGGCCTGGATCTGGCTCTGCGGCATTGACGGGGTAAAGACATAGACATTTTTTCCGAAACTGGGCTCGCCGCGAACTCGCCGAGCCTGAGGTACCTGGTGCTTCGCGCCGGTCACGGCCTTGGCGACCGGCGTGGTCGCGGCGAGCGCATTCGCGCCATAAGCGGCCGGCGTCAGCGTCCCGACTCCGAAAGCGGTCATCACGGCGACGGCGAGGCCCGTCCAGTGGCGTGCTAATTGCCGATGCTTCAAGGCAGCCCTCCTTGTACAGCTTTTATAGCTAATGGCTCTGACAGTGAATGCCTCTGCTTGTGAACGACGCCGTCAGCGGACGGCGTCGGCCGGCAGCGGGGGAACGGCCTCCTTGACAGCACTTGTACCGAGATTTAGCGTAAGCGCTTAGATCGGCATTGTGCAAGCGCTTAGATAATGATGACCTAACCGCTTAGATGGGCAGCGAATGCGGCAGCTACCTGCGGTTACGCTCTATGACGTGGCCTCGAGGGCCGGCGTGTCGACAGCGACCGTCAGCCGGGTTGTGCACGGCCTTGACCGGGTCAAGGACTCGACCAGGGCCAGGGTGCTCGACGTCATCGCCGAGCTCGGCTATGTCCCCGACAGTGCGGCGCAGAGCCTGTCCCGGCGGCGCAAGGACGTGATCGGACTGGTCTGCGTGGAGCGCACCTCGCCCAAGCTCCAGTACGACATCGAAGCGATGAGCCTGCTGTTCTACGACGAGATCCTGCGTGGCGTCGAGGCGACGATCAGGGAGCGCGACTGGTCGCTGCTGATCACCTATCTCAACCAGGACAACGGCTCGGACTTGCGCAGGCTGCTGTCGCTTTCTGGCAAAGTCGACGGCCTGCTGGTCGGCGAGGGGATCGTGCCGCCGGAGATCGTGGCCCGCCTGGTCGAGCGGATCCCCGTCGTGATCATCGCGGGCAACCCCCGTGAACGGGTGGCCGATGTGGTGACCGCCGACAACCGCACCGGCGCGATGGCGCTGGCCGAGCACCTGATCAGCGAGCACGGCCGGCGCCGGTTCTACTTCGTTGAGGGACCGCGGAACGCACCCGACGCCACCGAGAGACGCCGCGCGCTGATGTCGGTGCTGCGCGCCCGCAAGGACTGCCAGCTCGTCGGCTGCGCGCCCGGGGAGTTCAGCGTGGCCAGCGGTGCGGACGCCGGGCAGTTGGTGCTCGCCGAACCGAGGCTTCCTGACGCGGTCATCTGCGCCAACGACCAGATGGCCATCGGGGTATTGCAGTCGCTGGCCAGGGCCGGTGTGGCAGTGCCCGGCCAGGTCGCGGTCGTCGGCTTCGACGACATCTTTCCAGGAAGCCTCTGCGACCCCCCGCTCACCACCGTTCACAGCCCGATCCGGCTGCTCGGCGAACGGTCTTGCACCCGCTTGCTCGACCGGATCGCCAACCCGGAGCTGCGGCAGCGAGTGGAGTCGCTGCCGACCGAGCTGGTGCTCAGGTCGAGCTGCGGCTGCCCGCCGGGCACCATGGTCCGCCGGCCCCTTCAACGCCAGCGCGGCCGTTCCCGGGGCAACACCGCGGCCGGAACTAGCTAGGAGGCAGTATGGCCTTCGTTTTGCGGCGCCTGGCTTTCTACTTAGTCGCGGCCTGGGTGGCGCTCACGGTCAACTTCTTCATCCCTCGCGCAGTGCCGGGCAACGCCGTCGAAGCGATCATGGGCAAGTTCCCCAACTTGCAGCCGGCCGCGGCCAAGGCGCTATCGGCCATGCTCGGCGTCGGGCATACGGGATCGCTTTGGCATCAGTACGTGACCTACCTCAGTGACGTCTTCCGCTTCAACTTCGGCACCGACCTGCTCCAGTACCCGGCCTCGGTGACCTCGCTGCTCGGCGAGACGATCCCGTGGACGCTCGCGCTGGTCGGAACCGCGACGGTGATCGCCTTCCTGGCCGGCACCGTGCTCGGCATCATCGGCGGCTGGCGGCACGGTGGCTGGCTGGACAAGACGCTGCCCGGCCTGATGTTCCTGCAGGCGATCCCCTACTTCTTCCTCGCTCTGGTGCTGATCGAGCTGCTGGCCGAGCGCATCGGGTTGTTCCCGACCGGCCAGGGCTATGACGGTGGCCTGGCGCCCGGCTGGAACTGGTCATTCATCAGCAGCGCGATCGACCACTCGGTTCTGCCCGCGTTCACGATCGTGATCACCTCGCTGGCCGGCTGGATGCTTCAGATGCGCAACGTGATGATCACGACGATCGGCGAGGACTACGTCGTGGCCGCTCAGGCGAAGGGCCTGCCGAGCCACCGCGTGGTCTTCACTTACGCCGCCCGGAACGCGCTGCTCCCGCAGCTGCAGGGATTTGGCCTGGCCCTGGGGTTCGTCGTCTCCGGCGCGATCATCATGGAGATCGTCTTCTCCTATCCGGGCATCGGCCTCCTGCTGCTCAACGCGGTCAGCGCCAGCGACTTCCCGATGATGCAGGCCATCTTCCTGGTCATTACCTTCGCCGTCCTGCTCGCCAACCTGGTCGTGGACCTGGTGCTGGTCTTCGCCGATCCGCGGGTGCGAGCGAAGGAGGCGTCCTGATGACCACCGCCACCCCGCTGACCGCGATCAGCCAGACGCCGACCATCGCCGTCACCCCCAAGGCAGCCGGCCAGTGGCGGCGCCTGCCGCTCAAGGCCAAGATCGGCGCGATCGTGCTCGGTCTGTTCGTGCTCGCCGCCGTGATCGGCCCGCTGGTCATGCCTTATGACCCGTCGTACTCGAACCCGGCGCCGAGCCTGGCGCTGCACGCTCCCGATTCCGCTCATCTGCTCGGTACCACGCAGAGCGGACAGGATGTCCTTTCCCAGCTGCTGGTCGGCATCAGGCTGACCCTGGAGCTCGCGCTGTCCGTTGGCCTCGTCGCGACCGTGCTCTCGGTGATCGTCGGCGTCACCGCCGCCTTCCTTGGCGGCTTGTGGGACGACCTGCTGTCCCTGACCAGCAACGTGTTCCTGGTCATCCCGTCGCTCCCGCTGCTCATCCTGCTGCTCGGGTACCTGCCGCAGAAGGGTCAGCTGGCCACGATCGTGGTGCTCAGCGGGCTCGGCTGGCCGTGGGGAGCACGCGTCATCAGGGCTCAGACGCTCGCGATCAGGAACCGCGACTTTGTCGCCGCCGCCCGCGAGACCGGCGAGCGGACGTGGCGGATCATCGCGTTCGAGATCGTGCCCAACGAGATCAGCCTGATCGCGGCCAGTTTCGTGAACACCGTGCTCTACGCGATCGCCACCTCGGTCGCGCTCGCGTTCATCGGCCTCGCCGACCTCAACAGCTGGAGCCTGGGCACGATCCTCTACTGGGCGCAGAGCCAGCAGGCGCTCCAGCTCGGCGCCTGGTGGTGGTTCGTGCCGCCGGGGATCGCCGTCGCGTTGATCGGCACCGCCCTCGTACTGCTCAACACCGGCATCGATGAGCTAGGTAACCCGAGGCTGCGCGATGCCGCCAGGAGCGCGATGATCGGCGGCCACCGGCAGCGGCCAGCCGACCCGACGCCGGTCTGGAACCAGGCCGTCCCGGCTGGCCCGCTCACCAGGGCCCTGCGCCCGTTCTCCCGCAGCTCGCTATTGGACGATCCCCGCGGGGGTCGGTCATGACCCTCGAGATCAGGGACTTCTCGGTCGTCTACCGGACGCCGTCCGGTGACGTGCGGGCGGTCAACCAGGTCACCCTGGACCTGCGGCCGGGCGAGGTCGTCGGCATCGCGGGCGAGAGCGGTTCTGGGAAGTCCACGCTCGCCTACGCGGCCTGCCGGCTGCTCAGGGCGCCGGCGCTGATCACCGGCGGCAGCGTCCGCTATCACGGGCCGCGGGTCAGCGAGCCGGTCGAGATCACCAGGCTGCGCGCCGCCGACCTGCAGCGGCTGCGCTGGCGCGAGATCGCGATCGTGTTCCAGAGCGCGATGAACGCCCTCAATCCCGTGCTCAACGTCAGGGACCAGTTGCTGGACGCCATCCGCGCGCACATCAAGGTCGGCCGGGCCGACGCGCTCGCCCGCGTGGGTTCGCTGCTCGACCTGGTCGGGATACCGCGATCGCGGCTGCGCAGCTTTCCGCACGAACTGTCCGGCGGCATGCGCCAGCGCGTGATGATCGCGATGGCGCTGGCGGTCGAGCCCGAGATCGTCATCATGGACGAGCCGACGACGGCGCTCGACGTGGTCGTGCAGCGCGACATCCTCAGCCAGATCGTGGAGCTGAAAGACGAGCTCGGGTTCTCGATCCTCTTCATCACCCACGACCTGTCGCTGCTGCTCGAGCTGGCCGACCGGATCGCGGTGATGTACGCGGGGCATCTGCTGGAGGTCGGATCATCGGCGGAGATCCTCCGCGGCGCCGCTCACCCCTACACCAAGGGCCTGCTCAACTCGTTCCCTTCGCTGCACGGCGCCCGGCGCGAGCTGGCCGGCATCTCGGGCTCGCCGCCCGACCTGCGCATGCTGCCGGGCGGCTGCCCGTTCCTGCCCCGCTGCGGCTACGGCACGGACGCGTGCGCGGACATCGACATGAGGCCGCAGCCGGTCCGCTCGTCGGCGGATGCGACCCACGTCACGAGCTGCCCGTTCGTGCTGCCCGACCAGTCTCGGGTGCCTGCCGTCATCGTGGAGGACCGGCCATGAGCACGGCCCTGGAGGCGACCGGCCTCAGCAAGGACTTCAAGCTCAGCGGCGGCCAGGTCCTGCACGCTGTCGCCGACGTATCGCTGCGCCTGGACCGGGGCGCGGTCGTCGCGCTGGTCGGCGAGAGCGGGTCTGGCAAGTCGACCGTGGCCAGGCTGCTCGCCGGCCAGGACCTCCCGACCTCCGGTGAGGTCAGGCTCGACGGCCAGCCGATTGACGTCGCCACCCGGGCGGCCTTCCGCCGCTACAAGAGCGAGGTCCAGCTCGTCTTCCAGGACCCGTTCGCGTCGCTCAACCCCATCCACACCGTGCGTCATCACCTTGAGCGGCCGGTCCGGCTTCATTGGCAAACACCAGCAGTGCGGTCTGCGGGCGGCCGCCCGGAGACCGCACTGCGTCGGCAAGCACCGCATGGCCGGCCCGGTTCGAAGGCCGAGGTGGGAAAGGAGGTCGATGAGTTGCTCGAGCAGGTGCGGCTGACCCCCGCCGGGCAATTCGCCAGCAAATACCCGCACGAGCTGTCCGGAGGCCAGCGCCAGCGCGTCTCGTTCGCCCGTGCGCTCGCCGCGCATCCCGCCGTCCTGCTAGCCGATGAACCGGTCTCGATGCTGGATGTCTCGATCAGGCTCGAGATGCTGCGACTGCTCGATGACTTGCGGCAACGCCTGCGCCTAGCCATGCTCTACATCACGCACGACATTGCCTCGGCGCGTTATTTCTCCGACGAAATCCTCGTCATGTATGCCGGGCAGATAGTAGAGCGCGGTCCGGCCGAGGAACTGACGCAGCATCCGGCCCACCCCTATACCCAGCTGCTCGTCGCCTCGGCGCCCGACCCCGACAATCTCGGAAGCTCGTTGCGGGGCGGCGCGCCGGTTTCCCGGCGGATCCCGGAGGTCGCCGGCCAGGCACCATCCGGCTGCCCGTTCAGCTCGAGATGCCCGTTCGCCGACGACCACTGCCGCCAGGAAAACCCGCCGCCGCAGCCAGTATCCGCGTCGCGATCGGCCGCCTGCTGGCGGCTCGATGTCGCGGCACCAGATGTCATCTCGAATCAGTAAGCAGGAGGAATCATGAGAAGACCTTTAGCGACCCTCGTGGCTGTCGCAGTCGTTGGCAGCGGGCTCGCCGCGTGCTCGTCGAACTCCAACGCCGGACACGGTCCGTCGTCGTCCAGCATCCCCGCTCTAGTCATGGAAAGCTCGCCCGAGACGGCGATTACCCAGGCCTTCAACCCGTTCGTCCCGACGCAGGCCGCCTACGGCATGGGCGCGACCGGGCTGATCTACGAGCCGCTTATCCAGTTCAACCTGGCGGCGCCGCCCAAGAACTACCCGTGGCTGGCCACCGGTTACAAGTGGACGGACAGCGGCAAGTCGATCACTTTCACGATTCGCCCGGGCGTGAAGTGGAGCAACGGCACCGCCCTTACCCCGGCCGACGTCGCCTTCACCTACAACCTGGTGAAGAAGAACGCCGCGATCAACCTCGGCGGCCTGAACATCTCCAGCGTCGCTACCTCAGGGAACACGGTGACGCTCACGTTCCCGTCCGCTCAGTACACGAACCTGGAGCAGATCGCCGGCGTCGCGATCGTGCCGCAGTCGATCTGGAGCAAGGCCGGCAATCCGGCCACGTTCACTGACGCGACGCCGGTCGGCAGCGGACCCTACGAACTCAGCAGGTTCACGCCGCAGGGATTCACGCTGAAGAAGAATCCGGACTTCTGGCAGGCGGCCAAGGTCGCCATTCCGAGTGTGTACTTCCCGGTCTACACGTCAAACACCGGAGCGCTTTCGGCGCTGTTTGCCGGGACCATCGACTGGACCGGCAACTTCATCCCGGGCCTGAAGAAGGATTTCGTCGACAAGAACCCCGCCTTCCACCATTACTGGGAGGCGCCAGGCGGCACCAACAGCCTCATGCCTAACCTCCGCAAGTGGCCCACCAACCAGCTGCCGGTGCGCAAGGCGATCAGCCTGGCCATCAACCGCGCGCTGCTGGCGAGCGAGGGCGAAGCGGGCCTTGAGAACCCGTCGCTCAACTCGACCGGCCTCACGCTGCCCACTTTCGGTGCCTGGGGCGGGCCGGTCGTGTCGAAGACGAACTCGCCCACGGCTAACCCGGCCGCGGCCAAGGCGGTACTCACGGCGGCCGGTTACAAGCTAGGCGGCAACGGTTTCTTCGAAAAGGGCGGCAAGACCGTCGCCATCACGATCACCGACCCGTCGGCCTACACCGACTACGCCGAGGACGACGCCATCGTCGCGCAGGAACTGCGGGCCGCCGGCATCGACGCGACCTTCCAGGGTCAGGCGGTGACCACCTGGAATGCCAACGTCGCCAGTGGCGACTTCGAGCTCACCATGCACTGGTCGAACGGCGGGCTCACTCCCTACAACATGTACGAAGGCTGGCTCGACAGCGCACTGGCCACTGGCAAGTCCGCTACCGGCGACTATGAGCGGCTCTCGGACCCGGCCATCGACGCGGCCCTGGCCAAGCTCGCCGGCGCGGCCACGGTGGCCGAGCAGACTGCCGACCTGGTGCCGATCGAGACCTACGTGGCGGACAATCTGCCGATCATTCCGACGACCACGGCGTCGGAGTGGTTCGAGTACAACTCGCAGCACTTCGTCGGCTGGCCGACGCAGGACAACCCGTACGAGACCGGCCAGCCATCGGGTACCAACAACGGCCCGGGTTCTGGCACCGATGAGGTGGTGATCTTGCACCTGAAGCCAAGGAAGTAGTCCTTACCGAGATCGCCTGGGCAAGGACGGGGCGTCCCCTCCCGTCCCCTCCCGCCCCGTCCTTGCCCTGGCTTTCTCCACGGTGTGAACTATCGTTGTCTTTCATGCCGTCCCACACCACCACCGTCCGGGATCTTCGCCGGAGCAACCGGTCCCGGGCGCTCTGGCGGGTCTTCCTCGACGGGCCGCTGACCAGGCAGGAGATCGGCGCCGACGCCGGCCTGAGTCCGGCAACGGTCAGCAACCTGGTCGCCGACCTGCTCGCGGAAGGGGTGATCGCCGAGGTCGGGCTTGAGGATTCCAACGGCGGCCGGCCGCGCGGCCTGCTTCAGGCCAACCCCGAGTACGGGTACGTAATCGGGGTCGACGTGGGGGAGAGCGCGTTCCTGGTCGAGTTGTTCGATCTCGGGCTGACCATGCGGGCGCGGCACCTGTCCGCGACCGACATGCCGGTGGCTGATACGTCTGCGCTTGATCCGCACGACGCGGTCACCCACGTGGCCAACGGCATCCGCTCGGTGATTGCCCAGGCCGAGGTCGACGAGCGGTCGATCCTCGGCGTCGGCGTCGCGGTACCCGGCCTGGTCACCAGGACCGAGGATGCCGTGGTGCACGGGCAGAGCGTCGGCTGGGACGCGGTTCCGGTCGGGGCGATGCTGAAGGACACCATCGACCTGCCGGTCTTCGTCGATAACGGCGCCAAGACGCTCGGCCAGGCCGAACAGTGGTTCGGCGCCGCTCGCGGCACCGACCACGCGATCATCGTCCTGCTCGGGACGGGCCTTGGCACCTGCATCATCAGCAACGGCGAGGTGTACCGGGGCGCGATGGGCAGCGCCGGCGAGTGGGGTCACACCACCGTGGTCGTCGGCGGCCGGCGCTGCCGTTGCGGGGCGAACGGCTGCCTGGAGGCCTACGTCGGCGCGGGTGCGATCGCGGCCAGGTACGCCGAGCTGAAAAGGGACGAAGAAACGCAGTGCCTGCGCGAGGGGAGGACCCCCGGGCTGCACCCGGGCGGCCTGGAAGGCATGGTCACGGCGCTGATCTCGTCCCGCGAGCGCGATCCGATCGCGGCCGAGGTCCTCGATGAGGTCGTGACCTACCTGGGCGCTGGCATCGCGAACCTGGTGAACCTGTTCAACCCAGAGCGAGTGGTCGTCGGCGGCTGGCTTGGCCGCGCGCTCAGCGATCCGCTGCTTCCGGCGATCCGCGAGGCCGCGAAGAGCAACGCCCTGCGGCTGCCCTACTCCGGGGTCCAGATCGTCAAGGCCGAACTGGGCCAGGACGCGGTCGCGCTGGGCGGGGCGACCCTGCCGATCGCCCGGCTTCTCAACACCGGTGCCGCGGCCCCGTCCGCCGCCGCGGGGTTGACAAGAAGGCACTTCTCCCGAACCTTAGTTTAAGTAGTGAAGTCGGGCTGCTGGGTGACCCGGGGCCGTTGGTGCGGCGACGGACTCGGGCCACCCGTCAACACGTGGAGGAGCGAAGTGTCGTTGGCCGACTTACGGTTCCCGCCCGGCTTCGAGTTCGGTGCGTCGACATCCGCCTATCAGATCGAGGGCAGTGCGGCGACGCGCGGACGGTCGATCTGGGACACGTTCTCGGCCACGCCCGGCAAGGTCACCAACGGCGATAACGCGGAGATCGCCTGCGATCACCTGAGCCGCATCGAAACCGATCTCGACCTGGTGGCCTGGCTTGGCCTGGACTGCTACCGCTTGTCAATCGCCTGGCCCCGGGTGGTTCCCGACGGCCGGGGGCCGGCCAGGCTCGCCGGGCTCGACTGCTACAAGCGGCTGGTCGACGCACTGCTGGGCCGGGGCGTGACCCCGGTGGTCACCCTGTTTCACTGGGACCTGCCGCAGCCGCTGCAGGACGCGGGCGGCTGGGTTGACCGCGACACGGTCGGCCGGTTCTGCGACTACGCCGAGGCGGTGCTGGGGGCGCTCGGAGACGTCGTGCCCCGGTGGATGACCGTCAACGAGCCGTTCTGCGCCGGGATGATCGGCCATCTGCAGGGGCGGCACGCTCCTGGGCTCACCAACCTGCACTCGGCCCTGGTCGCCTCGCATCACCTGCTGCTCGCACACGGCCGCGCGGTCGAGCTGATTCGTGCCATCGCGCCCGATTCGATGGTCGGGAGCTCGGTGCTGCTCTCCGACATCAGCCCCGCCTCGGCGACGGAGGCGGACATCGCGGCCGCGATCCGGCTCGACGGGCACGAGAACCGCTGGTTTCTCGATCCGGTCGGACGCGGAAGCTACCCCGCCGACCTGCTCGACTGGTACGCCGCCCAGGTGCCGATCGACTTCATCAGGGCCGGGGACCTGGCGACGATCGCCGCCCCGGTCGACTTCTGCGGTGTCAACTACTACGAGACGAAGACCGTCGAAGCCGATCCGGGCGAGCCGTTCCACCAGGCGACCGTGTTGCCGGCGCGGCTGCTGCCGGACGATCCGCCGCTGACCGCGAACGGCATCGATGCCCGGCCGGCCGGCCTCGGGCGGGTGCTGCGGCGGCTCCGCGATGAGTATCCGGGCCTGCCGCTGTACGTCACCGAGAACGGCGCTCCGTTCCACGACTACGTCGACCCGCTCGGCCAGGTCAACGATCCTGAGCGAGTGCGTTACCTGGCCGAGCACCTAGCCGAGACCCGGCGAGCCATCACCGACGGCGTCGACGTGCGCGGCTACTTCGCATGGTCGCTGCTCGACAACTTCGAGTGGGCCGACGGCTACAGCCGGCGGTTCGGGCTGATCTTCGTGGACTTCGGGTCGCAGGCCAGGATCGCGAAGGCCAGCGCGCACTGGTACCGGGAGTTCATCGCCGACCACGCCCTCGCGGCTATTGACTCAGGAGGTATTGACTTAGCCGGGCAGCGTAGTAACTTCACGAGTTAATTCAAGCTTTGAAAGAACTGGTGAAGCATGATCAGTCTGACCAACACAGCCAGATCCCGGTTAGTCAGCGGTGCCATAGCGGCGATGCTCGCGCTCGGCACGGCGCAGTTCTTCGCGATGACCCCATCGGCCCAGGCGGCCGAGACTCAGCTCAGCGAGACCGGCTGGGTCGCTAGCTCCAATACGACCTCGTCGGCGGCCGATGCGCCGGCCAACGCGATCGACGGCAACGCGGGCACGAGGTTCAGCTCGGACGCCGACCAGGCCTCAGGAATGTTCTTCCAGGTCAACCTGGGGTCGTCCCAGACCTTCAACCAGATCGTGCTCAACGCGGGCGGCTCGGCCGGTGACTACGCCCGGGGCTTCAACGTCGAGGTGTCCGCCAACGGCAGCACGTTCACCTCGGTCGCGACCGGCACGGGAACCGCGTCGCCGCAGACCATCACGTTCACCGCACAGACCGCCCAGTACATCCGGGTAGTGCTGACCGCCGCGTCGACAACCAACTGGTGGTCGATCGCCGAGTTCACCGCCTTCAGCGGCACGCCAGAGACGCAGCTGAGCGAGACCGGCTGGACGGCCAGCTCGAACACGACCTCATCGGCGGGCGACGCTCCGGCGAACGCGATCGACGGGAATGCGAGCACGAGGTTCAGCTCCGACGCCGACCAGGCCTCAGGAATGTTCTTCCAGGTCAACCTGGGGTCGTCCCAGACCTTCAACCAGATCGTGCTCAACGCGGGCGGCTCGGCCGGCGACTACGCCCGGGGCTTCAACGTCGAGGTGTCCGCCAACGGCAGCACGTTCACCTCGGTCGCGACCGGCACCGGGACCGCGTCGCCGCAGACCATCACCTTCGCCGACCAGACCGCCCAGTACATCCGGGTAGTGCTGACCGCCGCGTCGACAACCAACTGGTGGTCGATCGCCGAGTTCACCGCGTTCACCGACTCCGCCGGAGGCGGAGGCGGCTCTGGACCGCCGACCGGCGGCAGCCTCGGCCCCAACGTCATCGTCTTCACGCCCAGCCAGAGCCAGGCCTCGATCCAGAGTCAGCTCAACACGATCGCCAGCCAGCAGGTCGGTAACCAGTTCGGCACCCAGCGGGACGCGATCTTCTTCGAGCCCGGCACCTACGGCTCGGCCTCCAGCCCGCTGTTGTTCACCGTCGGGTACTACACGCAGGTGGCGGGCCTTGGCCAGAATCCGAGCCAGGTCGTGATCAACGGCGCGGTTCAGGTGTTCAACCAGTGCGCCGGCACCACCTGCAACGCGACCGACAACTTCTGGCGCTCGCTGTCCGACCTGACGATCAACGTGATGGGCAACACCGGGTGCGAGGCCGGCGATGACTTCTGGGCCGTCTCCCAGGCCGCGCCGATGCGCCGGGTCCAGGTCAACGGCAACCTGTCGCTGATGGACTACTGCAACGGCGGGCCGGACTTCGCCAGCGGCGGCTTCATCTCCGACTCCCGGTTCACTGGCGGGACGGTCACCAACGGCAGCCAGCAGCAGTTCGTCACCCGCGACTCCAGCCTGGACGGCTGGAGCAACTCGGTGTGGAACCAGGTGTTCTGCGGCGACCCGGGCGCCCCGGCCCAGAGCTTCGCGGCCAACTCGGGCGACAGCGGCGGGCCTAGCTCGTACACCACGCTCGCTAACTGCCCGGTCACCGAGGAAGAGCCTTACCTCTACACCGACGCCTCGGGCCACTTCAATGTGTTCGTGCCGTCGCTGCGGACGAATTCCTCCGGCCCGACCTGGACGGCCACCAGCAACACGCCGGGCACCTCGCTGCCGCTCAGCACCTTCTACGTCGCGAGCCCGTCCAGTTCGGTGGCCACGATCAACGCGGCGCTGGCCGCCGGCGACAACCTGATCTTCACCCCCGGCGTGTACAGCATCGGATCGACGATCAACGTCACCAAGGCCGACACCAAGATCATCGGGCTGGGTTTCCCGACGCTGGTCCCCTCGAGCGGCAACGTCACGATGAACGTCGCCGACGTCAGCGGCGTGAACATCTCCGGCCTGATCTTCGACGCGGGCCCGACCAGTTCGTCCGCGCTGCTCCAGGTCGGCGTCCAGGGCTCGACGGTCAGCCACGCCAGCGACCCGGTCTCGATCGACGACGTGTTCTTCCGTATCGGAGGAGCGACCGCCGGCACCGCCGCGACGAGCCTCATCGACAACAGTAACAACTCCATCATCGACGACATCTGGGCCTGGCGGGCCGACCACGGCGCGGGCGCCGGCACCTTCACCGGTGATCAGGCCAACACTGGCGTGATCGTCAACGGCAACAACGTCACGGCCACGGGCCTGTTCGTGGAGCATTACCTGAAGGACGAGGTGATCTGGAACGGCCAGGGCGGCGAGGTGATCTTCTTCCAGAACGAGAACCCGTACGAGGTTCCGAGCCAGTCGGCCTGGATGTCGAGCGCCACCCAGAACGGCTATCCGGCGTTCTTCGTGCCGAACAGCGTGACCTCGTTCACCGGCTACGGCATGGGCAGCTACAGCTTCTTCAACCAGGGCGTGGCGATCGAGAACGCGATGGCCTTCCAGGCGCCGAACACGTCGGGAGTGGTCTTCCACGACCTGCTCACCGTGTTCCTGAACGGATCAGGCGGCATTCAGTCGGTGATCAACGGCACCGGAGCGGCGGTGAGTTCGAGCTTCGGCGGGCCAAGCGATGTGGTGACCTACCCGTAAATTCATTCAAGATTTTTTGCAGAAAGCTTTGCGGGCGCATTTCGGCTAGCGGCCTGAGCCTGATCTAGCTGGATATTGGCTAGGCCCGGCCGATGCGTCCGCATAGGCTGCGGACGTGCGTATCGAAGCGGAACTACGTCCAAATCGTCCGGGTAACTCGGAACTTCGGCCCGAACTCGCCGACATCGGCCGGCTCACCAGGCGCTTCATGACGCGAACGATCGGCGCCGCCAGGGCCGAGGAGGCGTCGGCGAGCCGGCTGATCGCCGGGCACCTCGGGACGCTCGAACCTCCTCCGGTGGTCGCCAAGGCGACCTGGCAGGCGTACGACCAGGTGAACGTGCAGACCGCGGTCGATGCGTGGCTGGCCGAGCCCGGCCGCACCCACACGCTGACCGGGCTGATCGATTACCGGCACCGGGATATCAGCCTGCCCGACCTCATGCGCCCTGGCCGATACGGCGCGGGCATCGGCAGCGTGGAGACCGAGGCGCTAGCGTCCGGCCCCGGCGGAAAGACGATGCCGTGCGTGCAGATCGGGCTCTATCTGACCAGCGATGACGATGGTGCCGCGGTGATCTTGCTGCGCGGCCCTGAGGAGCACGGCAGCGATCAAGTGCACCTGGAGGTCGCCTGCCCCAGCCCCGATCGCGCGCCGCAGATCGTGGCCGAGATCAAGCGCCTGGGCCAGGAGCACAACGTGTTCCGCGGTCACGTGATCGAGTTCGGCGGCGAGGTATTCGAGTACCACCGAGGTTCGCTGCTCAGTTTCGTCGACCGGCCCGAGGTCACCAGGGACGAGGTGATCCTGCCGGACGGGGTAATCGACGGGATCGAGCGGCAGGTGCTCGGCGTGGCCAGGCACGCGGCCCGGCTGCGGGCCAGCGGACAGCACCTGCGGCGCGGCGTCTTGCTGTACGGGGTACCGGGAACCGGCAAGACCCACACCCTGCGGTATCTGCTCAGCCGACTGCCCGGCGTCACCGCGGTCCTGCTGTCCGGCCGCGCGCTCGGCATGATCGGTTCGGCCTGCTCGGTCGCCCGCGCGCTGCAACCCTGCCTCATCGTGGTCGAGGACGTGGACCTGATCGCGGAAGAGCGTGATCATTACGGCGGTGAGAGCTCGCTGCTGTTTGAGTTGCTGAACGAGATGGACGGGCTCGGCCAGGACATGGACGTGACGTTCCTGCTCACGACCAACCGGGCCGACCTGCTGGAAGAAGCCCTGGCCGCCCGGCCCGGCCGGGTAGACCACGCGGTCGAGCTGCCGGTGCCCGACGCCGAGGCCCGGGCCCGGCTCGTCCGGCTCTACCAGGGCAACCTGGAACTCGACCTGGCCGATCTGCCAGCGGTCATAGCCAGGACCGAAGGCGTGACGGCGTCGTTCATCAAGGAACTGCTCAGGCGAGCCGCCCTCGCAGCCGCCGAGGCCGACGACACCGCCTCGAACAACGGTGCCCCAGACGACGCCCCGATCCGGGTCACCGACGAGCACATGAGCGCGGCACTCGACCAGTTGCTGGACACCCGCAGCGCGCTCACCCAGCTGCTGCTGGGTGGCCGGGTCAGGCCGCCAGCTTGAATGGCGGGTAGCGGTCGGTCACCAGCAGCAGCGCATAGGCGAACACGCGGTTATGCCAGCGCAGCACGCCTTCGATGTAGTCGAAAAGGCCGCGCGGGTAGCGCCCGGTGAACAAGATCGCGAACCAGGCGACGATGGTCACTACGATCGCGCCGATGTCGAGGAAGAACAGCACGATGTAGTGCGGGATCGCCAGCAGCCATTTCACTATCGGCAAGAAGCGGTTCAGCTCAAAGGTGGCGTCGGGATACCGGTAGTCCAGGTGAACGGCCTGGTGGTCGTCGGTCGACGGATACTCGTCGTCCATCAGCGCCAGGTAGATCCCGACCCTGCTGCTGAACCGCTGCAACTCCAGGTTCCAGTCGAACCACCACTTCGGGTACTTCTTCCTGAACAAGATCATCAGCAGCGGCCCGAAGAAGAGCACGCCGCCTGCTCCGGCGGCTACCTCCCGGCCCGATTGGGACCACGTGGCCTGGCCGGAAACCGTCCCGAGCACAATGGCGATCGGAATGATCACGAAGATCCGGAAGAACGTGGTGACCCGGTTGAGCGGGCGGTCCGGGTAATCGACCGAGAACTGCACCGGATATGGTGCTGGTTCCATTCTCGCCCTCCCTCACATGAGCTGCCGACCGGCATCTACCCGGGCAGTCGGCAACTCCAGCGAGAGGGCTGGTCAGCATCAGGCAAAGACGAGCACGGGAGCCGGGCGCTCAGCCTCGGGTGAGCGCAGCGACCTTTTCCTGACTGAGCTCGCCGGGCGGCGGGTCCGATTTGCCCGCGAGCTTGCTCGGCCACCACATCCACCGGCCGAGGTCGAGGTTGAGCGCGGTGACCAGCACCGAGCGCACGATGATCGTGTCGAGGAGGATGCCGAAGGCGACCGCGAAGCCCAGTTCGGTCAGGAACGTGGACGGGATGGTCGCGAGGACGGCGAACGTGCCGGCGAGGACGAAGCCAGCCGAGGTGATCACTCCGCCGGTGGCCGCGAGGCCGACGATGGCCCCGTGCCTGGCGTCCCGCCTGATCGCCTCCTCTCGTACCCGGGTCATCAGGAAGATGTTGTAGTCGATGCCCAGCGCGACCAGGAAGACGAACACGAACAGCGGGAACGAGCTGTCGGCTCCGCCGAAGCCGAAAACGTGGTTGAAGAACAGCGAACTGACGCCGAGCGCGGCGGCGAACGACAGGACCACGGTCGCGGTCAGGATCAGCGGCGCCACCAGCGAGCGGAGCAGCAACACCAAGATGACGAGCACGACGACCAGGATCAGCGGGATGATGAGGTTGCGGTCGTGCGCCGACGCGTTCTGCACGTCCAGGTTTATCGCGGTGTTGCCGCCGACGATGGCATTGGCACCGGGAACGGCGTGCACGGCCGTCCGGGTCCGGTCGATGGTGGCGTACGCCGCCTGGCTGTCAGGCGGCGAGGCCAGCGTCCCCTGCAGGTAGGCGAAGCCCGCCCTGGTCACCGGCGGCGTCACGCTGGCGATCCCCGGCGTCGCGGCGAACGCGGAGCGCACCGCTGGCGCCGCGCTCGCCTTGCTGATCACGATTACGGGCTGGCCCGCACCGGCCGGGAAATGCCTGGCCAGCACGGCCTCGCCGACCACGGAGTCGGGGTGACCCCGGAAGGACTGCGCGTTCGTCAGGCCCTGGGCCTTCAGGCCGGTAAGGCCGATCGCCATCACGCCGAGGACGACGGCCGTGGTAATCCAGACGATGCGGGGCCGGGGCGCGATGTTCCACCCGACCCGGGCCCAGACTCCGCGATGAGTCGGCTCTGAGGAGCCGTAGCCCGGCCGGTACGGCCAGAAGACCCCGCGCGGGACGACCACGAGCAGGGCGGGCAGCAGCGTGAGCATCGCGAGCAGGCTCACCGCGACACCGACGGCCAGCACCGGACCGAGGTCCTTCGTGGACTGCAGTTCGGCCACGAGCAGCGTGAGCAGCGCGATGATCACCGTCGACGCGCTCGCGAAGATCGCCGGGCCCGCCCGGCGCAGCGCCTCAGCCATCGCCGCGCCGCGGCGGTCATGGCGCCGCAGTTCCTCTCGGTAGCGCGCGACCAGCAGCAGCGCATAGTCCGTGCTGGCTCCGAACACCAGCACGTCGAGAATGCCCGCGCTTTGCGCGTTCACGGTCAGGCCGCCGTATCTGGCGAGCAGGTAGATCACCGCCTGGGCGACGAGCAGCGAGACCCCTGAGCAGAGCACAGGCAGCACCCAGAGCACCGGACTCCGGTAGGTGATCAGCAAGATCACGATGACGACCGCCAGCGCCGCGATCAGCAGCGTGCTGTCGATGCCCTTGAACACCTCGGAGCTGTCGGCCGCGTTCCCCAGCGGACCGGTGAGGTACACGTTCATCCCGCCGGCGTCGGACCTGGCGATGGAGACGAGCGCCTTGCCGGTGTCTCCGGCGCGGTTGAAGCCCTGACCGCCCAGATCGGCCTGGACGATGGTTTCGAGCGCCTTGCCATCCTTGGAGGGGATCGGTCCCACTATCCGGTTCGGGACAACGTGCCGCACGCCGGCGAACTTGCGGGTGTCGGCGGCCGCCTTGGCCCGGTCTGCCGGGGTCAGGCCCGAGCTCCGCTGGTAGACCACGACGCCCGGGTAGATGTTGGCTGACTGGAAGCGCGACTGCACGTCGAGTACCTTGGTCGACTCCGCGTTCGCGGGCAGCCAGGACCTGGCCTGGTTCTTCTCGGCTCCGGTGAGCTTGCCGGCCAGCGGGAAGGCGACGACGAGCACCACCAGCCAGAATCCGAGCACGACCCACTTGGTCCACTTCCCGGTCGGGACGTGCGCCGCCTTCCGCGCGAACTCCATGCAATCCCCCGATTCCGGCTGTCCCCCCGAACTGCCGGTCCCCGCCCACGCTATAAGGAGGGAATGAGGTCCCTAGATCTGGGCTAGCTCGACGGCTAGGTCGTCGAGGCCGAGGGCGCCGAGCGAGAGCGAGGCCATGTGCCAGGCCTTGAGGTCGAAGTCGGCGCCTCGGGCCGCCTTGGCCGCGTCCCGGCCGGCCAGCCAGGCCCGCTCGCCCAGCTTGTAGCTGATCGCCTGGCCCGGCATGCTCAGGTAGCGGATGATCTCGCTGTCCAAGAACGCGGCCGAGCTGCCGTTGTGCATCCCGAAGAACTCCCTGGCCAGCTCGGGCGTCCAGGTCTGGCCGGCGCCCACCGGCGAGTCGGCCGGGATCCTCGCGCGGGTGTGCATGCCGATGTCGATGACGACCCGGATCGCCCGCAACATCTGCGCGTCCAGGTACCCGAGCCGATCGCCGGCCGACGTCAAGTAGCCGAGTTCGTCCATCAGGCGCTCGGCGTACAGCGCCCAGCCTTCGCTGCAGGCACTGACCCCGCCGATGGAGGTCTGGAACGTCGAGAGCCGGTCGGCCAGGCAGATCCACTGGGCGAGCTGCAGATGATGGCCGGGCACGCCCTCGTGATACCAGGTGCTGACCAGGCTCCACAGCGGGAACCGGGTGCTACCGGTCACCGGCAGCCAGGTCCGGCCGGGCCGCGTGAAGTCCCTGGACGGGCTGGTGTAGTGCGGCGCGGCGGCGCTGCCCGCCGGCGCGATCCGCGCCTCGACGGTCTTGACCGGTTCGGCGATGTCGAAATGAGTACCGTCGAGTTGGGCCATGGCCGTGTCCATGAGCTGCTGCAGTCGGTCCCGGATCTCATCGACCCCTTCGACGGCCTCGCCATGGACGTCCAGATAGGCCATCGCTTCCGCTACGGAAGAACCCGGCACAATGCGTTCCGCCTCATCTTGCATTTCCGAACGCAAGGCCAGGAACTGCGACCAGCCCCACTCGTATACCTCGGCCAAATCAAGGTTCGCGCCGGTGTACCGGCGCGCGCAGGCCAGGTAGCGTTCGGCGCCGACCTCATCAGGCTGGCCGGCGGCCAGCGGCAGGTAGGTCTGCCGCAGCCAGTCCCGCAACTCCATGATGGCCCCGATGGCTGACTGTGCGGCTTGATC
This sequence comes from Streptosporangiaceae bacterium, assembly GCA_035606435.1. Classification (GTDB taxonomy): domain Bacteria; phylum Actinomycetota; class Actinomycetes; order Streptosporangiales; family Streptosporangiaceae; genus Chersky-822. The sequence goes on along the minus strand of DATNFM010000230.1, from coordinate 330 downwards.
AAGCTCGCGATGGGCGCCGCCGGCAGCGAATTCGGCGAACCAGCCCTTGCCGTCACCGGCGGCCGCCCAGTCACCGAACTGGTCGATGACCGCGCTGACGACCCGAGGCCCGGCGATCAGGCCGCGGTCGATGCCCTCGGTGAGGCTTTCCCGGTAGCTGGCCAGGGCCTGGCCGAACCTGGTCATGCGGCGGGTGATCACCGCCCAGTCGTTGGCGGTCGCGGCGGGCATGTCGAGGAAGACGTTGCGCATGCCCTGCGGCGGGCCGAACAGGTTGGAGATCGCGCGCAGTTGCTCGCCCTGCTCGCTGATCGCCAGCAGCGATTCGAG
>DATNFM010000229.1:0-9516 GCA_035606435.1 Streptosporangiaceae bacterium | reverse complement strand
GAGGAGTTCGCCGCGATGACCGGCGCGCCGGCGCACATCGACCCGGCCGCCGGAGGCGAGTTCTCCTTGTTCGGCGGCGCGATCTGCGGCCGGAACATCGAATGCGTGCCCGGTACCCGGCTCGTCCAGGCCTGGCGTGCCAGCTCCTGGGACGACGGAGTCTACTCAGTGGTCCGCTTCGAGTTGACGCCAGAAGACGCCGGCACGAAGGTCGTCCTGGACCACGCCGGTTACCCCGACGGCACCGGCGAGCATCTCGATGCCGGCTGGCACCCGAACTACTGGGAGCCGCTCACCGGCAGGTTCCCGCTATCGGCCTGATCGCAAGGCCACCGGGCGACGATTGCTCGGATGGCGAAAAGTCTCCGGAAAAGGCCCTTGTGACGCTCTTGTCAAAGGTCCTTTTACATGCGCCATCGGGAACTAGCGCGGCATTCACGCCAGGATCGGTGACGGGCGCAGCCAGGCTTCCTTGCTGTGCCCGTCACGGCCGACCCAGGGCCCGGCCGGCTACCGGAGGGCGTATCGGGCGGCTACCGATGGCGGTATGTCTTCTAGCGGATTGCCCGATACGTACAAGGCAGTCAGGGCCGGCAGGTCGGCGAGCCAGGCCGGCAGCGACCGCAGGTTGTTGCGGGCCAGGTTCAGTTCGGTCAGCTTGCTGAGCCCGGCGAGGGTGTCGGGCAGCGAAATGAGCTGGTTGTCCTGGACGTCTAGCCGGGTGAGCTCGCCGAGCTGGCCGATGCTGCCGGGCAGCGTGCGCAACTTGTTTCCGTCGACGGCCAGCCAGGTGAGGCTGGTGAGCTCGCCGACCTCGTCAGGCAGTTCGGTGAGTTCATTGAGGTACAGGTGCAGTTCGGTCACGTGCGTCAGCGTCCATACCTGGGCGGGTATCTGGCGCAGGTAGTGGCCGTGCAGGTCAAGCTCGGCTGATTGCCACCGGGCGGCGGTCTTGATCCGCTCGTCCGGCGACTGGCAGGCGGTGACGCTGTCCCAGTAGGCGCCCTGGCTGACCCCGTCCCAGTCTTCGCTCACCCTGTACCTCCCCGGGCCAGTTGCTGCGTACCGACGACAGTGCGAATCCCCTCGTAAGCGGGGATAAGGCTACCGTCAGCGCGCCGGTACAGCCTCGGCCAGCCCCGGCCGAGGCTGTACTTCGACAGCCGGGAACCTTACGACTAGCTAGTGAGTCAGAGCTCAGCTGGTCCGGCCGATGATGCCGGCCATCTCGTCGGCCCCGAAGGCCCGCAGCGTGTTGCTTCTCACGCTGCCGAGCGACCCCACCTGTAGCAGGGCGCTCACGCCGGTTTCGTCGTCCGGGAAGTCGGCGACGCACACGATGTCGTATTGACCGACGGTCCACAGCAGTTCGCGTACCCTGCCGCCGGAGTTCTCGACGAGCTTGGTGAAGGCCTCAGCGCGCTGCGTGGTGTCGCGGAAGTCCCTGATGCCCTGCTCGGTCCAGTTGATCAGAGAAACGTAAGTCTTCATGCGGCGCCCCCTCGCGGTCCGATTACGTGAGTGTTCATTGTTCCCCGCCCGGGCGAGGGTAAAGCGGATGCTGCTGAAGGTCAGCTGGCCGCGCGACGTGGGTTGGCGCGGCGAGCTGGCCGGGCCGAGTGCGGTCGTCTCCTGTTGCTGGCTCGGTTCGGCTTGGCCGGGGTGAGCGCAACGACGGGGGCAATGGGGGTGCCGGACTCGGCGACTTCCCGCACGGCCTGGTGACCGGGCGCGACATGGTGACTGACGGCCTTGACCCCGGCCGCGTCGTGGATCTTGCCGACCTCCTTGACCTGGCTCGGCTCGACCAGCGCGAGAACCGCTCCGGCTGCGCCCGCCCGTGCGGTGCGACCGGACCGATGCAGGTAGTCCTTGTGGTCGTGAGGCGGGTCGTAGTGCACGACCAGGCCGACATCATCGACATGAATGCCGCGGGCGGCCACATCGGTGGCGACCAGGACTCGGGGATCGCCGGCGGTGAAGGCCGCCAGCGCCCGCTGGCGCTGATTCTGGTTCAGGTCGCCGTGTATGGCCGCGGCCGACACCCCGGCGCGGGTCAGCTGCCCGGCGAGCCGGTCGGCGCCATGCTTGGTGCGGACGAAGATCAGCGTCCGGCCCTCTCGGCCGGCGATCTCCGTCGCGATCGCCAGCTTGTCGCCGGCGGGCAGGACGAAAACCTCATGCTGGACCTCGTCCGAGCCAGCGGCCGGGGCGACCGCGTGCAGGGCCGGATCGGACAGATAGCTGGTGACCAGCCCGGCGACTCCGCGATCCAGGGTCGCCGAGAACAGCATCCGCTGGCCGCCGGCCGGGGTAGCGTCCAGTATCTGGGTGACTGAGGGCAGGAAACCCAGGTCAGCCATATGGTCGGCCTCGTCGAGCACCGTGATCGATACCTGGTCAAGCGCGCAGGCGTTCCGTTCCATCAAGTCGATGAGCCGACCGGGGGTGGCGACGACGATATCGACGCCGCGCCGCAAGCGGTCGATCTGACGGCTGATGGCGACGCCGCCGTACACGGTCATGACGCTGACTCGCTGCGCGTGGCCGAGCGGAACGAGCACGTCGGCTACCTGCCGGGCGAGTTCCCTGGTCGGAACCAGAATGAGGCCGCGCGGCGACTTCTCCCGGCGGGGTGCATCACCGGTTCGCCCGGCCAGCCTGGCCAGCATCGGCACGCCGAAGGCGAGCGTCTTGCCCGAGCCGGTCTGGGCCCGGCCCAGTACGTCACGCCCGGCAAGGGCATCGGGCAATGCCCGAGACTGAATGGCGAACGGCTCGTGAATGCCCTGAGCGGCGAGTCTGGCGACCAGGAGAGCGGGCACTCCGAGTTCGGCGAACGTGGCCGGCGGCGGCGCAGGAAGTTCGAGAGCCGCCTGCAGTTCCCGGTGCAGCCGCAGCGCGGCCTCCCGCTCGGCCGCCCGGGCCGGATTCGGCTCCGGACGAAAGCCGGGCCGTGGTCCGCCGCGTCGCGCCGGGGAGTACTGGTTTCGTGACCGCGAACTGCTCGTGGTCTGTCGGTAGGACTTGCGTTGCTTGCCGGAAGCCGCCTGGTGGCGGCGAGAATCGCGGGACAAGGAAGGTTAGCTCCGTCGGTGCCTTCAGGGCCGCGTCATGCTCGGAGACGTCAACGACAACGGCGAAGAGGAATTCACCGAGATTCGGACTGCTCACACAACCGGCCGCGCGGGCCTGCGCCCGCAAATATGGCGCATACGCCACTGTCTGCATTGAGGCTACCATCACCTGCGCCCTCGGCTGCCGTCCTGGGTCACGAACCGCTGCTGGCGGCGTAGTCGTGCCCGGATCGGGAAGAGTTTGCCGCGCGGGCGGCGGGAACTCTCCCTGATCATGAAATTCCGCCCGGTATGCCCGGTTCCTGGGGAAGAGTTTCCGTGCCGGGGAGAGTTTGCCGCGGTTTTCCGCGGTCAACTCTCCGCCAGGCGGAAAGTCTTCCCGATCATGGAGCCTGTCGCCGAGGCCGGTCCGGTACCGGCCAGCGGTGCCCCGACCGCGACACACTGCGGTCCGGCTCCGCCCCCTCTAGCACGGCACATGCCGCCGAAAACCCGGACCAACGACCTATTCTTCTGCGCGCCCTTGGCGCGTCCGTCGTCGCGGCCGTATCGGTCGTCCCCGCGCTGGCCGGCGGGGCCGATCCAGGTACCGCCACCGGCTTAACTGACGGATATCGCGGCCCGTCGTGGGTACGGTCAGCCGGGGCTAGCGCGCGGGAGGCGACATGGCTGACAAGGTGCTCGAGGAACTGCTGGTGTCCTCCGAGGTGCAGACCGCTCGCAATCGGCTGGAGGATCTCGACGCCGCCGAGATGGCTGCTGAGGCCAACCCGGACGGCAACCTGGAGCTCAGCAACCTGCGCGAGGCGCTGGCGGAGATGCCAGGCGCCGTGCGGATGCTGATCGAGGCCCTCGACCGGGCCGGTGAAGCCGCGGGAGAGCCGCAGTATGACCAGTAAGGGCCAGGCTCGACTCGCCTCTGGAAAGCCAGACTCGGCCCGCGCAAATCTTTCTAAATAAATAGGGGAAAAATTTGCGCGGGTTCCGAGCCTGGTTTCCTGAGGTGTATCGAGTTATCCGGCCGAGGGGTCGGAGGTCCCGGTCGACCATAGGGCCGCCGACGGGCTGGGGAACGGGTAGATGACGAGATTGCCGTCGGCTTGGAGCACTAGAACGGCATCGTGGTAAGTGTGAGTGCCGGACGCCCAGAGCGAGGTGTTGTTGGGGCTGCCGGTACGGACCACGAAGTTACCGTCGGCCTGGAAGTTGGCGACCGCGGCGCTCTGGCCGCCGGTGCTCGCGCCCCAGGTCTTCGGGGTGAAGTACTGGTAGAAGACGAGGTTTCCGTCGCTGCCCTGCAGCACGAGCTTTTCGTGCATTCCGTTGGCGAACCAGCATTCGACCTGGCTGCCAAGACCGAAACTGGCACCTTCGTTGAGGTAGAAGCCCGACATGGTGTTGTCAGGATTGATTCGCCAGCCGCCGCCGCCGTTCGAGACATTGGTCAGCTTGCAGTAATCCCCTGGGTAGCTGGCGTTCTGCACCGTGCCGGTCGACGGAATGCCGCTGCCCGGGTCTGTCCCGCCGACATCGCCGACGAGTTCGCGGGTGCCGCCCAGGGCGCCGGCCGCTGTGGTGGCGGGCTGGCCTGGGTAGTAGAACATGTCGCCGGAGGTGTCCTGCGCGAAGAATCCCGGGCAGCCGCTGGTGTCGGCCGAGCCGGTCGCGCAGGTGGTGCCGCTGAGCGGGCCGGTGGCGGTGAGGGTCGGGAATGTCGCTGCGGGTACGGCAATGGCTGAGCCGCTGCCGTCGACCAGGATGGTGCCGCTGGTGGGGGCGGGCAGGGTGGCTGGTGCGGCGGCGTTGAGGGTCGGGACCTGGCCGGGCGGCACGGTCAGGGCGAAGCTCTCGATGTCGCCGGCGTTGGTGCCGGTGTTGATCCTGGCCCAGATGGTGTCGACGCCGTTGACGGTGCCGGCGGCCATGACGGTGGTGTTGTTCCAGCCGGCGGATCCGAGCTGGACTGGGTTGGTGAGCTGGCCGCCGCTGCCCTGGAAGAGCCACAGGCCGCCGTTGCTGGTGACGCCGAGCATGCTCGGCTGGCTGGTGTCGGCGAGGACGCCCGATCCCCTGGGGGCACCGGCCCAGGCATCGCCCGGTGCGATGATCTGCGTGAAGGAACTCCAGCCGCTGGCGGGATAGCCGGTGCAGTTGGCCGATCCGGCGCCGCCTTCCCCGGACGGGATCGCGGCGCAGGCCGGGTAGAACTCGGAGACGATGTCGGAGGGGACCTCGTACATCGGCGCGGTCGGGGACGCGGCGACGCCGGCCGGCCACTGATTGGTGTTCCAGCTGTTGTTGTACCGGTACAGGTTGCCGCCGGTCTTGTTGAGCGCGAGCAGGTCGTCGGTGCTTCCGGCGCTCAGGGTGCCGCGATGCGCGACGACGTAGTCGTTCCAGCTGTCGCCTTGCGGTGAGGTAGCGGCCGTGCCGGCGATGACCGGGCCGTTGGCGGGGTCGGTGCCGCCCGGGAAGAGGACCAGGTTCCCAGAGGAATCGGCGGCGAGCAGGTCCGGCTGCCCGTCGCTGTTGATGTCACCGGGCTTGACCGGCGTCGCGGTGTTCCAGGGGACGTAGAACTCGTAGGCGAAGGTCTGGCTGATGTTGCCGGCCGCGTCGACCGCGGCGACGTACAAGATGTTGGTGCCCCACTGGCTGACGTTGATCTGGCAGGAGGTCGCGGTGGTGGTGGCGCTGGGGTCCGCGGACGCGGCTGTGGCCGGGTTGCCGGTGGGGTTGACCGCGGCGACCGCGCCCGAGTTCGTCCCGCCGGCCGGGCAGGTCGTGACCGGGGTGACGTTGCCGTCGGACAGTGGCTGGTTCAGCGAGTACTCGAACTCGTAGACTCCGCCGGCCAGGCAGGTCGACGGGGTGCCGCTGAAATCTACTGATGCGATCGGGTTCGACGAGGTGCAGCCGGGCGGCGGCGGGTCGGACGAGGTGAAGCTGAACGTGCCGGACGCGCCGGGTGCGACCTGGGTCGTTCCCTGCGCCGACCCGGCCGCCGGGAACGCGCTGCTGCTGACGGCCGGCATCGAGGGCGGTGTCTGGTCGGTCGCGAACGAGCACTGCGGACCCTGGGTTGTCTCGCCTGGGTCGAAGCCGCCCTGGCCGCCGTTTCCGTTGACCGTGCTCCAGATCTGCGAGAGGTACTGGTCGCCGTCGGTCGGCCTGCTGAGCGTGTAGGGGAACGAACCCGGGCTGGTGTTGGCGTTGGTCTGATTCACCACCGTCGTGGTGGCGTTCCACACCTTCCAGCCCGGCTCGACCTCTTCGCTGGCCAGCGGCGCGGTGAAGTTCGCGTTGAGCTGGACCGAGGCGGCGGCGCCGATCCACGGGATTGTCGGGTTCGAGCCGGTCACGCATCCGAAGTGCGTGTCGGTGGTGGCCGGGTTGTCCGTCATGGCGGGAGCGCTCTGAGCCATCGTCGGCGCGGCCGGGAACTCGTCGAAGGTGGTCACCAGCGTCGGGTTGTCTGACAGCCGCATGAACTGGCCGGCGTTCTGGTTGTCGGTGTCGTTGCCGTTGACCCCGAAGGTCCAGAAATGGTTGCCCTTGATGCTGTTGCCGAGGCTGGTCACGTCGAAGTCGGCCGGCTGGTTAGCGCAGTTGTCCTTCGCGTTCGGGTTGGTGGCGGGCCAGACCTGGTCCACGAGCGAGGAGGTGCCGAGCGTGGAGACGTTCGAGCCCTCGGTGCCTGACCCGATCCCGGCGTTCGCGCCAAGTGAATGCAGGTACACCGGTTCCTTGGTCACGCCGGCGGCTCCGCCGCAGGCATTCCAGCTGCCCTGGATCTCGGTAAGGTTCAGTTCCACGTGCAAGATGTCCCAGGCGGTGCTGATGGGTGAGGTATCGAACACGTAGTAGGTCTGGTACACGCCGATGCAGGAGTTCCAGGCCTGAAAGCCGATGCCGAGCGCGGTCACCGAGGTGCTGTTCCAGTTCTTGTCGTCCTGGCAGCCGCCGGAACCCTGGACATCCTGGGCCTCGACGTAGCCGTTGGGCGTGAGCGTGCTCGGTGAACCGAAGGCGTCCGGGCTATTGGTACCGCGGATCGCGGCTACAGCGGCCGAACCGCTGGCCGGCGCGATCGCGACGGCCACGTTGAGCGGGAACGCGGTCGGGACTGCGGCGCCGCTGAACACCTCGGAGATCCGGCCGCCCGACAGCGCGGCCCGGCCGTACGCGGCGGGCTGGCTTGGTGCCGACGCCCTGGCCCTGGCCCGGGCTTGGGCCGAGCCGCGGGCCGCGGGAAGAAACGCCGCCGGGGGCGCGACGGTGAACACAACGCCGCTCCGGCCCGCCGCCACGACGTTGCCCGCCCGGTCGGCCCGGAGCCGCAGGCCGCCGCTGGTGGCATAGCGCTCGGTAAACGCCCGCAGCCAGGGGCTCGCCGCCGCGGCGGCGGTACGCACGACGAGCGTCTGGGTGATTCCGCCGGTGGTCGTCGCCGTCAGCCGCAGGTCGATGCCCGGGCGGACCGAGCGGTAGATCGCGGTCGCGCCGCTGAGGGTCGGCGCGGGAAGCCGGCCAGGGAACCACAGCGTCAGATTCTGGCCGTGCGGTCCGTGCAAGACCGCCATCGGGCCCGCGCCGCCGGCCGACAGCGTGACCGCCTCGGTCGCGGCCGCCGGGCGCAGGGCGCCGTGCGTGCGGATCAGGCGGGCGCTCGCGGGCACCCACGTGCCGTGCCGCCTGACCCGCACTGGCAGGGCATTGACCATATTGGTGAACGTGCCGTCCGGGTCGGCCACGGTGACCGACGTCGGCGTCGTGTCCGGCGCCACGACCACCGGACGCCCGGTGGACCTGGCTCGCGCCAGCGCCGCCGCGGCCGCCGCCGCGTGCGGCATCGCGGCGGGCCTGGCTGGCCTCGGGGCTCCGGTGGCGGCGCCGGCGGGGATGGCGACCAGCATCGTCGGCAGGATGGCGGCGGCCGCCACAGCCGCCGTCAGGCGGGTGAGATGTGACCGGCGGCTGCGGGAGTGGTCCACGAGATGAGCCTCTCTGCGGGCGTCTTTACCTTCGCAGCAATTGAGCCCGCTTTCGGCAACAATGGCCAGCCCCGGAGAGTCACACCTTTGTATGAGAGTTATTGCTAAGCGATTTGTCCCCGCCTATGTTTCGGGTTGTTGTGTGTTCTGGCAGTGTGCCCTTTTGATCGCTTAGCCCTGTCATCGCACCGGGCGGAAGTGGGGCTCGGTGATTGGCTCGCAGGCGCGGCGCTTCAGGTTCGTATCCCAGCTAGTAGTGGTCACGGTGGGGGCCCTCGTGGCGGCGACGCTCCCCGCGTTGCCAGCCGACGCGGCTGGGAAGCCGGTCTATGACCCGCCGGTGTACCGGGGCAAGCTGTGGAAACCCCGCAAGCTGGAGTCGATGCCATCGGTGAGCGGGCACTCGCTGCCCGCCGGCGCCGGGAAGCGAGCGCAGGCCAGGCTGAAGCCGCCGCACGAGCCTGGCTCGGTGCCGGCCGTGCCCTACCGGGTCCCAGCGAGGCAGTGGTGGCCATCCGGGTCGGGCACGGCCGAGCTCAGCCAGACGGTGCCGGTGCGGCACGGTAGCTTCACGGGCGAGCTGACGCGAGCGCTGACCGGGCCGCAGCGGGCCGGCGCCCTGCCGGTGACGGTCACCGCGCTCGGAGGCGACCAGGCGCAGGCCGGTAACGCCGACCAGGCGCCGGCCGCCGTCCGGGTCGCGGTCGCGCCGCGCCGGATCGCACGGACCGACGGCGGCCTGCTGTTCGGTGTATCGGGTGGTCCTGGCCGAGTCCAGGTGCGCCTGGACTACGCCAGGTTCGCCAGGAACTACGGCGGCTCCTGGGCATCCCGCCTGAGGCTGGTCGAGCTGCCGGCGTGCGCGCTGACCACGCCGGGCGCACGGAACTGCCGGACGCTGACCCCGGTGCCGGGCAGCAACGACGGCACCCACTCGGTCTGGGCGACAGTCCAGCTGGGCGCGCCCGCGCCAGGCGTCGCGCCGACGGCGACCGGCCGGACCGGGCCGTCGTTCTCGGCTGAGGCCAGGCCCGGCCCCCCGAGGTCGGTCGTGCTCGCGGCCGTGTCCACCCCTGGCGGCGAGGCCGGGACCTACGCGGCGACCTCCCTGGGCCCCGAGGGCAGCTGGTCGGTGAACGACGGCAACTTCAGCTACGACTACCCGATCGCGGTGCCGCCCGCTCTGGGCGGTACCGCTCCGGACGTGACCTTCGCCTACGACTCGGAAACGATCGACGGCCAGACCTCGGCGCAGAACCCGCAGGGCTCGCAGATCGGTGACGGGTGGACGTACTCGCCCGGATTCATCGAGCAGTCGTACGAGCCGTGCTCGCAGGACACGGCCGCGACCGCTGCCGAGGCGGGGGATGAGTGCTGGGACGGGTACAACGCGACGCTTTCCCTTGCGGGCAACTCCGGCGTCCTGATCGGCTCTGGCCCGGGGA
>DATNFM010000228.1:0-43232 GCA_035606435.1 Streptosporangiaceae bacterium | reverse complement strand
GCACCTCGGACAACGCCAGGAGGGCTTCCTCATGTGCCTCGGCGATCACCTGATTCGCGGGGGAGGGCACATCGCTGAAACGTTCCCTGGCCATGCCGAGGTTCATCGCCAGCGACACCAGTCGCTGCTGCGCGCCGTCGTCCAGGTCACGCTCGATCCGGCGGCGCTCGGCGTCGGTGGCCACGACGATCTCGGCCCTGCTCCTGGCCAGCGACTCGGCCAGGCCCGTCCCGGCCGACAGCAGATGGAACGCGATCTGGCGCCAGGTGCTGGCCGACAGCCAAGGGCCGATCGGCCACAGCTTGCGTTCGCTCGCGCGAGCCCCAGCCGGGACGGCCGGGATGTCGACCCCGGCCACGGCCCGCAGCCTTGACAGTTGCAGCGCCGTGACGCCCTGCACGGTCAGAAGTTCGGCCACCGGCGCGACGACGACGACGGCGATGTACAGGGCGTAATGGCCCGCGTTACCTGGGCCATCCACGAGCGACTGAATCGTGGCTCCCCAGACGATCACGATCAAGCCGAGCAACGTGGTGCTGATGGCTGAGACGAGCATGCAGGCGAGCCCGTTCATGGTCGCCCGCCAGGCTTGCCTGGACCACAGGGCGGTGACGACGACGGCAGCCCGGCTGGGAGCCAGATCTGCCGAAGTCATGACATCAAGGTACCTACCGGCTCGCCGCACCTCCCGCCGCCCGCCTGGATGCGGACGATGGCAGCCAGGTAAAGAGGAGCGCGGACAGGGAGAAGAGCATCGCGGCGCCGTCTATCCCCCGGATCAGTCCAGGCACGCCGCCGTCGCGGAGGTTCAGGAACCAGACGCCCATGGAGATGAGCAGGAAGATGGTCAGCGCGATGCGTACGCCGGTCCTCCCGCCGCGGACGCCAACGGCCAGCGAGGTGAGGATGACCGCTACCACGATCGCGACGATCGCCCGGCTCTGCAGCGTGTGATAGGCGGCGTCAACCAGGGCCGAGACCAATTCGGCCGCCTTTCCTGTGGGATGCAGGCCGAGCGAATCCTGCAGCAGGGACCTCCCCGCGACGAAGGTAACCGCAGCGCCGGCGATGCCACTGGCCGCCGCGATGATCCCCGCGAACGATGCCGGTACCCGAGGCGCCCGGCCGGTGGCTTGGTTTTGCTGCCGCGCCATCCCGTCGGTCACGCGCTCGGTTGAGGTGTACTCATAGGGCCTGGTCAACTTTGTCCTCCTGAAGGCAGCATTGAACGCGTCGCGCCGTTAACGCGCCGCGAGTTCGCCTACCTTGGCAGCGGTCGCTGTAGTGGCCCTGATGCGGCGCTGAAATCTGAGCTAGTGGGCGCCACCTTTGGCCTCACTGATCTCGCGGCTACATGACCCGCCCGGTGCAACCGACGAAGAGATCGAGCAAGCGCCCGCACGCTGCTGCGCGACCCTGCTCGAGGGCCAGGGCCGGTACGCCGCCCTAGCTGCCAACGCTCCGACCGTGAAAGAGCGCTAGCTTCCTGATTTCGGCTAGGAATGGCCGGGCTTGATCGTCTAATGAGAAGGCCCTGTCCGGTTAACTCGAAAGGCGCTTTCCAGTTAGGGACCGTTCCCGCCGCCAGTCGGCATGCCCGAAACGACCCCGCAAGGGCAACTGTGCGACCTTTCTTGTAAAATAATGGACTTTGCTAATGAGCCGTGTCATGATAATGTCACCTAGTCGGTTAAGGCTGAGACTCTTTGATGCCAGACTGCAGGCATTTTCGGCGCCACATATTGTTATTGCTTGGACCTTGCGAGGGTTGGGCAAAGATGATTCTGGTTCGGTCGGTACCGCATTTAGATAAATTCTTCTCTCTGTTCTCCCGCCTGAATTTCCGCGGGAAGATCTGGTGCAGGCTTCGACATTAGAAACCAGCGCTCACGTTCGGAACCACCTCGCCTTTCGCATGCGCGGCCTGCGGTCGCGTTCCTCGCGGGCAGGCGATGTGGTTCGGAAGGCCCCGCGATTTAGGGGAGGAGGTGAATCACAGATGGAGGAGACCACTCAGATCACGGACGTCGAGGAGACGACTGAGGTGACGGAGGACGACCAGTTGCTTGAGCAGTACGGCGTCCTGGTGTCAGCTGAGTATTACAACTTCGGCTGAAGTTAAACGGCGTAACGGCCCGACCGTTACTTGCCGGGTATCCCTTCGGGGGCGCAACCCCGAAGGGATACCGCCGTCGCAACCTGGGAGGCGCACACGGTGAGCGAGAGCGCGGGCGAATTTGACGTTGTGATCATCGGCGGCGGACCCGCCGGTAGTACCACCGCCCTTGCCTTGGCGTCGACTGGCCTGCGGGTCGGACTGTTCGAACGGACCCGCTTCCCGCGGCACCATATAGGCGAGTCACTCCTAGCCAGGACCGTGCCGTACCTCAAGCGCCTGGGCGTGTGGGAGGAACTCAACTCCCAATCTTACATCGTGAAGCCGGGGGCACTCTTTGTCTGGGGTGGCCAGTCGGAGCCCGCGGTGCTTGACATGCCTCCGCCGGGCTACAGCTTCCAGGTGCCCCGTCAGCACTTCGATGAATTGCTGCTGCGCCGAGCCCGCGAGCGGGGAGTTACGGTGCACGAGACGCACGATGTGACGAAGATCGCGGAAACTCCCGAAGCGGTGTCCATATCCGGCACCGCTGATGGTCGAGAATGGACAGCGCGGGCCCGGTACGTGGTTGACGCGTCTGGAGGCAGCCGGTTCACCGGCCGGAAACTCGGCTACGACTATCACGAATACGATGGCGCGCGGATCGCGGTTTCCGCCTACTTCAGCGGAGCCAGCAGGGTGCCCGCGCCACACGAGGGCCGCATTATCACTGAGGCTTGTGCCAGCGGATGGATCTGGTTCATACCCCTTGACGACGATCTGACCAGCGTTGGACTTGTCTCTGATGCGAGACGATTGCGCGGCGCGGGCAGCCCGCTAGCCGCGCTGACGGAGGAACTGGCGACCGCACCGTATACCTCACGTCATCTGCAATCGGCAGAGTTGACCTCTGATCCGGCGGTCATTCGCTACGCGAACTATGCCATCGAGTCACCCAAGTGGCTCCGCCGGATTGTCCGCGTTGGCGATGCGGCCATGTTTGTCGATCCGCTTTTTTCCACCGGGGTGCACGGTGCGGTTAGCAGCGGGTACATGGCCGGTGCCGCGTTAAACAGCGTCCTTGCTGACGCGGTGACCGATGAGGCCGCGGCCGACGCCTATAACAGAAACTGTGACGAGTACTTCGATCGCACTCGCGAGACGGTCCGGTTGCTGTATGGCTTCCATCCGGGCACCACGCCTTTCTGGCGTGAGCGCGCCATAACCCAGATGTCAGCCGCGCAGGCGGCGCGAAGCCTGGCGATCCTTGGCGTCCCAGGCGCTGCCGTCTTCGTCTCCCTGATTGACAAGCTGCAGATGCCGGCTGAATTCGTTGATCAACTGAGCCAGGTGGTCCTGCCCAAGCCATTGGCACCGCTGTCCGCCGGCTCGGCCCTGCGGCTGCACGGCGATTCGGTCGTGAATTCGGAGTTCGTGTTCAGCGGCCTGGGCCTCGCGCCCGGTCTGTCGGTGCGTAACGCCAAGGGGCATACCGTCGCCCTGAACGTACCCGCCGGCCTGCGGCAGGAGCGCCTTGTCCGTGACCTGGTGGCGGCCAGAGCGGACAACCGCGACGTCATCATCGGGCCTCAGCACAGTGAACTCCTCGCCGGCGCGCTGGCGTCGAGCGGGAATGCCTATCTGTCCAGCACAGCGGATTTGTAGTAATCGACCTGCGAACGGCAAGGAGAATCATGAGCGAGGAAAACTTCACGGACTTCGTGGCTCCTTATATCAACCTGGCCGACGTCAGCATGGCGCCGATGCATGCGCTGGCCCTGTCCCACCGGGCCAACTCGAACTTCGGACAGGCGACGTCGCCGGTCCCCGCGCAGATCGTCCAGCCCGCCTCGTTCCGGTCCGTGCTGGCGGCCCAGGTCTCGCCGGCGGTATGTCCGGTGGACGAGCCCGAGGCGTTGCCGGCCGAGATGCGCACGCCTGCCTGGCAGCGGATGGTGGCGACTATCCAGGGCGAGTACGGCGACACTGAGCGGGTCTGGGCCGCGGAACTGCTGTTTCAGCTGGGTTTCTTCGACGCTTACATGAAGGCGCGAGCGGCGTGGCCGAGGCCGGAAGATTCCCGCTGGGCCGACTTCTTCGACGTACTCGACTGGTTCGCCCGGCGTCGAGTCCATCAAGGTGACGACCAGCTTCGAGCGAGTTTGCTCGCGATGGCACGCGATGCGGAGGTATGGCCGGCGGCCAGGCTCTTCGCGGCGGCGGCACTCATCGTCGGCGCGGCCACGGGGCGGTGCGCGGATGTCGATTTCATCGGCACGGTGTTCGCTGACACCGAGCCGACGGCGCTGGCTATGGAGCAGGCAGGCCCGGACAGGCCCGGCAGCCTCTTCCTTTCGACCTACTGGCGCGGGGCAGCCTTCGTGCCCTACCTCGCCGGGGACACGGCGCAGACCATGGAATGGCTCGATCGCAGCCTGGCCTTCGCCGATCAGGCAGCTGGCGGCGACGAGGCCGGGCCGGTGGAGGCGATGACGAAGTACCCGGTGCTCGAGACCCGCGCCCGCGTCCTGCGATCCGCGGGGCGGCCGGAAGACGCACTGCACGAGCTGCGGACGCTATCGGCGCTTGACCCATTTGATGCCCGGGTCTTCCTGAAGCTGGGAGACACGTACTCAGAAATCGGCCGGCTGGACGACGCCGACGCGTGTTACACGCGCGCGACGAGGCTGGGGCCGCCGCTCGCGCCGCTCGCGCACCTGACCCTCGCGAGGCTCTGCCGGCGCATGGGCAACGCCGAGCGGGCGGCGCTCCACCTGGACACGGCCAAGAAGCTGGATCCCGCTCTCCGCCGGTCCAAGGCCAGCCCGGTCAGGGCGGCCGCGCGAAGAGAAGTGGAGTTGCCGGCCCCTTCCGTCTCCCCCGATCCGCGGGTGGCAATAGAAATCCAGGCCGCCACGGCCGCCCAGCGCGACCGCATGCTCGGCCATCTGCACGCGCGTCTGTCCCAGGTGGCCGGCCCCGCGGGCACCGAGGAGCTGGCGGCGGCTACCGATCAGATCAGGGCCCTGCCCGAACCCCAGCGTCGCCGCCTGTTGTGCGGTCCTTCGTTCTCGATCTGGCTCGCCGACGCGATCAGAATCATCGGCAACCCGGACCCGGCCGGGCTAGCGGCGTGCCAGGCGGCATTGCCGACCGTACTGGCGGACCCGATGATGCCGGATCTCGCGGATCGCGCGCTCCCGTCGATCCCGGTCGTCGGCGGCGGCAACCATTTGCTCGCCAGCTTCATCGAGCGGATCAACGCGGCGGACCTGGCCAGGGGCGGGCGTGGTGACGTGGTCATCTCGCAGGCACCCGAGCACATCGCCCTCGTGCGTGAGCTTCTGGCGCTCATCGAACGATCCTGGCCAGAACTCGACCGTGAGATCCGCGAGGTAATCGGCACCGTGGTGCCGTTCCGCAGCGGCACCAAGACCGCGATCACCAACGCGTCCATGCACGGAACGCTGCTGATCCGGGTGCCGTTCGAAGACGACGCCATCGCACTGGACCGCTTCGTCCACGAGGCGGCGCATGTCCTGCTCAACCTCGCGCTGGAAGTACGCCCGTGTCACGCCGGCCCGCCCGGCGCGACCATGCCGTCCCCGTTCCGCGGCGGTCCGCGCCCGATCGAAGGAGTACTCCACGGCGTTTTCGTCTTCACCCGCGCTGCCGCGGCGGTGGCAAGAGCACAGGGAGCGCTGACGTCGCCCGCCAGCGCGGTCCGGAGAATGCAGCGGAGCCTGACGATCATCTCAAGCGGCCTGCTGATGCTCGATGAGTACGGCAACCTCAACGAATACGGTCAGGAGATAGCGTCGAACGTGCGCACGACGGCGCGTTCGCTGATCAGCGACTTCGGAATCGCGCAGTTCTGATGGAAGCGACGGGACTTGATGTCGGAGTGCTGCTCCATCAGGGAGCGTTGTCGGAACGGGTGCAGGAGTCGCGCCGCGAGCTCCTCGGGCAGCGCTGCGCCCGTCTCGACGGGGCCGCGACCGCGAACGCCGACCTGATCGGCCGCATCGAAGGTGTGCTGGTGATGCGGGCCGGGTGGCTAGCGCCGTGGCTCGGAGCCGAGCAGCGCTCGGCGCTGCGGCATCATCTGACCGGCACGGTTCGCGGTGAGGGGCCGGCCGGCGGCTTGACCTGCGGTGTCGGGGCATGCCCGCTGTGCTCTGAGGTAAGCGAGCAGTGCGGCTACGATACGGCGACGCGCTGCCTGACGGCCGTCGACGCGATCAGCGCGGGGCTGATCGGGCATCTGGTCAGCCAGCGCGCTGATGCCGGCTACCCCACGCGAGTGCTGACTCTCGCTACGCCGGCGGTCGTCGCCCAGACCGAGATCCGGCTGGCGCAGGCGCTCGACCTGCTCGCCGCGTATGTCCCCTGGTGGGACGCGCTGCGGGAAAGCACAGCCCGCAGGCTCGTGCTGTTCGAGAGCCCGCACCTGCTCGGCTTCTCCTCTCCGCTCGTGCCGCAGACGCTCTTCGTGAACGCCACCTGCGATGTACTGCGGCTGGCCGAACGGCTGGTTCACGAAGCAACTCACCTGCAGGTATACGACGCCCAGGACGTCTTGCGCTTTACTGACGCGCCGGGGACCCTCCTGATCAGTTCACCGCTGCGTGCTGACCGCCGCCCGGTACTCGGCGTGCTGCACGCCACCGTCGTGTCGGCGCGCGTGGTGGCAGCCATGCGGGCGGTCAGTTCCGAGGCGGCCGGCGAGCTAGCCGCCGGCGCATCGGAGGTCGCCGCTCGCGTCACGGCGTCGGTCGTGGCCGGCGCCGCCGAACTCCTGTCCAACGGGCAGCTGACGCCCGTTGGACAGGCCCTGGTGCGCTCGCTCGATGATGTGGTGGGTGGATGACTGTCCCTGGTTCCCGTACCGGAGCGACCCTGGCGGCCGAGTCCCTGACGGCAGGCTATGGCTCCCGCGCGGTCATAAAGGATGTCTCGCTGGGCGTCTCTGGCGGCAAGGTGCTCGCGATCGTCGGGCTCAACGGGGCCGGCAAGACAACGCTGCTGCGCGTTCTGGCCGGCCTGAAGAGCCCGATGTCGGGGCGAGTGCTGATCAACGGAGCCGATGTCTATCAGCGGACTACGTCATCCGATGTCGCCCTGGTGCTCCAGAACATCGCCATCGACCGCCAGCTCAGCGGCCGTGAATACCTTGAGTTCGCCGGTCGGGCCAGAGGATTCAGCAAGGCATCAGCACGGAGTTCGGTCAGCGAAGTGATTGACGAACTGGACCTCGGCGCCTTTGCCGACCGCCGTGGCGGTCAGCTTTCAGGGGGCCAGGCGCGCCGGCTGCAGCTCGGGGGCAGCCTGGTCCGACGTCCTCGGGTACTGCTGCTTGACGAGCCGACCACCGGGCTCGATCCGTCAGCCCGGCGCGGCTACTGGGCCGTGATCAGGCAGCTGGCCAGCAACGGCCTGACCCTGGTGATGGTGACGCATCACATCGACGAGGCCAATCTCGCCGACGAGGTGCTGGTGCTCGCGGACGGGCGGGTGGTGTCGTCTGGTCACCCTAGGGACCTCGTCGGGCAGTCGTCGCTGAGCGTGGTCGAGTTCGATTTCAACCGGACCGGCGACGCGGAAGCGGTCTATCAGCATCTCGGATCAGAAGCGGCCGACCGGACCGACGCCGTGGTGTCGGTGACCACGACCAATCCAGCTGAGGTGCTGTCCACCGTGGAAAAGCTGCGTCCCGATCAGGACTTCGAGGTGCGCATGCGGCCGGCCGCCCTGGACGACTTGCTGGTCCACCTAGCGAAGCAGGGAGCGGGCAGAATCGATGGCTGATCGAGGCGCGATCGCACTACCGGCAATTCGAGCGGGGCACGTCGCGTCGGCCTACTGCCAGCGTGACTGGCGGGTGCACCTGCGCTCTCCGCTGGCCATCGGCGGGATGCTCGCGGGTCCGCTGCTTCTGCTGCTAGCCATCGGCATAGGTCTCGGCTCGGCCATCGGCGGCGGTGCCCAGCATCAGATCCTGAAGGTAATCGTCCCCGGCCTCGTCGGGATGGGCGTGGTCCTGGCTACGTCGCAGCGAAGCATCGCCGTCTTCTCCGATCGCACGTCCGGCCTGACCGACGAGATCGTCGCCGGGCCGGTGACGGTCAGGATCATCGTGCTGGCCCAGACGCTCTCATCGACCACGATCGCGACGCTGCAGGGGCTTGCCGTTTTCGCCCTCGCCGCGATGCTCGGACTCGCCGTCGTGCCCGCTCACTGGCTGGTCTTCCTCATCGCGCTAGTGGCGTTCGCCTTCGCGTGCGCGGCGACCTGTAATGCGATGGGCCTGATGGCCAGGCGGCCTGGATCCATCCAGGCGCTGCTCAACCTGGTGGTCAACCCGCTGTTTTTCCTTTCCGGGGCGCTGTTCGACGTCAGTGCGACGGCGACGCCGATCCGCGTGATCGCACTGCTGAACCCGTTTCACTACGGAGTCCGGCTGCTGCAAGACGCCTATAACCCTGGCGGCCTTGACCTCGCTCTCGTGCTGCAGTCAGCCGCTGTGCTAATCGGGGTTGCCATAGTGGCGCTGCTGGTCAGCGCGAGGTCACTGCGGCGAAGGTGAGGCGGCGATCGTGGACTATCGATATACCTGTGCCATCGCGTTCGCGCATCGGCTTCCTGATGCCTCCGGCGTCGCGCACGTCGTTGAGCATCTGGTCGCCCACGGACCCCGAGATCGCGGAGCCCGTTACCTCTTGCCCGAGCTGACCGACCACGGACTGCTTGACAGCTTTACCGGCCTGACCTATCGAGGGTTCACCGGCTACGTGATGACCGGCGGCGCGATGGCCATGGAGGCGGCGGTCGAGCTGGTGAGCCAGTCATGCCTGAATCCGGCGATGGACTCGGCTGCGATCGCCGTCGAGCGAGGCAGGCTCGCGGCTGACCAGTGGCGGCCGGGAGTTGTTGAAGATGAAGTCGAATTGCGGCGGAACTGGCTGCGCGACGCGGTGTCCGCCGCAACCGGCGCCGTTCACGCCGATGACGCGCTGGGACACGACCCGGCCGGGCGGTCCGACCTGCTTCGCGCGCTGACCGATGACGATGTCCGGTCGTTCCATCGCCGCTGGTACGCCGCGGAGTCCATGATCATCTGCCGCGCCATCGAAGGCGAGCCGTTCGAGCTCGGCGGCGGTGATGAGCGGCCTCGGTGGATCTGGCAGCCACGGGTCAGGCACGCAGCCGTGCCGATCGAGCGCGGGCAAGGTACCGAACCGGGCGGCGGCTCGCCGGCCGAGCACGCCCTGTGCTGGAGGGCCGGGGTATTCCCGCAGTCGCGACGGGAGAGCAATCTCCTCGTTGCCCGCTGCATCTGCGCAGCGCTCGGGAGCAGAGAGCTGCGGGAACGCCTCGCGGAGGCTGGCTGGATCATCGCCGCCGGTCCGATCGTGGATTCCACGCTTCCCGATCCGTGCGTGATCGCGGTGCTGAAGGAGTCTGCCCGCGGCGCAGGCACCACGGCGAGTGAGGCCGTCAACGAACTGCTTCGCTCCGTCGCCCTTGACCAGGCCGGCCTGTCCGGGCTGCGGAAACGGGCGGAGAACCTGACGGAGCCGGTCGTGCCAGAACCATGGGCGGCCCGTGCCGTCCTCGCGCTCGCAGCGGGCCTGGCGGGCGGGCTGCCCGGCGAGGAGCCGTCCGATGAGGAAGTCGGCTCGGCGATCCGACAGTGCGCTAGCGATCGCTCAGGTCCGGCCGGCCGGCTCGATCGCCAGCGAGATTCCTTCGCGGTGCGAGCGCCGTCGGCTGAGGTGCGAGCGCCGTCGGCTAAGGTGCGAGTGCCGTCCGTCAGGAATCCGAACGTCAGCTCAAAGGTTCGCGAGCAGGCCGGCCAGCTGCGACGTAGCTCGGCGCAGAATCTCGAGAACTCAGACACCGGGCGATTCGGTCTCGTCGTCGGTACTGACAGCAGGTGCTGGCCAGGACACAGGACGACAATCTCGATCCGGTTCTATCCGGCCGCCGGGGAGACAGGCTGCCGGAAGCTGGCCGCGCTGCCCGGGCTGTGGCCGGCGCGCGCGGCCGTCGCGGCACCCCGGCTGCACGTATCTGGCAACGACGAGAGCCAGCGGCCGTTCGCCGAATGGGTATTGCCAGGCGGCAATGGGCAGATCGGAGCCGCCCTTTCCCGTCTGGCCGGCGCCATGGAGTCGCTCGGGGAACGGCCGGCCGTCGACCGCCGGCCATCGGCACCCGATCCATTCCTGGTAGCGGCCTCCCTGGCCGGATCGGCGCAGGCCCGTTCCGCGCTGGCGCTGAGCGGACACGTGATCGCCGGCCAGGTACCCCTTCGTCACGGTGCTGCCCCTGCCACCGATGATTACATGTCAATCGGCGTGACCGGTGCCGGGCCGGTCAGTGCCGACGAACTCCGGTCCGTCGCGCGAGAGGCAGCCGGGCGAGTGCAGGCCGCGTTTGCCGGGCTGTCGGCCGAGGCCACCAGCCAGACCCGGCCGCAAATCCGGGTTCGGCGGGACGACCGTGGCCACTGGTGGCTGGATACCACTGGTCAGCCGCTCCTGACCGCTCCGCTCACTGTGCACGCCATCCAGCCGTTCTGGCCGGGTGCCGGCTCGCTAAGCCGGGGTGACCTCATGCCCTACGTCCGGCAGGCCATGCGCGATAGCGGCTGCTACGCCGTCGAGGGCCGGGTCATCGATGACTGGCAGCTGGCCGTCTTCACGGTGTACCGCCCGCAGGCTGACAAGCTCGCCGGATCGCGGCTGGCTGACGCGATCATCGCGGCCGCAGCCAGCCTGGGAGACCGGCGCCGCGCGAACCGGCCGGCGATGCTAGGCCCGCCGCCGGGCGCCCAGCCGCCGGGCGCCACGCCTCAGGCAGCCGCCGAGGCCCTGCAACGGTACTTGAACGAGTCATCCCCGGTGGCATCGGGCGATTCTCAGTCCGGGCCGGTCGTCCCGCCGCCGCCATCTGTCCTGCTGGCCAGCTCAGCCGGACATGCTTAGGAGGAACGCGATGGATGCAGTCACCCGGACAGTAGAGCCTCGCCTTCTCCAGCTGAGGCCAACCGCGCATCGCGTGCTCATCGGCGGTCGGCTGCTGCTGACCCACAACGAGCGCCGCGAGGCCATTGAACCGTACGGCCAGCGAGAAAGCTGGCTGCTTGCGCTGCTCGCCTCCGGGATCGATGCCGCCGAACTGGAGGCTCGCGTCCGTGAGTCGTGGAGCGACGACGCTGGCCAGATCCACGAGATGCTCGGCCGGCTGATCGAGGCCGACATCGTGCGTGTGCTTCCTCCCGCGCCCGCCGTCCCCGAGCGGTACGAGCGCACCCTGGCGTACCTGTCCCAGTTCGCCGCGAACGGGGGAGGTGAATACGACCTTCTCGAACGCCTTCGCAAGTCCGCCGTGGTCGTCGCGGGCGTTGGCGGGCTCGGCAGCTGGATTGCCGCGGGCCTTGGCTGTCTCGGGGTCGGACAGCTACGACTGGTCGACTGCGACGTCGTCGAGGAGTCCAACCTCAATCGCTCGCTGCTGTTCCGCGAGGCAGACATTGGTGCGCCTAAGGTAGCCGCGCTCGCTCAGCAACTGGCCGAGCACACGAGCCTGACGCAGGTTCAGGTTTTCACCCACGACCTCGCGTCCGATTTGCTGCCCGCCGGGGTCCTGGCCGACGCCAGCGTGGTGATATCGACCGCCGATAAGCCAGCCTGGGTAATCCGCGCCAATATCGCCAGGGCCTGCATAACCCGCGGCCTGCCGTTCATCTGTCCCTCGGGGTTCCGCGTCGGTCCCTTCTATCTCGGGCCGGGAACGGCCTGCGTCATGTGCGAGCACGCGGAGATCCTTGATCGGCGGCCAGAACTGGCCGCGGTCTTCGAAAGCCAGGACCGCATCCCGGCATCACAGCCCGGCTCCGCGCCTCACGTGGCGGCCGCCGCGGCCGCCGTAGTCCTGCAGGACACGCTCAGGGTCATCACTGGCATTGCCGCGCCGGCGACCAGCAATCACATCTGGATAGCGGACTCCAACCTCCAAGCCAGCCGTACCGATCGCCCGCCTTACGCGGGCTGCCAGTTCTGTGCCGATGCCAACCTGAGGACCGACACCTGTGACTGATTACTTCACCGCCCCTTTCGCCGCCGTCTATGACCGCTATTTCTCAGGAAACGTCGCGATCGCATCGAGGGTTATCCGCGAGTTCCATCAGAAGGTGTCGCCGGGCACCAATCCCCGCATCCTCGATCTGTGCTGCGGGACGGGCCAACTGGCCGAGTTCTTCGCCGCCAACGGCTATACGGTTGTCGGCGTCGACTCCTCCGCCGCGATGCTGGCCATGGCTGAACATAGATGCGGTGACCAGATCAGGGCCGGGACGGTGCGGCTGGTTCGGGCCGAAGCCACGGAATTCACCGTGGATGGGCACGTTGACCTGGCCACCTGCACTTCCGATTCCCTGAACCACCTCCCCGACATCGATGCGCTGAAGCGGGCGTTCAGCGCGGTCAGCGAGGCCCTGGCGCCGGGCGGATATTTCGTTTTCGACATTCACAGCGTTCTGGGGCTGCGTCAGCAGAATTTCTCCATCGTCAGGGAAGCCGCGGATGTCTTGATCATCCTCAAGGCGACCCCGGACATCGGGGGAGACCGGGTGCTGGCCCGGGTAGTCGGATGCCGGCGCGTGGACGATTCGCAGAATTACTGGGAACGTTTCGAACAGGAGGCGTGGATCACCGCCTGGCCGGCGAGCGATGTGCTGGCCGCGCTTAAGGAGAGCGGGTTCTCCGACGCCCGGCCCTGTCACCTGGAAGATCTCTCCACCGCACTGGCCGACGCGGACGCCGTCCCCCGAATCTACTTCGTCGCCCGCCGCTGACGACAGCGGCGTGCGAACGCCATTGCCGTAGCGCCCGGCCTGATCTGGCTCGGGAAACGCTGGACGAGGCCCGCGCAAATCTTTCTAAATAAATTAAGGGTGAAAATTTTGCGCGGGTCAGCTGCGGATTACGATAGGCCGACGGCCGCGCTCGAAGCCATTCCGCGACGCTGCGATCGCGACCTGGTACGCCTCGTGTATCGCCACCCTGAGCGCAAGCGCGCCTGACCCGTTTCAGGGCCTCTTCAGCGGCGTTTCAGCCGTGTCCGCCATCATGACCGACGAAAGCTCTCACAGTCGTCCGCCATCAAGCTAGTGATCAAGGAGATCGATGATTTTTCGTCGTCTGGCTGTGCTGCTGTCCGCAGGAGCGCTTGCGGTCGGTATCAGCGCAGCCTCAGCGGGGATTGCCCACGCGGTGACCCCTGATCCCAACTGGAACGAGCTAGTCTCCTCGTGGGCCCACGCCGGCAACACGATGTGTGTCGACGACCCCAGTCACAGCACCACTTTCAATACTCGGCTGCAGCTCTTCCACTGCCATGGCTACGCCTCCAACGGCGCCCCGCAGCGGTGGTTCTTCAATCCTACTTTTACCGAGGACGGCACTGCCGCTTACGTCATTTACCTGGCCAACACGCTTTCCACCGGCGGGGATGACCCTAATGACTTTATGTGCATACATTACTATAATGACGACCGGTGGGACGGCCAGCCGATGGCGCTCGGCAACTGCTATCCGCGCGAGATCGACTGGGTTATGGAACCCGGTAATCCCGGTATTAGCGATAATAATTTTATGCTGAGAGATTCGGAAAACAACTTGTGCCTATCCGCTGCCAATTTCTCGGACAGCAATGGCACGCCACTCATCGCTGCGACCTGCAACCCTTACGATCCGACCCAGGACTTCTGGCTGGGATAGTTCACACGTCCGGCGCGGTCGTCGGTTCGTCGGCCAGCAGCACGGCCGGGTTCGTCGAGATCGCCGTCGCGATGCCGACGCGTTGCCGCTGACCAGCATCCATCAGCCGGTGGAGCAGATCGGCCGGGAACTGGCCCGGTTGCTGATCGCGGAGATCTCGGGCGGCGCCGTCCCGCAAGCGGGTCATCCTCGACACCGAACTGGTCGAGCGGGACAGCAGCCAGCTCGGGCGGCCCTGAAACCCGCTGCCGCCATCGCCGCCGGAAACATGGGGAACTTGCCCGATGCCGGGGCCGGGCCGGTCAGGGTTTGCTGAGCCTGCGGACGAAAAAGCCCGCGCGAACACTTCCGAGAAAGGCTCACACCATGGCGCTGTTCATGGACGCGCACACGATCGGCGGACCGGTCAACATCGAGGATGTGGCCAAGGCGCACGCCGCCGACCTGCAGACCCAGGACGCACACGGAGTGCGTTACCTGCGCTACTGGGTCGACCAGCAGAACGGCAAGGTCTTCTGCCTGGTCGATGCCCCGGACGCCGAGGCTGCGGCTACCGTCCACCGCGAGGCTCACGGGATGGTCGCCGACGACATCTATCCAGTCGTCGAGGGAGCGTAGTTCCCGGCCGTCGCCGCGCGCAGCGCGCCTGGTTCGCGACGAGCCGGGCGCGCTGGCCGTTTTGCCGGATCAAGGGACCTTGAGGCTCAGTAACGAGGGTGTCGCCGGTTTCGCTGTAGTAAGTGACGGACGCAGTCCAGTCCGGAACTGCGGTTTCCCACCGAAGGAGAACCACCTATGCGCGTATCTCTGGCCGCCCGGATGGGCTCAGCGGCCGCGATCTCCGTTCTCGCCGCCAGCGCCATGCTCGTCTCCGCCGGCGCTGCCAGCGCCGCGGGCGGCGGCAAGGGCCATGCCAAGGTCGAAGTGACGTTCCTGCACCTGAACAACAAGGTCGTCGCGCACGCCAAGCATCACACCGACACGATCAGCGGAGTACTCAAGGCCCACCGCAAGGCCGTAAGCGGCGAGACCGTGACCTTGTTCACCTGGTCCCGCAGCCACAAGAGCCTCGTCTCGACCGGCCTGACCGCGACGACCGGCACGGACGGCACTTTCAGCTTCACGATCGCGGCGCCGGCCAGGACCTCGAGCTATGAGGCCAAGTTCGCCGGCGACGCGAGCACCACGCCGAAGCTTCGCCACAGCCACAGCAACACCGTCACCATCACGGTCAAGAAGCACAAGAAATAGCCTCGCGACCTGCTCCGCGCCGTCATCGCTCGGGACCGCGGCGCACGAAGGGGCCGGGGCGTCTATGCCCCGGCCCCTTTCGTTAGCCGGTTACCGGCCCGGCCCGCTGGGTTACTACGGGCCGGTGACCGTGATGTACGGTCCGCCGAAGCCCACGAAGGACACCGTGTAGGTGAAGCTCGAGAGCTTGATGCCTCCCGGAATTGTCGGTGTCCAGTTCGGGTTCGGGCATGTCTGCTGAGCCAGGAACTGCTGCTCAGTAGGCGCGGTGACCGAGAGTGACGGCACTGTCAGTCGGCCGTTCTTCGGGGAGAGCTGGCCGGTGCTGGTCGAGGACGTGAAGGTCCCCTGGTGCTGTGAGTCTGAGGGATTTCCGCCGCCGTTGATGCAGACGACCGTCGCGGAATAGGTGGCGCTCAGATTCGCTTGCGCGTTGGTGTTGCCGACGCCCGCCAGTTCGAACGAGCGACACGAGACATTGAGACCGCTCACCGTGCAGCCCGGCGAACCGGTCTGGACGTGCGTGCCCTGCGGGGCATTCGCGGGATTGAACGTTGTAGTGCTGGCCGAGGCTGCCGTAGTGGTCCCTACGAGCGCGATAATGGCAAAGGGGACCAGAAGCAGGAACAGTATTCGTCGAAACACGATTGTCCCCCCTAAACGTACTTGTTATGCTGAGGCTAGGTAATATGCGCACGCAGGATTACACCCTGAGCGTGTCGGGTCGAATCCCGGATCAGAATTTTGCGCACAATTCACCACCTCCGATGGAAATCATCGTATGGAGGTGCGCCTGCCCCAATGAGCCTGGTTGATGCCCGTCTATGTCCTGGGTCATCGGCTTCAAGGTATTCACGCTAACACCATTGGTATCTGCCGTCGAGGCCGAGGGTTTACCTCGTCGTTACGAGCCGGAATCACGCCGCCAACCGTCTGGTCTTCGTCGGCAGCGTCGGACGCGCCGCCCTCGGTCAGGCCCTGCCGCGGTTGGCCTCGGGTAAATCAGGACGCGGGCCCGCGCAAATCTTTCTAAATAAATCTTTGGTCGAAAATTTGGCGCGGCGTCAGGCCTGCCCGCCTGAGGCGGGTCTGGGTGGGGGCGGGCGAGTCGCCCCCAGCACGGCGGTGATACAGGCGTTTAGGCCGCGGCCCGGCTCACGGGCCGCGGCTTTCTCTCAGCCGGCGGGCGGCACGATAGTCGCGCCGATCGTCCATCCCTTGCCGTCCCAGCACTGTTCGATGACGGCGTTCTGGATGTCCTGAAAGTAGAGCCGGATGTGCAGGCCATCGGCGTCGGTCCAGTTCAGCGCGGCTGCGCCGGTACCGGGGGCCACGCCGGCGAAGACGTTGCCCGGGGTCCAGGTGCCGTCCCAGCGCTGCTCGACGATGGTGTTCTCGGCACCCTGGTAGTAGAGGCGCTGGTGCCGGCCGTCGGCGTCGGTCCAGTTCAGGGCCGCGACCCCGGCCGCCGGGCCCCCGGCGGCAAAGGTGATTCCCGTGACCCACTTTCCGTCCCAGCGCAGCTCGTCGATCAGGTTCTGGGCGTTCTGGTAGTACAGGCGCTGGTGATGGCCAGAGGCATCGGTCCATTGCACGGCGGAGATCCCGGTGACCGGGCCAGTGCTCTGGGAGGTGGCGCTCTGCCGCCACCCGCCGTCCCAGCTCTGCTCGACGATCATGTTCTGGGTGTTCTGGTAGTACAGGCGGATGTGCAGGCCGCCGGCGTCGCTCCACGCCATCGCGGCGATGCCGGTTCCGTGGGAAACGCCGGTAAAGGTGTTGCCTTGGCGCCAGGCCTGGCCGTCGAAGCACTGCTCGACGATGTCGTCCTGGGTGTCCTGATAGTAGACCCGGATGTGAACGCCGTCGGTGTCGGTCCACAGCACGGCGGCTACCTGGCCGTCGAGGGCCGCTCCGGGGAAGCTCACGCCGGGAGCCCAACCCTGGCCGTCCCAGCTGTACTCCTGGATCACGTTCTGCGTGCTCTGGGCGTAGACCCGGAGGTGAAGCGTGCCGGAGGACAAGCCCACGGCCGCTACCTTCGCCGTGGGGACGAGGATCATGGCGAGCATGTTCCCGTCGGGAGAACCGAGGCCGGTGCAGGCGTCCCAGCCAGCTGCGGCGTCATAGCCCTTGGCTGGTTCATTCGGCGGCCGGTTGTTCCCCACGGTGATGTCGCGACCGGCCGAGGGGAATCGGTAGAGGCCAGGGAGAAAGAACCCGAGCCGGTCGGAGACGGGCATCATCTGGTTCAGCCGAGCCGTCAGGCCGGCCCACAGCGGGGCGGCGCAGCTCGTTCCGCCCCACACGCTTGTCTCGCCCCCGACCACGATGATGTAGCCGCTGTTCGGGTCGGCATTGGCCGCGACGTCCGGTACGCCCCGCCGGTGGCCGCCGTCGTTAACGCTCGGCGGCAGCTTCGTAGCGGACTGCCAGGCCGGCACGAAGGTGTAGTCGCTGATTCCGCCGCCGGTTCCGACACCGCCGGAGTTCCAGACGACCTCGCCCATGATGGACGAACCACTGGTGTCTACGGCCGTTCCGCCGACGCCGATGGCAAACCGGCTGGCGGCGGGAAAGTCCACGTGAGCCAGGCCGTCGCCACGGCCGTCGTTCGCCAGATGATCACCGGAGGCCACGAACACGGTGACCCCGAGGATCCCGGCATCGGCCAGCGCGCTGTTCATGGAGGCCATCGCCATCGGGTCGGTGGCCCAGACCGCCTCCGCGTCACCCCAGCTGATGGACATCACGCTGGGCCGGTTCGCCGGATCGCTGGCCGCCGCTGTGATCGCGTCGACGAAGCCGTCGCTCGTGGGCGGCGCGAAGTACACGGCCAGCGTCACACCCGGGGCAACTCCGGCGGCAATCTGCATGTCCAGCGCGACCTCGCCGTCGGCCTGCGGGTCGTGTCCTGGATTGTTCGTGCCGCCGTCGATGCCCACCGCCACCACCGCCGGTACCGGCAGCGACATCTCGGCGAACGCCGCGGCGAAGTCGCTTTCCAGGTAGCCGCCGCCGAGTTCGATGATCGCGACGCACTGACCCGCGCCGTTCACGTTCGCGGGGAAATTGTAGAGAGCGGCCATTTCGTTCGGCCTGTGGATGGTCTCGAGGGCGGGCTTGGCCAGGTCGGACAAGTCGGCCAGCTTGACCAGGTGCGGCCGGGCGACCGGGCGGGTGTCGAGACCCAGGACCGATTCGATGCTGGACGCGAGGTTCGCGGGGACGCTCAGGCTGCCTTCGTAGCCGCGATACTCACCTTGCCCGGCGTCGTACACCCCGAGGCTGGTCTGGAAAGCGGCGCCGAATTGCGCGGCCGAGCCGGAAAGCCGGGCAAGCCGCCGCTCCGGCACGACGCTGACCACGCGCAAGCCATGCTCGGCCGCGAAGGCCCTGATGTTCTGGAGATCGTCGGCGTGCTCGGCGCTCCGGCGCGCGCGCATCTGCTCCCGCGTTTCCCGGGCCGGCTGGGTGCCCTGGGGCTTGAGGTAGACGCTGACCTCCAGCTGCTGCGCCGGGTCTGCCTCGCGTGCTCGCCTGGCTCCCGGCGGATGACGTACCGCACTGCCGGTAATCGCGCCAATTTCCGCAGACATTGTCCTCCCGCCGGACGGGCCATTATGTGCGCGTAGACCATAATCAGCCATTCACCGGATCGATGCCACGAGGACTTAGTGAACCGCCGCTTCGCCGCCCGCGCCGCCCGTCCGTGCCGCTCCGCGCCGCCCGTCCGCGCCGCTCCGCGCGGGCCCGTCCGCGCCCCGCGCGCCTGCTTCCAGCGACAGCGTCGGCCCGCTGCTGTTGAAATGGCAGCGGCGTTGGCCCGCTGCCGTTGTTGGCGGCCCGTCCGCATGCCCGAATCCGGCTTTGGGCAACAGCGTTGGCCCCTAGCCGTTGTTCGCCGCCGGTCTGCGCCCTTCGCTGCGGCACGCGCACCCGGTTCGCGAGTCCCACCAGCCTCACCGATCACCCTCGCCCCGCCAGTCGATCCCCGCCCCGGCCCTTCAGCACCAGCTCGGCCGACTCTTCCCGGGTTAGGGACGTCTTTTACCGGGTCGGGACGTCTTTTACCGGGTTACGCACTTCCAGATCGGCTTAAACCGGGCAAATTTCTGCCCTAACCCGGTAAAAGAGCGCGCAACCCGGTAAAAGACGTCCCGAACCCGGGAAGAGTGGGACGCGCAGGAAGGGACTGTCCGAGGCGGATGGCAGGCTCAGGCCCTGCGCCAGGTGGCCGGGTCGCGGGCTGCGGCGTAGAGCGCTTCGATATCGGCTCTCTTGAGGTGCCCGGACCCGTGGACGGGCATCCGCAGCCACCAGATCGCGGCCCAGGTGGGCAGCACCTTGACTCCTCGCGGTCGCTGGGTCAGCCATCCCGACACGCTCGCGCCGTAGATGATGACCAGCGGTTCCACCGCGACGGCTCGTCCCAGGGCAGATGACAGCGCGGCTTGGGCCCGGCTCGCCTCGCGCAGCGCCTTGCCGATGTAGGTGACCTGGCAGCCGCGCACGAACACCACCGAGCGGCCTACGTTCACGCGGGCGTTGGGGTGGTGCTTGGTGTTCGCGGTGAACACCCCGCCCGGGCCGATGATCAGATGGTCGATGTCGCCGCCTCGGCCCAGGGGAATGCTGTGCAGGACGCGCCAGCCATGGCAGCGGAGCCGGTTCAGGCGCGCGCCGACCTTGACCTCGCCGGCCGCGCCGATGCGCCAGGCCGTGTCGCGGGTCCGGATCCCGGCCGCCCTGGCCAGCACTCGTAAGACGGGGTTGCGGATCCGCAGTTGCCGGGCGCGGAGTGCGGGGCCAGCGCCCGCTCGCCGCGTCGCCAGGTCTACCTGCCGGCGGCTAGGGCGGCTAACCTGCCGGCTTCTAGTCCGGTCTGTCATGACATCAGCGTGCGCCGGCGGCATGACAGTTCATGTGACTGCACGGCCCGGGCCGCAGGAGAAAGTCAGCCCGGGCCTGACTCGCCTGGGGGAAGGGTGGATGCGAGCCCGCGCAAGTCTTTCTTGATAAATAGGGTGAAAAATTTGCGCGGCGTCGGGGCCTTCTTACCCGAGGACGGCCTGGTCTGGGGCACTGCCGGCCGTGGCTATGCTGACGCGGTGGATATTGAGTCGCTGGGTTACCGCACCGACCTGATGGTCCGGGCGATCGAGGGCAGCCAGGTTACTGACCGTGGGGGCTACATCGCCGTCCGCACGGCGGCTAATCCCGGGTTCTACTGGGGCAACTTCTTGCTGCTCCCCGCTGAGGCGCTGTCCGGCCCGCCGGACCGGTGGCTGTCGCTGTTTGCCTCGGAGTTTCCTGAGGCCAAGCACGTGGCGCTTGGCTTCGATGTCGCCGACGGTGACCGGGCCGACGTGGGGCAGTTCGAGGCCGCGGAGCTTACCGTCATGCGTGACACCGTCCTTATGACGACGGCTCCGGTTGAGCCGTCGCGGCCGGGTCCCTCGGCGCAGATCCGGCCGCTTGCCGCTGACCGGGACTGGGAGCAGGCAATCTCGCTCCAGGTCGCGGTCGACCTCGATGAAGGCGGCGAGGTCGACGAGCCCTTCGTCCGGTCCAGGTTCGCCGCCCGGCGCGCGATCGCCGACGCTGGTCACGGAGTCTGGTTCGGAGCTTTCCGAGACGGCGAACTGGCCGCCCAGCTCGGCGTGTTCTCCGACGGGACCGGGGTTGCCCGCTATCAGGACGTCGCCACTCATCCGGGCGCGCGCCGCCAGGGACTGGCTTCGGCGCTGGTCTGCCACGCCGGCTGGTACGCCCTCGATGAGCTAGGCGCCAAGCAACTGGTGATCATCGCCGATCCGGACGAGCCCGCGATCCGCGTCTACCGCTCGGTTGGGTTCGCCGATCACGAGACCCAGGTCGGCCTGCAACGAGCACCCACCGGAGAATAAGTTCGGTGTAGCTCGTCGAGACGAGCGGTGATCGGCCAGCCGCAACAGCGCCACCTGCGGACCGTACAGCCGGTCACAGGTGTTATGTGACCAAACTGTGGGTCCGCGCGTGTGGTCGCCGATCCGTCCTGCTGGTGACGCTTAGCAGATGGCGCGGACGCGCCTTCCTAAGCTGTCCCGAGGAGATCGGAATGCGTCTTCGTATTTCATGGGCGCTCGCGATAATCGCTACCGCCGCGGGGCTGACCATGACTTGCCTGCAGGCTTCCGCCCCGCTGGGGACCCCGAGTTCCCAGCCTGCGGCCCAGCCTGCGGCCCAGCCTGCGCGGAGCGGGAACCTGGGCGGGCCTGCCCAGGTCCTCGGCCGTGCCGCGCACGATCACCACGTCCTCGGCGTTTTCCGGGTGCACCAGGACGCGCGAGCGGCGGCTGATCTGGTCCCCCGCGAAGCGTGGCCGCTGAACGAACCGGCAGTTTCGCAATTGGTGCACCGCCCATGATGACGCCCAATCCCTGCTTGATCGGCATCTCCCTCGTATTTCCCGCATCTCAAAACTTCCGGTAAAACTTCCGGTCATTCTTCCTGGTGATCCCACTTCCGGCGAATCACCATCAATAGGGGAGTCTGGCCGCCAAGCGGACTCAGGTGCATCGGCTCCCCTGTGGTCGTCATCGAATGCCGCCGTCCACGGGGTTCCGGAGCCTGAACCGGCGTGGAGGGATTGAGGATGCTTAACAAGGCGAAGGTCTATCTCATCGGCATGGCGGTGATCACGGCGCTGGCCGTGCCCGCCAGCCTGCTATCGGCTGACGCGCCCGCCGGCGCGTCGACCACCGCGTGCGGTGGTTCGTGTACCAGCCCGACGGTGCAGTCGGTGGGCACCGGTCAGGCACTGGCGGTGTCCGGGACCAGCGTGGTCATGTCGACCGCCAATACCACCAGTTCGACGCAGGACTGGACCCCCGAGCAGGAAGGCGCCGTCGCGAACGCGGTCGCCGCCGGTGTCCTGGCTCCGAGGCTGAACATGCTGTACAGCACCGACCAGCTAGTGGAGTTCCAGTACGCGCCGAACGGAGTCCCCTCCGATCAGTGCCTCGCGGATTCCTTCACCACCCCGATCACCTCGGGCCCTCCGCCATTCAACGCTCCGAATCTCTCGGTGGTGATCGCGCAATGCGGGATCACGCCCGCCAGCCTCTGGATCGTGGACGCGAGCAACGAGGCCAACGGCTACGTCGACCTGATCAACGCCGGGTATATGTCTCAGTTCACTTACGCGACCCCGACCTCGTCCAACGTCAACTTCGCGAACCCGTTCGCTGAGCCGGCCGTGCTGACGGTCAACAGCAGCGGCCACGTCGTCCTGGCCTTCCTGAGCGAGCTCGGCGGCGTTGTCTCTCCCACCCAGATGTGGGCCGCCTGGTCGGCGCCGGGCCAGCTCGCGCTGCGGGCCGCCGTGCAGGCCGAGCACCGCAAGTCGGTCAACAAGCCCGGCTGACCGGCGGCTGACCGCTGGATTGCCCGCTGGATTGATCGCGCCGCGCCAGGACCTGTCTGGCCGACGATCTTCCGGCTAGCGCATGTGTGTCCCCGCCGTTCCCCGCCGTTCCTCGCCGGAGGTAATAGATGTTGTCCCGTATGCTGCGTGTTGCCCTGCACCGATGGCGCTGGTCGGTCACGGCGTTGTCGGTGGTGCTGGCCCTGGTGGCGTCGTTGCTGGTCGGCCTCAAGGCGATCCCAGGATTCAACGCCCCGGCGGCGCCGGCGGGAGCGCCGGTGCCGGTCCACGTGGTCGCCGGCCAGCGGGTACAGGTACCGAAGATGACTCCTTCGCACCGCCGGGCACCGTCCTGGCCTGCGGCGAACTCGGCGACCGTGGCGTTGACGGCACCAACTCACGTCGGCCGGCCTGCCGCCGGTCCGTCGACGGGTTCGGTGCGCGCCGGGAACTCGCCGGTCTGGGTCGGCCAGCCGGACGCCACCGGCACGGCCGGCAAGGCAGCCGCCGGGCAAGCGCCGGTGTCGCGCGCGTCGGTGAGCCTGGCCTCCCAGCGGACTAGCCGGTCCCTGGGCATCCACGGCCTGGTGCTGGCGGTGCAGCGGGCCGACGGGAACACTGCGACCGGCCGGGTGCACGTCAGTGTGTCGTACAAGACGTTCGCCCAGGCCTACGGTGGCGACTACGGGTCACGGCTCCGGCTCGTCGAGCTCCCCGCCTGCGCGCTCACCTCACCCACCATCCGGGCCTGCCGGACCCAGACCCCGCTCGGATCGCTGAACGATACCCGCCGCGACTGGGCCGGCACCGATATCACCCTCCCCGGTACCCTGACGACGGCGTCCGTGACCCCCGGCACCTCGGCGGAACCGGTCGTGCTGACCTCGGCGGTACGGCCCAGCGGAGTCGTCCTGGCCCTGGTACCGGCACCCTCCGGGTCGGCGGGGAACTTCGCCGCCGAGCCGCTGTCGGAGGCCAACACCGGCTGGGTCGGCGGCGCGTCGTCGGGCGCCTACACCTGGTCCTATCCGATCGGCGTCCCGCCGGTACCGGGCGACCTGACCCCGCCGGTCGCCCTGAGCTATGACTCCCAGGCCACCAGCGGCCTGGACTCTTCCACCAACAACCAGGCATCCTGGGTCGGCGACGGCTGGAACTACTCGCCCGGATACATCGAGACCGACTACACCACCTGCTCCGCCGACGCCGGCGAACCCGCCACCGGCGACCTGTGCCCCAACGGCGCCACCGTCTCCATGTCCCTCAACGGCGTGACCACGACCCTGGTGAACGGCAGCGGCAAGTGGATCCCCTCGGTCGACGGCGGCCAGACGGTCAAGCAGTCCGGAAACACCTTCGAGGTCATCGAGCCCAATGGCATCCAGTACTGGTTCGGGCTGAACCAGCTCCCCGGCTTCGCGACCGGTGACCAGACCACGAACAGCCTGTGGACCGTCCCGGTCTGGGAAGGCTGCGGCCAGGCCGCCCTCTGCAGCCTGCCGTGGCGGTACAACCTGGACTACGTCGTCGACCCGCACGGCAACGCCATGGCCTATTTCTACAACGGCCAGTCCAACTCCTACGCCGAGCAGAACGGCACCACCGCCAACGGCACCTACACCCAGGGCGGCGTGCTCACCAAGATCGAATACGGGTTCCGGGCCGGGCAGGTCTACACCACCACCCACGCCGGGCAGGTCAACTTCACCTCCACCTCCACCCGCCAGGACGCCCCTGCCGACCTGGCCTGCACCACCGGAACAGCCTGCGCCATCAACTCACCCACGTTCTGGAACACCAGCGCGCTGACCACCATCACCACCCAGGCGCTCAAGGGCACCACCCTGGCCAACACGGACTCCTACGCACTGGCCACCACCTACCCGGCCACCGGCGACCCGACCACCGACCCCTCGCTGTGGCTGTCCTCCGTCACCAAGACCGGCCAGGACGGCGCCACAGCGATCACGCTGCCGCCGGTCAGCTTCGCCGGAACCCCGCTGCCGAACCGGGTCCAGACCGCCGCCGACACCGCCGCCGGGTACTCGGACCTGACCAGGTTCTACCTGACCGCCATCACCAGCGACACCGGCGGCGTCACCGCCATGGCCTACTCACCCACCGACCCCGCACCCTGCGCCGCCGGAACCTTCCCGTCCCCGGCCTCAAACACCGCCGCGTGCTACCCCGACTACTGGACCCCGCCGGGCGCTACCGCGCCGGTGCAGGACTGGTTCAACCAGTACACCGAAGCCACGTACACCCAGACCGATACCACCGGCGGAGACCCCGCAGTGGTCACCAGCTACACCTACGCCAACCCGGCCTGGCACTACGACCTGGGCACCGTCAGCCGCTCCGGCCCAGCCACCTACGACCAGTGGCGCGGCTTCAAGACCGTCACCACCCAGACCGGCACCGCACCCGACCCCATCACCCAGAGCACCGCGACCTTCCTGCAGGGCATGAGCCAGAACGGACCGCCTGGCAGCACCGGTCCCGTCGTGACCCTCACCACCAGCCGGGGCCAGCCGGTTACTGACTTCAACCAGTTCGCCGGCATGGCGCTGGAGCAGATCACCTACAACGGCGCCGGGCCCGGGCAGGTCGTCACCGACACCATCAACCTGCCCTGGACCTCCTCAGCGGTCGTGACGAATCCGAGCCTCAACCAGTCCGCGTTCCTCACCGGCACCGGCTCGGTCCTGGCCTACACCCCCCTGGCCGCCGGCGGCACCAGGGAATCCATCAGCAACTTCACCTACAACTCCTCCGGCCTGGTCAGTTCCCAGTCCGCCATCCCGGACACCACCAGCACCAGCGAGTCCACCTGCACCGACACCACCTACGCCGCCAACGCCGGCACTGGCCTGGTCGACCTGACGGCCACCGTCACTACCGACGCCGGCGCCTGCAACGCGTCCGGGCAGGGCACCGGCGCGCTGGTCTCCCAGACCGAGAACTTCTACGACGGCCAGGGCCTCGGCATCGCCCCCACCGCCGGGAACCTCACCAAGACCGAGCAGGCCACCGCCACCGCCCACTTCGACATCACCACCAGCAGCTACGACCAGTACGGCCGGCAGCTGACCAGCACCGACCCCGACGGCAACGTCACCACCGCCTACACCCCCGCCGCCGGCGCCGAGCCCACCTCCACGTCAGTGACCGACCCCATGGGCCTGATCACCACCACCACCTATGACCCCGCCCGCGATCTCTCGCTGACCGTCACCACCCCGGCCGGGAACACCACCACCGACACCTACGACGCCCTCGGACGCCAGACCGCCGAATGGATGCCAGGCAACCCCACCACCGGGCCCGCCACCACCACCTACAGCTACGCGATCAGCAGCACTGCTCCGCCGGTCACCACCGAGCAGGACCTCGAACCCAACGGGAACTACCAGACCACCGACACCATCGACGATTCGTTCGGCGTAACCCGCGAGGTCCAGACCGAGACCGCCGGCGGCGGCACCGACATCACCGACACCACCTATAACTCCGACGGCTGGAACGCCCTGACCGCAGGCCCCTACTACGTCGCCGGGCCCCCGAGCGGCACCCTGGTCGAGGCAGCCGCGAGCAGCGTCCACGACGAAACCGGACTCACCTACGACGGCGACGGCCGCGTCATCAAGCAGACGTCGCTGGACGACGGCACCCAGACCTGGGAAACCGACACCGCCTACGGCGGCAACTACACCACCGTCACCCCGCCATCCGGCGGCACCCCGAGGACGACCTGGACCGACGGACGCGGCCTGACCACCGCCATCTGGCAGTACCACGCCGGCGTCCCCGTCTCGGTCAGCGACCCCGCCGCCGACTACGACGCCACCGCCTACACCTACAACGCGGGCCAGAAACTCGCCACCATCACCGACGCCGCCGGGAACACCTGGACCTACGCCTACGACCTGCTCGGCGACCAGACCTCCGCCACCGACCCGGACAACGGAACCACGACCACCACCTATGACGCCGCCCAGCAGCAGACCTCCGTCACCGACGCCCGCGGCAAGACCAGCTCCTCGACCTACGACGCCGACGGCCGCAAGACCGCCCTGTACGACACCACCGGAGGCGCCCCCGAGAACAGCGGCGACCAGATCGCCGCCTGGACCTACGACACCATCGCCAAGGGCCAGCTCACCTCGTCCACGTCCTTCCAGAACGGGTCCGCCTACACCGAGCAGGTCACCGGCTACGCCGCCAACGGGCAGCCATCGGGCACCCAGACCGTCATCCCGGTCAGCCAGGGCGCCCTGGCCGGCACCTACACCCAGACCGACACCTACGCCCCGAACGGCCAGCTGACCTCCTACACCGACTCCGCCGCCGGCGGACTGCCCGCCGAAACCGTCACCACCGGCTACGACAACGCCGGCAACCCGGCATCCCTGACCGGGACCAGCCCCTACGTCGACAGCCTGACCTACACCAACCTCGGCCAGCCCCAGCAGTACACCATGGGCACCACCAGCGAGCCCGCCTACCTCACCGACACCTACGACCCCCACACCGGCAGCCTCACCCGGCAGGACACCCAGACCGGCACCGCCCAGACCCAGGTCGACGACCTGAACTACGCCTACAGCAACGCCGGCGACATCACTTCAGAAGCCGACGCCCCCGCCGGCGTTCCGGCCGACGTCCAGTGCTTCCAGTACGACTACCTCAACCGCCTCGTCCAGGCCTGGGCCCAGCCAGCCACCGGCTGCGCCGCCACGCCATCGGCCTCGGCCGAAGGCGGCCCGGCGCCCTACTG
This sequence comes from Streptosporangiaceae bacterium, assembly GCA_035606435.1. Taxonomy (GTDB): domain Bacteria; phylum Actinomycetota; class Actinomycetes; order Streptosporangiales; family Streptosporangiaceae; genus Chersky-822. Next base: position 15,915 of record DATNFM010000228.1, on the reverse strand, counting down.
GGACACCTACGCCTACAACACCATCGGCAACCTGACCGGCACCACCAGCACCACTCCCGCCGGAGCCGTCACCACCACCGCCGACACCTACCCCGCCACGACCGGCTCAGCCCGGCCCCACGCCATCACCGGCCAGACCATCACCGCCCCCGGCGGCACCACCACCGCCAGCAGTTACGGCTACAACGCCGACGGCGCCCTGACCTCGGTCACCGGCACCACCCAGAACCAGGCACTGACCTGGAACGACACCGGCCAGCTCAGCCAGGACACCGTCACTCCCGCCGGCGGCACCGCTCAGAACACCACCTACACCTACGACGCCGGCGGCAACCTGCTCCTGACCGCCGACCCGGGCAGCACCACCCTTAACCTGAGCGACGAGGAACTCACCCTGTCCGGCGGCACCGTCACCGGCACCCGCTACTACAGCATCGGCAGCCACTCCGTCGCCACCCGCACCGGCAGCACTGGCGTCTCCTACCTCGCCGGCGACCAGCAGGGCACCGACTCCGTCGCCATCAGCGCCGCCACCCTCACCGTCACCCGCCGCTACTACGACCCCTACGGCAACCCCCGCGGCACCACCCCGTCCAGCTTCCCCACCGGACAGAAGGGCTTTGTCGGCGGAACCAGCGACACCACCACCGGCCTGACCAACCTCGGCGCCCGCGAGTACCAGCCGGGCACCGGTTCCTTCATCTCCCCCGACCCCCTCCTCAACTCAGGCGACCCGCAAAACCTCAACGCCTACGCCTACGCCGCCGACAACCCCGCCACCGAATCCGACCCCACCGGCGCCCTCCCCACCTGCTCCGGGTGCGGCCCGGACCTCAGCAACATCGAGATGGTCCCGGATCCGATCGTGGTGCCCACGGTCACCTCGTCGATCGCGTGCCAGGCAAGCTGGAGAACCTCCCCCAACAACTCCATGCGCTGCGCCGCCGCACCGGAAGCCAGCAGCCAGGCCGACCCCTCGGTTTCCACCGGCTGCAATGGTACCTCGTTCAATCACCCTCATTGGAGCTTCAAATACAACTGCAACTGGTACATCGGGCCAGTCAAGAAACTTAAGGATAAAGACCCAGCGGACCTCATAGTTAAGATCCTGAAAAATATCAACACGATCTTCCCGTTCCCAGTTAAGCATTGCGGGTTTGAAGGCAATAAATATTATTGCACACTCCACGCATCCCCTGGCATTCCGCATAGCACCACCAGGGTGCTGGTAACTTTCCCGACACCTACGAGCTTCAAGTTCACGGTAATTCATCATGGCTATTTCGATGCTCCCGGATCGACCATCACCTTCAGTCTCTATGAGAAGAACGGCAATCTCTACCTGCACCAGCACGGAATCGCATATAACTCGGATCTTTTCGGGCAACAAGGATACGAGCGCGGGATATACGCGTCAACCTGGCAAGCCCAGGCATGCAATCTGCAGGTTTTCCTGCATCTGCCCGCTACCAACGCAGTAGTTATTCTTCCGCGACAGCCTCCGGCCTGCCAAGAGAATCGGTAGAGCGATCTGCTCTGAACTAAGCTCATCCTCAGGAAAACAACGCGGGAGACCCGCGCAAATCTTTCACTCAATATTTATAGAAAGATTTGCGCGGGCTCGCATCCCAGCCTCCTCTAGGCCGCCGCTTCCGCCGGCGAGTTCGAGTTCGTGCTGGACTTCATCCTGGACGGCCTGGCCCGGCTCCGTCAGCCCAGGGGATGAGTCGTCCAGTTGGCCGGGTCCGGCCCGAGTACCTGGATGTGATGCAGCAGGCCGATCGCTTTGCCAAGCCGGTTGGAGTGGATGAAGACGAACATGCCGTGCAGGTTGCCGAAGCACGCCTCCTGCCCGAACGTGCGGGTATACCCGGTGGCGCCATCGAAGGTTGCGCTCTGCGTCGGGCCGCCCATGCCCTCGCAGTTGCTGCCCAGGTACGGAAACTCGATCAGGATGGTGACGCGCTGCGGATCGTGGCCGGCCTGGAGATATAGCAGGTACCCTCTTAGCTTGCCGCCATCGACCTGAGATCCCGCGCCGCTCACCGTCCAGCCGGCCGGAATGCCGACCAGCCTGAACGGGAATCGCAGGCGCCAGTTCGACCGGTAGCGAACCTGGGAGGCCACCTTTTTGAGCTGCGGAGGCTTCGGGCCTGACCACTGGGCTACCGCCCAGCCATCCCTGGCGTACTGCCACGCGAGCGCCATCGGCTTACCGTTGTAGTTCAGCATCAGGTACACCGGACGACCGCCCGTCAGGTAACCGTCAGGAAGGATCGGATTGGGCACTGACTGGACATTGCCGCAGTTCAGGCCGTGCGAATACCGTCGCGAGTGGAAGTACCGCTTGTGCTTGCCGTTGTCGGTGAACTGGAACGTGCCCTTCCGCGGGAACCAGAATCGGCCGGAAAAGGAGCACTGGCCCGCCGCGTAGACCGTCAGCGAGATGCCCGTGTGGTTCTGGCCGGCGTACGCGAAGGATTCAGTCGTTGTCTGCGGGCTGGGAGGGTTGATCACGGAGAAGCCGGGAGGCAGCCAGCCAAAAGACCCGTAGATCGCCAGAGGGTCGAAACTGGCCGGAGCCCTGGGCTCGCGTGGAGGCGCCGGTTTGGGTGCCTGCGTCTTGTGTACGTGAGTGGTCGCGGCCGGCCGGCCGACAGGCAGGACGCCGCTGGCGAACAGGGCGCCGACGGCCAGGGCGACACCGAACGATGCCGCTGGAACACCCGCCCGGCGGATTCGGAGGCGGCGGCGGCCAGTCGCGCGGGCGCGGGCCACGTCCACGGTGCTCGGCGGGAGGCTCGCCCGCGCGATGCGCTCGAATTGAGCACGCAGTGCCTTCTCATCCATGGTCGCGCACCTCCCTGGCGATCGCGTCCGAACCTGGCCACGCCGCGCCGCAATCTCCGATCGGGTCGGCCCGGCGCAGCGCCAGCCGCAGTGAGCCCAGGCCCTTGGAGGTCTGGCTCTTGACGGTGCCGATCGAGCAGCCCAGCACTTCGGCGACCTCATCAACGGTCTGGTCGCAGTAGAAGCGGAGTACGAGCGTCGCGCGCTGCCGGGGCGGCAGTTCCGCGAGCGCCGCGTTGACGTCGATCGCGTCGTCATGGTCGCTGCCCGCTGCCAGCCAGTCCGGTACTTCGTCGGTCAGGCTGACCCTGCGGGCCCAGCCTGACTGCCGCTGACGGAGGAACTCCCTGACCAGGATCGTCCTGGCGTAGCCTTCCGCATGATCCATGACGCGAACCCGGTGCTCGGGCCCTTTCCAGCCCACGAGCCGAACCTGTGGCGCGCCCGGTCTGCCGTTCTCGCCCGTTTCCCCAGTGCCGCCGCGACCGGCCAGTCACGCAGATCCCACCAGCCACTCGCGCCACTCCCCGCAGGGTCCGCCTCCCGCCGAACGGTCACTTCCCACGGATTTCTGCGTCTTCCCACGGATTTCTGACTCGTAAAACAGGTCAAACAGGTACATAAATTATCCAGAATCCGTGGCAAGGCGTCGTCATCCGTGGCAAGACGGCGTTATCCGTGGCAAGGCGGCGGCATGCGTGGCAAGACGGCGGCATCCGTGGCAGGGAGAGCCGGAAATGTCAGCAGCGACTGCGAGCATGATGGCATGACGCTCGATCGACTACCCCATTCGCGCCGGTTAGCCGGCATACTCACCGCAGCCGAACTCCTCCGCGCCGGGGTAACTCCCTCTGACCTCAAGATCCTGCTCGGACGCGGGACCCTGATGCCCGTCGGTCACGGCATCTACGCCAGGACCGCGCTGGCCAACCAGGTCAAGGCGGCCAAGGGCGGCAGCACCGCACTGCTCCTCGCCGCGGCAGTCACCGCAGCCGGACCAGAGGCAATCCTGAGCCACCGGGCCGCCGCCACGCTGCATGGACTCCAGTTGCTGCGCCGGGCCCGGTCCGATGCCATCGACGTCGCCCGCCCGCCAGGAACACGCGGAAGCAAGACAGCCAGGCCCGGCACCCGCATGCACGTCGCCGCGATCCCGGCCGGACACCGCACCATGGTCAGCGGGATCCCGGTGACCACCGTCGCTCGCACGGTTATTGACCTCGCGCGCACGACCCCCGTGCGCGACGGCGTCGTGACCGCCGACTCGGCGCTGCACGGCAGACAGACGACCAAGAACGAACTCTACGCGGTCATCGGCGCCTGCCGGGGCTGGCCCGGGATCGCGCGGGCGCGGCAGGTAGCCGACTTCAGCGACGGGCTCGCCGAGTCCGCGTTCGAGTCGATCGCCCGGGTGGCCTTCCACGACGCCGGGCTCCCGCCACCGGAACTGCAGGCCGAAGTCGGCGGCGACGGCCGGGTGATCGCCCGCGTCGACTTCTACTGGCCCGCCCACGCCACCATCGCCGAAGCCGACGGCGCCGCCAAGTACCAGGACCCAGGCGTCGCCCGCAGGCAACTGCAACGCGACGCCGAACTCCGCGACGCCGGCTTCCAGGTCGTCCACTTCAACTGGCAGGAATTTCACATCAACCCCGACCAGGTCGTGCAATCGATCAGAACCGCGTTCGCCCAAACCGCGCGGCTGGCAAAGATCGGCGCGGGCTGAGGCCCAGTTCGATTCAGGCGTGCTCGAACGTCATCTTGACCAGAGGCTTCGTCGGCTAACTCGCACTACCCGCGTCACTATCTCCCCGGGCCGCCGGCCGCCTGCTGGCCTTCGGCTTGCTTGCTCAGGCCGGCGTCCCGGGGGATGTGGGTGGCTTGGCGGCCTGCCGGGTGCTGGGCCTGCCGCTTCTGCGGGCCTGCTGGGTCTGCGGGTCGCTAGGGGTTCCACGGCGTGGGGCAATTGTGCTAGAAAGAAATGGTTGGCTCTGTACCGCGAAGAGGCGCACATCCTGTGTCCGCTGTGCGCGTGAGGATTTAATGATTCCTCAAGATGCCGCCCATCACTTAAGGTCCGCGCTGCAGGAAATCTTTGGCGAACTGCTCGGTGTATCGGCTTCGTCAATCGCGCCGCGGTCCGATTTCTTAGAGTTGGGCGCCGATTCTCTGCTGCTTATGCGCGCTAGTCAGGCTATCAGTGACCGGCTGGGCGTGAAAGTGCCGTTCCGCGACCTTCTGGCGGAATATACGAATATCGAGCTCTTATCTGCCTACGTGGGGGCTCAGGGCGGCGGTGCTCGGGTTCAGGCTCCGCCGCAGCCCCTGCCTGCGCCTCTGCCTGCGCCTCCGCCCTCGTCTTCGCCTTACCCCGAATCGAGCGAGATCGCGGTCGACGTGGCTCTGGGACAGGCCGTTCAGGACGCCCAGGGAGCGCTGGAGGAGCGGGAAATCCGGGAAGCGCCCGCGCCTGATTACGTGGTGCCGACGACGGCAGTGGTGACGGGATCGGACATTCCCTCGGTGCTGCGTTCCCAGCTTGAGGTGATGAGCAAGCAGCTGGAATTGCTTCGGCAGAGCCGGTTCCCGATCCGATCCGGGCCCGCGCCGCAGGCAGAGCCCCAGGCCCAGCCTCAGCCTGAGCCGCTGCCTCGGGTCCAGCCGCAGCCTCGGCCAGAGCCGGTCGCCGCATCGGATCCGCCCGTCTTCATTCCTTACGCGCCTATCCGCCCGCGCGAGGCGGGCGGCGTGACGGGACCGGCCCGCGAGCACGTGGAACGGCTCACCGCCGAGCTGCAGGAACGGACGCCGGGGTCGAAGCGGCTGGCAGGTCGCTACCGCCCGGTCCATGCCGACAACAGGGCGGTCGCGGGCTTCCAGCTGGCGTGGAAGGAGATCGTCTATCCGATAGTCGCCGACCGGGCGAATGGTTCGCATTTCTTCGATGTCGACGGCAACGAGTACCTCGACATCACGATGGATTACGGCGTGAACCTGTTCGGGCATAGCCCGCCGTTCGTCACCGCGGCGATAGCCGAGCAGTTGCCGCGCGGGATGCCGATCGGGCCTTACTCCGGCCTGGCCGGCCCGACGGCCGCGCTGCTGGCCGAACTCACCGGAGTCGAGCGGGTCGCCTTCGTTAACTCGGGCACCGAAGCGGTCATGGCGGCGCTGCGGCTGGCCAGGACCAAGACCCGCCGGTCGAAGATCGCCTTGTTCTCCGGGTGCTTTCACGGAACCTATGACGGGATTCTCGCCCGGGCGTCCACGGACCCGAGCAGCCGGCCGGGTCTTGCGATGCCGCTCGCGCCTGGCATCCCCGCGTCCATGCTCGAGGACGTGATCGTCGCGCCGTTCGGGGAACCCGCGGCCTTTGACGTGATCGCCCGGCACGGCGATGAGATCGCCGCGGTTCTCGTCGAGCCGGTGCAGAGCCGCCGGCCGCAGGTCCAGCCGGCCGAGTGGCTCGGCGAACTGCGGGACCTCTCCACGCGGATCGGCGCCGCGCTGATCTTCGACGAGATCATTACCGGATTCCGCCTGCACCCGGGCGGAGCGCAGGCGTGGTTCGGGATCCGCGCGGATCTCGTGACCTACGGAAAGGTCATCGGCGGTGGCATGCCGATCGGCGCGGTCACCGGCAACGCCGATTTCATGGCCGCGATCGACGGCGGCGTCTGGGCCTACGGCGACGACTCATGGCCGTGCGCCGAGACGACGTTCTTCGCCGGTACCTTCTGGAAGCACCCGCTGGTCATGGCCGCCGCGCACGCGGTGCAAAAGCATCTGCGCGATGAGGGCAGCTCCCTTCAGGAAAAGCTCAACGCGCGCACCGCTGGCCTCGTATCGAGACTGAATGAGTTCTTCGAGAACGAGCAGGTTCCCATCCACGTGGTCAGCTTCGCGTCACTATTCAGGTTCGTGTTCCATGGCGGCGTCAGATTCGTTGACATCTTTTTCTACAACCTGCTGCTGCGCGGCATTTACGTGTGGGAGGGCAGAACTTGTTATCTGTCTACGGCACATACCGACGAGGACGTGACGGCGGTGGCGGAAGCCGTGACGGACACGGTCAGGACGATGCGGGCTGATGGCCTCATGTCGGCTGGGGCCAGCGGTAATGTCTGACCGGCGGAGAATCACCACCGATGACATCGAACACCTGGTCACCCATGGCTATGTAGTCATTGAAAACTTCCTGACGCCCGCCGAACTGAAATCCGGCCGTGCCTGCCTGAGCCAGTACTTCCCCAGCCCGGACAGATATTTCGCGACGCCAGAACGCTACGCGAGGCTCCCCTCCTACATCGAATTTCCGTTCTCCGGCGATGCGCTGAACTACATAAGCACGCATCCGGAACTGATTGCCTTCATGGAAGACCTGCTCGGCACGAGGGAGTTGCGCCTGGCCGAGTCGCGCCTGCAAGCCAAGTACGCGTCCTCGGATCCGCCCGGCGGGCCCGATGAGGTGATGCACTGCGATGCCTGGGGACCGAACCAACTCGTCTACCCGCGCGACGACGGAGTCTTCCGCCAGGTGCCGATGATTCTCTACTACTCCGACGTGACCGAGGAACACGGACCGACCTATATCATCTCTCAGCAGGTCACCAAGGGCATGGCACTGCTGTCGGAGTCGCCGTCGGAAGGCCCGGCCATCCCTTACGTGACTCATTCGCGTGAGGCGGCGCCGCAACTCTACGAGGACGCGCATCCGGTGCTGGCCCCGGCCGGTTCCCTGCTCGTGATGAGCGCCAGGACGTTCCACCGAGGCTCGGCCATGAGCGGATCCCGGGCCGCACGATTCGTTCATTTCATTACCTACCGCGCGAACGCCGCCACCTGGATGTCGACGCAAGGCTGGCCGCCGGCTTCACCGCGAGCCAACACGCGGCAGCTTCAGTCGTTTATCGTCAACGCCTCGCCTCGGCAGCGCGAGATGCTGGGATTCCCGCCTGCCGGTCACCCGTACTGGGACGACGAGACGATAGCGGGAGTGGCGGCGCGGTACCCCGATATCGACATGTCTCCGTACCGTCCGGCGTGATGCGCGCAGGGAGGATCGCAGGGCAGCATGACGCACTCAACAGCACCTGCGGGCGCCCACGCGGCAATGGAGATAGCGGTCATCGCAATGGCGTGCCGCTATCCCGGCGCCGGCAACGTGGTCGAGTTCTGGGAGAACCTCAGCCGCGGAGTGGAATCGATCTCGAGATTCGGCCCGAGAGAGCTCAGGGAATCCGGCGTCGACCCTGCTGTTCTTCGCGACGCCGAATACGTGCCGGCCGGAGGCGTGGTCGACGGCATTGAGATGTTCGATGCCGACTTCTTCGGACTGACTCCCCGCATGGCCGACATTCTCGACCCGCAGCAGCGCCTGATGCTCGAATGTTCGTGGGAAGCGCTGATGTCAGCGGGCTACGACCCGAACCGCTTCGATGGCTCGATCGGCATATTCGGCGGCCAGGCTCGCAGCGACTACATGAATCTGGTCGAGGCGAATCAGGAGCTGGCTAAGCTCCTGGGGCGCAGGACCATCCTCATCGCCAACGACAAAGATCACCTCACGACCTCCGTCTCTTACCGGCTCGACCTGCGCGGGCCCGCTATCACGGTGCAGACCACGTGCTCCACGTCACTGGTGGCGATCCACCTGGCCTGCCAGAGCCTGCTCAACCGGGAGTGCGACATGGCGCTCGCGGGTGGCGTCTCGCTGCGCGTGCCCCAGCAGGTCGGCTATTTCTGCCAGCAGGGTGTCACCGCCCGCGACGGCCACTGCCGGGCTTTCGACGCCCGCGCCGACGGATCGATTCCAAGCGGCGGCGCCGGAGTGGTCCTGCTGAAACCGCTGGTGGAGGCGATCGCTGACGGAGATCAGATCCACGCGGTCATCAAGGGTTCGGCGCTCAGCAACGACGGCTCGGCCAAGGTCGGCTACACCGCGCCCGGTGTCAGCGGCCAGGTGGCGGCCATTTCCGAGGCGCTTGAGGTCGCCGACGTCCCGGCCGAGATGGTCGGCTACGTCGAGGCGCACGGGACGGCTACCCCGCTCGGGGATCCCATCGAGATAGCGGCGCTTACCGCCGCCTACCGAGAGCAGACCGACGAAGTCCAGTACTGTCCGATCGGCTCGGTGAAGACCAACATCGGTCACACCGATGCCGCCGCCGGCGTCGCGGGCTTCATCAAGGTCGTCCTCGCGCTCGAGAACGGGGCCATCCCGCCGAGCCTGCATTTCGAGCGGCCGAACCCGGAAATCGACTTCGACCGTAGTCCGTTCTTCGTCAATGCGTCGCTGCGGCCCTGGTCGCGGACGGGCGGTCCGCGCCGGGCCGGGGTGAGCTCGTTCGGCATCGGCGGGACCAACGCGCACGTCGTCCTGGAGGAGGCGCCAGAACCAGAGCCGGGCGGCCCGGCCGCGCCCTGCCAGGTGATCACCCTCTCGGCGACGAACCCGCCCGCGCTGGATCTGCAGGCCAGGCGCATCGGCGCCTTCTTGAAGGACAACCCGGGCACCTGCCTGGCTGACGGGGCGCACACGTTGCGGATCGGCAGGCGAGAACTGCCTCATCGGCTGGTCACCGTGTGCGCGGACGTCCAGACCGCCGCCGCCGTGCTGACCGCGGATCAGACGGAGGGCAGGTTCGAGGATCTGGCCGGTGAGCCGAAGGCGGTCGCCTTCATGTTCCCCGGCGGATCGGCGCGTTACGAGACGGCCACCGGTGAACTCTACGAATGGGAGCCGGTCTTCCGGGCCGAGATTGACCGTTGTGCCGAATTGCTGCGGCCAGAGATCGCGGCCGATATCCGGACGCTACTGTATCCCGACGCACCGCCCGCCGACGACGAGAGACCGCCGGTTCAGGTGCTGCCATCGCTGTTCGCCACGGAGTACGCGCTCGCCCGCCTGTGGATGTCCTGGGGGGTACGCCCCAGCGCGATGATCGGTCACAGCCTCGGTGAGTACGTGGCCGCCTGCCTGGCCGGGGTGCTTGACCTCCCGCAGGCACTGCGGCTGGTGGCGGTCCGCAGCCGGCTGATCCAGTCACTTCCCGCCGGGGCGATGCTCAGCGTCGCCTTGCCCGAGAGCGAGGTGGTCCGCCTGCTCGACGGTCAGCTGAGCGTCGCGGCGGTCAACGCGCCGGATATGACGGTGGTGTCTGGTCCCGCGAGGGCCGTCACCGAGTTCGGCGACAAGCTGGTCGGCCAGGGGATATCCGCCCGGCTGCTGCCGATCAGCGCGGCCGGCCATTCGGCCATGACCGAGCCCATCCTGGACGAGTTCGAGGCTTTCGCGGGGACGCTGCAGCTGGCAGCGCCGAAGATTCCCTATATCTCCGGCACCACCGGAGGCTGGATCAGCGCTGAACAAGCGACCAGCCCGGCCTACTGGGCGCGGCATTTGCGGGACACGGTGCGGTTTTCCGCGGGCATCGAGTCGCTGCTTGACTCGCCGAACCGGGCGCTCATCGAGGTCGGGCCAGGACGGGCGCTGTCGTCGCTGGCGCTCCGCCATCCGGCCCGCAAGGCGACCCAGCCGGTACTGGCCTCGCTGCCGCACCCGGGCGAAACGGGCTCCGGGCTCGCCTTCCTGTACACCACGGCCGGCAGGCTGTGGGCCGCTGGCGGCCCGGTGGACTGGTCCGCGTTCGGTGACGGCGAGCGGCGGCGTCGACTGGCGCTGCCCGGCTACCCGCTTGACCGGCGGCGGCACTGGATCACCGGCGGGCGAGCTGAGCAAGACGGCGGAGGCGTCGGCGTGGCCGCTGACGTCGCTGGCGTGGCCGCCGATGTCGCTGGCGTGGCCGCCGATGACGCCGAGGCCCTGTGTCACGCGCAGCTCGATGTGATGAGAAGGCAGCTTGAACTCCTGGAGGGACACCTCGGCGCATGAGGCTCACCGATCAGCAACGAGAAGTATGGCTAGCCAGCCAGATGAGCCCGGCGGCTTCGACCAGCTATAACTGGCCGCTGGTCGTTCAGCTCACCGGTCCGCTCGAGCTGCGAGCACTGGCCGGTGCCCTGCAGGAACTCGCGGCTCGGCATGAAGCGCTGAGAGCCTCGATCGTGCCCTCAGGCGACCTGCGCATCGTCGGGCATGCGGACCTCGACCTGCCGGTCATCGACCTGCGGCACTTTTCGCCAGATCAGCGTGCCGCGACCGTGCGCAAAATCCTGGCCAATGACACGCAGGTGCCCTTCGACCTCACCCAGGCACCGCTGGCCCGGGCTCAGCTGCTGCGGCTTGAGGACGATGTCCACGAGCTCGTGATCATGTTGCATCACATCGTCGCCGACGGGTGGGCCGGCCGGATCCTGACCGCGGATCTCGGAGCGCTCTACAAGTCCAGATGCGCTGGCCTGTCGCCGTCCTTGCCTCCGGCGCCTTCGCTCGCCGCTTACCAGCAGTACCAGGCATCGCCGGCCCGCCAGGCCGACCTGGCCGCCGACCGCGGTTACTGGACCGAGGTGTTCAAGGACGGCTTCCGGTCCTTCGATCTGCCCGCCGACCGTCCGCGGCCAGCCGTGCGCAACTACGCCGGAGATCGGCTGCGCGTGCCGCTGCCCGGCGGCCTGGCCCAGCGAATCCGCAGGCTGAGCGTCGAGCAATCCTGCACCTTGTTCATGACGATGCTGGCAGCGTTCGAGGCCTTCGCGTTCCGCTTAACCGGACGTTCCGACCTGGTGATCGGCGCGCCTTTCGCCAACCGGGATCTGCCCGATGACGGAGACCTCGTCGTCCATTCCGCCAACCTGCTCGCCTTGCGGTCACCGGAGCTGGCCGGCGACGTCCGGTTCTCCGTCTTGCTGCAGGACGTGCGCCGTGGTCTGCTCGCGGCCTATAAGCACGGTGCCTACCCGCTGATCCGCCTGGCGGAGGATCTGGGCCTGCCCAGAGATCCGCGCCGGCTCGCCCATATTTCCACCGTGTTCAATATCGAGCAGACCAGGTCCGGTATCGACTTCGGCGAGAACTGCACGGTGCGCGCGACCATCCCGCCAAGCACCAGGGCCGCTACCTTCGACTTCATCTTCACGGTCGTCCAAGACGGCCAGGAGCTGTCGCTCGACGTGATCTATAACAAGAGCCTCTACGAGGAGGCCACCGTCCGGCGCTGGGCCGCCGAGTACGAGACGCTGCTGGCCGGCGTCGCGGCCGATCCCGGGCAACGGCTATCGGAGCTGCCGCTGCTTCCTGAACCGGAGCGGCGGCTCGTGCTCTCGGACTGGAACGCCACGGCCGTTCCCTATCCGCGGTCTCGGACGATCCCCGAGTTGTTCGAAGAGCAGGTCGGCGCGCGGCCGGAGGCGACGGCGGTGCGGTGCGGCGCGGCCGCGCTCAGCTACGGCGAGCTCAACGCCAGAGCCAACCGCGTGGCCCGCTGGCTGCGCGAGGCCGGGGTGGGGCCCGACTCGCCGGTCGGCGTCTGCATGAACCGCTCGGCCGACCTCATGGTCGCTCTGCTCGCGATAGTGAAGGCGGCAGGCGCGTACCTGCCGCTGGATCCCGCGTTCCCTGAGCGAAGGCTGCGGCTGATGGCCGAAGACGCCGCGATCGCCGTCATCGTGGCCGATGAGGGACTACTGGGCCAGCTGCCCGCGGGCTACCGGGTCTTGACCTGCGCCGACGGTGACTGGCCGCAGGCAGCCGGTCACCAGGCCGGCAACCTCGGCGGCTTGCCTCATCCCGACAACCTGGCGTACGTGGCCTACACCTCGGGATCCACCGGAGCTCCCAAGGGGGTCATGGTGACCCACCGGAACGTGATTCGGCTGCTCTCTGGCTCGAGCTACGTGCGGTTCGGTCCGACCAGCACGTTCCTTGCCCTGGCCCCGGTCGCGTTCGACGCGTCCACCTTTGAATTGTGGGGGCCGCTGCTCCATGGCGGCACGTGCGTCGTCTTCCCGGCCGCGATCAGCGCCCATCACGACGTGCAGCACGTCATCCGGGACTGCGCGGTCGACACGATGTTCCTCACCGCCAGGCTTTTCGATTCCATCGTCGACCACGCGCCGGACACGCTGGCGACCGTGGCGGAACTGCTGATCGGCGGGGAGGCGATGGACCCCGATCACGCCGGGCGTGCGCTCGGCCGGTATCCGGACACGCGGCTCAGCAATATCTACGGGCCCACGGAGTGCACCACCTTCGCGACGTGCTATCGGTTGCCGCAGGTAATCGACCCCGACCTGCGGTCCGTGCCGATCGGGCGGCCAATCGCCAACACCTCGGCGTACGTGCTCGACCAGGCCTTGCGCCCGGTGCCGATAGGCGTACGCGGCGAACTGTACCTCGGCGGGGACGGAGTCACTCGCGGCTATCTGCGCCATCCCGGGCTGACCGCGCTGCGGTACCTGCCCGACCCGTTCGGGGAGCCGGGCCGACGGCTGTACCGGACGGGCGACATCGCGCGATGGCGGGCGGACGGCCAGCTTGAGATCCTCGGCCGGGCCGACGACCAGATCAAGCTCAAGGGTTTCCGCATCGAGCCAGGCGAGATCGAGGCGGCGCTGCGAGCCGACGGTTCGGTCCGGCAGGCCGTGGTGACGGTGCGGGAGGACCGGCCGGGCGAACGCCGGCTAGTGGGGTACGTGGTCCCGGCGGGCCCCGGCGTCTCCGCGGCCGGGGTGCTGGACAACCTGCGCGCGCAATTGCCTCCTTACCTTGTCCCTTCGGCCCTCGTGATCCTCGATGCCCTCCCGGTGCGGCCTAACGGCAAGGTCGACCGGTCCGCGCTGCCCGCTCCGGCCGCCCAGACGGACTCCCCGGCGGACGTTGCCGCCGATGAGACGGCCGCCGACCAGGCACCGGAGCCGGCTGAGCCGACGCTGTCCCAGGATGAGATAGAGCAAGTCCTCGCTCAGATCTTCGCGGACGCGCTTGGTGGTGCAACGGTGGGCCGGGACCAGGATTTCTTCCAGTCGGGAGGGGACTCGCTGGCGGCCACCCAGGTGATCGCCCGCGTATTCGAGGAGTTCGCGGTGGAACTTCCGCTGCCCACCATTTTCGAGGCCCCGACCATTGCGGGCATGACCCTCATGGTCCTAGACGCCGCCGCGGGCGGTGGCGGGTGGGATTGGGATCAATGACGGACCTGAGCTCCGATGAGATAGAGCGGACCATAGCCAGCTTCCCGCGCTGGCACTACCAGTTCGTCCTCGATGGCCACGTCACCCCCATCTGGCGTCAAGATCAAATCAATCGTCATAAACAGCGGGCGAAATACTTTCTGGAGCCGCTGGTCAGTCTCCTAGGCGGATCGCTCGCTGGTAAGCGGGTACTCGACCTGGGCTGCAACGCCGGCTTCTGGGCAATGCGGGTCGTCCAGGCCGGATGCGATCACGTCGTCGGCGTGGACGCCCGCCAGATGCACGTCGATCAGGCGAATTTCGTTTTTGACGTTAATAAGATACGGGCCGAGCGCTACGAATTTAGGTGCGCCGATATCTTCGACCTCGACTATGCCCGGCTCGGGCCCTTCGACATCGTGCTGTGCCTGGGATTGCTGTACCACATCAGCAAACCCGTCGAACTCTTCGAGCGGATTCACGCGGCGGGCGCGCAAATCGTCATTGTGGATACGGCGCTTTCGCTAGCTCCGGGGACGTACCTGGAGATTCGCTATGAATCACCGGAGATCCCCCCGAACGCGGTCGGCAGGCCGATGGTGATGTATCCGACCGCGCAGGCCGTCGTCGAGTTGCTGCGCCAGTTCGGGTATTCGGTCCGGATGCTCAAACCCGAATTTACCGACTACACGGGCTGCTGGGATTATGAACACCGCAGGCGCCGCGCGTTCGTCGCGGTCAAAGACCCGGTTCTGCTTGGCCCGCCGCTGCGGTTCGAGGAAATCCAGACCCGGATCCCCAGGCCGAGGCAGTGACCGAAGAGACCTGGCCCGGCGCGGCAAGGTGCTCGAAATCATAGGGCCAGGCAGGGATCCCGGCTAGCCGGAATTGCGTAACCGCTCCGGCGCCTCGAGCAGCGAACGATAGGTAGCGAGCGCGGCTTCGACGTGGCCGCGCATGCCGCCGGCGCCGGGAAAGGTGGCGAGCCCGGGCAGTTCCTCATCCGGCGGGTCGACGGCGGTGCTGGCGAGTACCCGCGTATTCCATTCTTCCTGCTCCTGCACCGACAGGCCGAAGCGTAATCCCTGCGCCGGAGCCCAGTGCAGGACCTCGTCGGCATAGGGAAGGCCGATGGCCGCGCAGATCGCCGACACGATCCGCGCCGGATCCCGCCGCAGATCGGTCGTGTCCACGAGGAGATGCGGAATCGCGCGGGCCCGGCAGTACTCAACCTGACCGGGCAGTTGTTCCCAGCCAGACTCGCGCACCGGGAACAACGCTGGCTGGCCGATCTTCTCTCGCATGCGCATGCGGGAGGCGACCGTGAGCCGAGGGTCTCGCAGCAGGAACAAGATCGGATGCGTGGTCAGGCTGGCCAGGAGCGGAAAGCAGTCGCCGACCTGGAAGGAGAGCTCCTTGATCAGCAAGCCGGATCCGCTGATCGGCCTTAGCTGGCTGTGCTCCCTCAGATCGACTGGATGCAGAAGCCTGGTGAGCGCCGATGAGACGGCGGCGTTGCGGTGATAGATCGCGTCGAATGGTTCGTGTGAATAGAACGCGATCCGCTGGCAGTTCCACAAGATCCGCGCGGTGAGCGTAGAGCAGCTTCGCGGCGGGGCGATCACCAGGTAGGTGTCCGGGTAGCTCCGCCTGATGACGGCGCTGAAGTCCGCGGGTGCGTCCGACTCAGCGGCTTCGCCGGTGCCGATAGGTCATCGCCTCCTTGCGCATCGCACCTCGGCGGCGTCCGGTGGTCGCGGGGGCTGATGCGGGGTCGTCCCCCCGGGCAAGCACCGCGGACGGCGCGCTGGACGGCGCGCTGGACTCCGCGCTCAGATACGCGGCCATGGCTCGGATCGAAGGATGGGCGAACATCGCGACAACCGGTATGTCCCGCCGCAACAGGCGCCGCAGATCGCGGTTCGCGCGCAGCAGCAGGAGTGAGTCGCCGCCGAGGTCGAAGAAGTTGTGGGTGGGGTTGATGGCGGGTGGGGG